>DBGBLM010000034.1:0-8216 GCA_048448865.1 Collinsella sp.
CGACGCCCTTTGCGCTCAGAGCCGCAGCGTAAGCGGCAGCGCCATCGCGCTCGGCCGCCATGGCGCTCTTGACGATACGACCGCCGGCGGCCTCCTGCCACTCGTCAAAAACTTTCTCGGACGGGTCGATCAGATAAGCAGTGTTCTGGGCACCCACATGCTTCATGGTAAAGAACGGACCCTCCAGGTAGATGCCCTGAATACGAGCACCGCAGAAGTCGGGGCCGCGGCCCTCGTCCGCCTGAGCGATGGCGGCGCAGGCCTCCTTGATCTGTTCTACGCCGTCGGTAAAGGTCGTAGGCAGCCAGCTGGTGGTACCACGACGAGCGAGCTCGGTCGAGCTGATGTTGATACCCTCGGCATCGTTATCGGTCGTAGCATGGTTATAGAAACCATGAATGTGGGTGTCCACCATGCCCGGCGCAATCCATGTACCAGAATAATCTTTGACCTCGCAAGCGGGCTCATCGGCCTGCCAAGCGCCAAAGACGCCATCTTCGACCATGAGGTAGCCGCCCAGCTGCGGCCCCGCCGGCAAAAAGAACTTGTCGGCCTTGATAGCATACGTGCTCATCTATGCTCCCGTACCCGCAGTGCGTTTTAGGGCGGATCAAAAACCACTGCATTGTTAATTCGAGCGATTGTTCGTTGCCTTCTTGCGCTTGGCACATTTTGCACCCGCCGCAAAACACGCCAAGCCGTTTATACCCAATAACTCTAGACTGCGCGGTTGTGGTAGACCTTGTACTTAAACTGGTCGGCGCGCGCAACCGAACGCGTATACTCGATAACCTCGTTGTTCATGTCATATGTGGTACGAATCAAATCCAGGACCGGTGCGCCTTCGGCAATCTCGAGCAAACGTGCGTCGGAATGGCGGGCAATACTCGCGTAGAATTCCTCCTCTGCCACGCGAACTTTCTCGTGAAAGTCCTGCTCGATCATGTCGTACAGCGATTTGTTCTCGATCATGGGGCGCTTAAGCGCAAAGAACTTGCGACTCGGCAGATATGTACACTCAATCATCAGCGGCACACCATCGGCAATACGCAGGCGCTTGATCTTGTACAGACGCTCGCCCAGACGCGCGTTCATCTCTACGGCAATATTCTTATCAGCCTCGACCTCGGTAAACTCAAGAATCGTCGTCTTGGGCACACGGCCGATCGCCTTCATCTGCTCGGTAAAGCTATAGATTTGCGAGAGGTTTGCCGTTTGCAGAGAGCGGTCGCACACCATGGTTCCACGGCCGCGCTGACGAACCACCAAGCCCAGGCGCTCAAGCTCCTGCAGGGCAAGGCGAACCGTCGTACGCGAGAGCCCGTAGCGCTCCGACAAGTCACGCTCGGACGGCAAATAGTCGCCGGGTCGAAGCTCGTGATCGATTTTATCGGTCAGCAAATCGACGAGCTGATCGTACAAAGGTTGTTTGCGCGCTCCCATTGCCATAATGATACCTGCCGGATAAATGACTCGAAATTGGTTGTAACCAGACACCACGTACTATAGCAGTTTTATTGGAATAACAGTAGGTCAACCAGCATATTTCAATATTGTTTGCCGGTTGATAGCCTGCGCACTGTAATACCAATTACAACGCTACATCAGGTATCGAGGTAGCAAAAAGGGCCGCCCCCGCGGAACGGGACGACCCTTTGCAAGACAGATACGTCTTTAAGGCTTAGAGAAGCTTCTTGAGCTCCTCGGCAACAGCCTGGACCTGCGTGCCGATGATGACCTGGGTAGCACCCTTGTCCATCTTCATGACACCCAGAGCGCCGGCCTTCTTGCAGGCAGCCTCGTCGACCGGAGCGGAATCGCCGAGCTCGAAGCGCAGACGAGTAGCGCAGCAGTCAACGGTCTTGACGTTCTCCTTGCCACCGACGGCAGCAAGAACAGCGGCGGCCAGAGCGGCGAACTTGTCGTCGCCAGCAGCGGCGGAAGCGGAGGTCTCCTCGACATCCTCATCCTCGCGACCAGGGGTCATGAGGTTGAACTTGGTGATGGCGAAGCGGAACACGAGGTAGAAGACCACGAAGGCAGCGATGCCCAGCGGGATGATCATCCAGGTGTTGGCGGCAGCCGGGAGGCTAGAGGAGAACAGGAGGTCGGTAGCACCAGCGGAGAAGCAGAAGCCAGCACGGAAACCAACATAGTAGGTGACGATGGTGAAGATGCCGTACAGGGCAGCGTACACGACGTAGAGCGGGAAGCACAGGAACATGAAGCCGAACTCGAAGGGCTCGGTGACGCCGCAGACGAAGGCGCAGATAGCAGCGGAGACAACCAGGCCGATAGCAGCCTTCTTGTTCTTAGCGGTCTGAACCATAGCCAGGGCAGCGCCCGGGATACCGAACATCATGCAGGGGAAGAAGCCGGACATGTACATACCGAGGCTCCACTTGACGTCAGCGGAGGTCTCGCCAGCCCAGAAGTGGGTCAGGTCGCCAAGGCCGATGGTGTCGAACCAGAACACGTTGTTGAGTGCGTGGTGCAGACCGGTCGGGATGAGCAGGCGGTTGAGGAAGGCGTAGATGCCAGCGCCGATGCCACCCATAGCAGCGATACCCTCGCCCAGAGCGACGAGCGCACCGAAGATGAGGGGCCAAGCAAAGAGCAGGACGACGGAGACGACGATGCAGATGACGGCGGTCATGATGGCGACGCAACGCTTGCCGGAGAAGAAGGCCAGCCAGTCAGGAAGACGGGTGTCCTTGAACTTGTTGTAGCAAGTGCCACCGATGACGGCGGACAGGATGCCGATGAAGGAGTTACCAGCGATCTTGGAGAACGCGATGCCCTCGGTCGTGGCAAGCCAAGCGGTCTGAGCATCGGCGTCCATACCACGAATGGTACCAACAACAGCGGGGTTCAGGAGCTGCTGGATCATCAGGAAGGCGACGAGGCCAGCGAGGCCAGCGGTGCCATCGTGATCGTCGGCAAGGCCGACAGCGGCGCCGACTGCGAACAGCCAGGCCATGTTATCGATAAGAGCGCCGCCTGCCTTGATGAGCAGGAAACCGGCGGTATAGGCAAAACCGGTAGTGCCACCGGCAGCACCCATGACTGCGGGAGCGAGCAGGTAGCCCACGCCCATAAGAATACCTGCGACGGGAAGCGCCGCGACGGGAAGCATCAGCGCTTTGCCGAGCTTCTGGAGGTACTTCATCATATGGTATCTCCTCCAACCTTTCTTTCGTTGTTCACCAACGAGTTCCATGTCCGCGCCTTGTGCATACCGGCTTCTCCGCTTGCCGGCATTGGTGCGCAAACTTAGACAACCCAGTCCCTATTTGGGGTTGCTGGTATGTACGGTAGCACACACTCAATTCAAACGTCCACCACATTTCGTTCAAATTATTATTTCGTTGCCAAACGGTTAGTTTTGGCCCGTAAACAGTAATTTACGCAGGTAGGCGTGTTGCGTTTCTTTCATCACCAAACTAATTTTTAGCAATTTCCATTCGATTTCGAATCAAAATTGGTTACTACCAGATGAACAGTGGTACCACATTGTTACTACCAGTTTGGCCGAAATCGTTTTCACTTTACATGAATAAAGTCTCCAAGAATTTGTATATAACCTCTCCCCTACCACCCTCTTCCCCGCCCTTCCCTACAACGCAAAAAGCCCCCTAGAACGATGTCCGTTCTAGGGGGCTCCATCAGATATTTCGGCTTCGTACTCGAAGGCTCAGGCAATCTTTACGCAAACAGGCCGTAGATGCTGATATTGGCCTTGGCGTAGAGGCCGTTAGCATACTCGGTCCACTTGGAGCTGGCACTCGAAGCCTGCGAGGAATACTGCTGGTAGGCGGTGTAATAGGCGGTCATGGCCTGCTTATAGGTGGCGCTATCGGCCGTAAAGGCATCATCGGCAAAGGCCTTGGCATAGGTGCTGTCGGCATCCTTCCAGGCACCCTTCTCGCTATCCCACTCGTCGCCGGCAAGGTTGATGATGTAGTCGGCGTAGTCCTTGCTCGCGGTCTCCTCGTTGCCGTCAGCAGGCTCGGTCGGGGCGGTCGGCATGCTTGCGGAGCTGTCGCCGACCTTCTTCTTGTAGAGCTTCTGCAACGTCGCGGACTGGCGGACGATCTGCTTGGCCTGGTCCTTGGACACGCCATACTGCGTGGCCATGGTCTTGTAGTCCGAAGTGCCGATGGAATCCTCGGCGTACTTCTTCATCTCCTTAGAAGAGACGGTGATGCCCTCGTCCTCGGCGGCGTCGAGCAGGATCTTGTTGCGCACGTAGGACAGGATAACGTCGGCAGAAGGAGCGGTGTAGTTGCCATCGCTATCCTTGACGGTATCAAGGCTGTACTGGCTCTCGATGGCCTCGCGCGCGGTGATGTCGCTCTTCTTGCCGTTGTAGCTGTAGCTTGCAACGGTCGAATCGAGCTGGTCCTCGGTGAGGGTCGCCGAGCCGACGCCCTTGCTGC
The DNA here is from genome assembly GCA_048448865.1 of Collinsella sp. GTDB lineage: Bacteria > Actinomycetota > Coriobacteriia > Coriobacteriales > Coriobacteriaceae > Collinsella. Next base: position 4,440 of record DBGBLM010000034.1, read on the forward strand.
CAAAGCCGCCATTGCCGATAAAGAAGCCGACCACCGCAGCGATCACGACTGCAACCACAAAGGCGGCAATCATCGTCTTCTTGTGCTTGGATGCATGGTCGTCCACGTCGGAGTCGTTGACCTCATCCTGCTCCTCGGGCATCAGATTCTCGTCGGCGGCATCCGCGGCAATCTGAGCCTCCAGGCGGGCGTCCTCCTCCTCGGCCGTCGTACCGGCGGCAATGTGCTCGGCAGACGTACCGGCGACCAGGTCGATCTTCTCGTCCTCGTCACCGTCGGGGCCTTCGCCGCGCTCGATGATCTGGATGCCGTCGATCTCGTCCTTCTCGTCCTTCTTTTGAATCAGACCCATATCAGTTACTCCTTGTTAGGAAACATAGTCCGCAATAGAATACGCCCGACAGAGCGCCGGGCGTATTGATTCTCAGGTTATACGCAAACACTTAAGTACTATTTAGGCGTTTGCAGTCTGCATGCCTTAGGCCAGGTGCGCGATAACGGCATCGGCAAAGGCCTGCGTGCCCACAGCGCCCTCAACGGAGCCGGTCTGGGCACGACGAACGTCGCCGGTAACCTGCTCACCCTCGTCGAGCGTGGCAGAAACGGCGGCACGAATGCGATTGGCCGCGTCGTTCTCGCCCAGGTGATCGAGCATCATAGCCGCAGACAGAATCTCGGCCGTGGGGTTAGCGATATCCTGGCCAGCGATATCGGGCGCGGAGCCGTGCGTCGCCTCGAAGATGGCGCAGTCGGCACCGATGTTGGAGCCGGGGGCCATCCCTAAGCCGCCCACGAGGCCGGCGCACAGGTCGCTCACGATGTCGCCGTACAGGTTGGGCAGCACCAGGACATCGAAGTCGTTGGGGTTCTGGACCAGGCCCATGCAGGTGGCGTCGACAATCTTGTCGTTGAACTCGATATCGGGATAGTTGGCGGCCACCTCGCGCGCCACGCGCAGGAACAGGCCGTCGGTCGCCTTCATGATGTTGGCCTTGTGCACGGCCGTCACCTTTTTGCGGCCGCAGCGGCGAGCATACTCAAAGGCATACTCCACAATGCGGCGGCTCTTGGCGATGGAGATTGGCTTGATCGAGATCGCGGAATCGGCGGCGAAGGTCTTTTGGCCCGAACGCTCAACGAGCTGCGAGAGCTCCTCGACCTCGGCAGCGCCCTCATCGAACTCGATGCCGGCGTAGAGGTCCTCGGTGTTCTCGCGCACGATAACCAGGTCGACGTCGCGGAAGCGCGAGCCGTCGCCCGGCTGCGACAGGCAGGGTCGCACGCAGGCGTACAGGTCGAAGTGCTTGCGCAGGGCCACGTTGACGCTGCGGAAACCCGTGCCGACCGGCGTGGTGATGGGGCCCTTGATGGCAACCTTGGTCTCGGCGACCGCATCGAGCACGTGCTGGGGCAGCGGCGTGCCAAACTCGTCCATGACGCCGGCACCGGCCTCCTGGACGTTCCAATTGATCTGGACACCGGCAGCCTCGACCACGCGGCGCATGGCCTGCGTAATCTCGGGACCGATACCGTCACCGGGAATCAGGACTACATCGTGCGCCATAATCTGTTACTCCTCGTCTTCGGCGTCGTCAGATTTTTTAACGCTAGCACGCTTCTTCTTTTTGGAGAGATCCAGGCCAAAACGTTTAACAAGCATTTCGCAAATCTCGCTCGAACGGGCCTTGAGATAGCTGCCCTTACCGTTCTCGGCATCGAACTTAAGGCGCAGCGCAAGCTTCTCGGCAACCTCGGCGTCGATCTCGCCCTGGCAAAACTCGTACAGGCAACCGAGCATGTCGCGATACTCAAGGTCGCCGTGGTAGCACTGGATGGCCTCGTCCAGGATGGGCCAAGCCTCGCGCGAACGCTCGACGCTCGTGGCACCCCACACGCACAGCAGGCGGAAGGCGGCATAGCGCAGCGTGGAGGAGATCTCGTCGAACAGCGCGGTCTCGGCGCCCTCAAAGGCATCGCCCAGCTGCTCGGGGCAGGTGGTAGCGAGCGCCGTCAGGGCATCGAGGGCCTCCCAGCGGGTCTGCGCCTCGGGGCGGTCGAGCGCCTCGATCAGCGCGGGCACGCAGGGCACGACGCGCTGCGGATCGCGCTCGGCAAGCAGGTGCAGCACGCGGGCGGCAAACTGGCGGATGCGGCGCGTGGGGCAGCCGAGCTCCTTGACCAGACGGTCGACGGCGTTCTCGTTCTCCTCTGCCAGCTGAAGCTGTGCCAGCTCCTCGTCGGTGAGCTGTTCGTCTTTGTTTTCTGCCATAGTTACCTCTTCTTACTATTTCTTAGCGTGCTTGCCAGCACCCTTGCTGTCATCGGTGACCGAGATGAGCTGTCGGTCGGCTGCACCATTGTGACGCGCACGGCGACGCTCCTCGGCGTCGCCCGCGTCGGCGGCGGCGCGATGAGCCTTGTTGACGTTAAAAACCTCGTCGTGCTTGCGCCATGGACCAACGGACTCGCCAAAGCTCATCTTAAGACCGGCGATAAAGCCGCCGAGCCAGCCGATCGGCGCAAACTGCACCAGCGGGAACAGCGAAAACACCCAGGTCAGCAAGACGACTGCCGCCGCTCCTGCAAAGTTGGCAATCCAGTAGTCGCGCTTGGTGATCACGCGCTTTTCGCAGGCCCACTGGCCGCACAAAAAGCCAATGTAAATCGCAAAGAGAAAGAGCACCAGCGCTAACACCACGAACGTCCAGCTCATGGGTGCTACTCCCCGTGATGGTGGCCGCAGCAGCACTCATGGCCGTCATCGTGACCGTGACCGCCGCAGCACTCGTGGTCCTCGCCGTGATGGTGGCCGCAACCGCACTCGTGGTCGTCGCCATGCTCGCCGCAACCGCAGCCGTCCTCGTGAGCACCGTGCTCCTCGGGACGATACTGCGACCAGTCCAGACCGGCGGCGATGGCGTCGGCCTCCTCCTTGTAGAGGACCGTGATGGCCTGGGTGCCCAGCTTGGCGCCACCGATGGCGTCGAGCATGTCGTAGAGCGTAAAGGCCACGTCGGCGCCGGGCAGCGCAAGCTCACGATCGTCGGCGTAAGCGAGCGCCAAGCGCAGGTCCTTAATGAAGTGCTCGACCATAAAGCCGGGCTTGTAGTCGCCGTCGAGCGCCTTGGGAGCCAGGCTCTCCATGGCGCCGGACTTGCCGGTACCGCCCAGGATCATCTGGCGGGTCTTCTCCAGGTCAAGGCCGCTCAGCTCGGCAAATGCCATGGCGTCTGCCATGCCGACCATGCAGGCGCCCAGCGACACCTGGTTGGCGAGCTTGGCAGCCTGGCCCTTGCCGGCGCCGTCGAAGCAGCAGATGTTGGCCGCGAAGGTGGCAAGGATGTCGCGGACCGGCGCGATGTCGTTCTCGGTGGCGCCCACGATAGCCGTAAGCGTGCCGGCGATAGCACCCGACTCGCCGCCGGTGACGGGGCAGTCAAACGCCATGCGGCCGGAGACCTGGGCGGCCTCGGCAATGTCGCGCGCCAGCTCGGGCGAGCTCGTGGTGAGGTCGATCAGGACCGCGCCGGGCTTAGTGCACGCGAGCAGGCCGTCGCCCGCCAGGTAGAGCTCCTCGACCTCGGAGGGATAGCCCACCATGGTAAAGACGACATCGGCGTTCGCCGCGGCATCGGCCGGCGTATCGGCCCAGGCGGCGCCGCGCTCGATAAGCGCCGCCGCCTTGGACTTGGTGCGGTTGTTGACTGTGACGGGAAAGCCGGCGTCCAAAATGTGGCCGGCGATGGGGGCACCCATGATTCCGGTGCCGATAAATGC
>DBGBLM010000035.1:0-3780 GCA_048448865.1 Collinsella sp.
CAAGACGCGCCTGAATACGTACGACCGCCGCACCATTCTATTCATCGATGAGATTCACCGCTTCTCTAAGTCGCAGCAGGATGCCCTGCTGCATGCAGTTGAGAACCGTACCGTCATTATGATTGGCGCTACGACGGAGAATCCGTACTTCGAGGTCAACTCGGCGCTGCTCTCACGTGGTCGCGTCGTGGAGCTTGAGCATTTAAAGGACGAGGATATCGCCATGCTTATCGAGCGTGCGCTCGAGGCACCTCAGGGCCTGAACGGCAAATTCTCGGCCGATGAGGATACGGTTAAGACCATTTGCACGCTGGCCGCGGGTGATGCGCGCTCGGCGCTCACGACGCTCGAGCTTGCGAGCGAGATTGCCGTCACGCGTCCCGATACCGAGGGAACGCCAGCGCCCGCGGCGGGGGAGCGATATCCCATCACCGTGGATGACGTGAAGATCGCCAACCCGCGTCGCGGCTTTACGTATGACAAAAACGGCGACATGCACTACGACGTTATCAGTGCGTTCATCAAGTCCATGCGCGGTAGCGACCCCGATGCCACGATCTATTGGCTCGCGCGCATGATCGATGCAGGGGAGGATCCTAAGTTTATCGCCCGTCGCATTATGATTCATGCTTCTGAGGACGTCGGCAACGCCGACCCGCAGGCGCTTTTGGTGGCACATGCCGCGTTTAAGTCTGCCGAGGTCATTGGCTATCCCGAGTGCCGCATTAACCTGGCTCAGGCCGCTCTCTATGTGTGCTTGGCGCCAAAATCCAACGCGTGCGAGGCTTCGATCGATGCGGCGCTGGCCGATATCCATTCTAGTGGGCTTCGCGAGGTGCCGAGTTATCTGCGCGATCGCCATCGCCCGGGCAGCGATGAATACGGTGTGTATAAGTATCCACATGATTATCCCGAAGGCTGGGTCGATCAGCGCTATTTGCCCGAGGGACTGGAGCGCGGCGCGTTCTGGCAGCCTGCCGGCCGCGGTTGGGAAGAATGGCGCGTAGAGCAAAGTGAACGCGACCGCAGCGGGAATGCACCGAAGTAGCTGCTGATAATTTTGTCCCACGTTGCTGCTCATGGCATGTTCGGTCCCCTTTGGGGTACCATGGAAACCGTCTGTATATCGATTCCTTTGGGAGGCTTGTATGAGTCCCATTCAAATCGCCCTGCTGCTGCTCGCTGTTGCCGGCGTGTGGGCCATCGTTGAGCTCGCGCTTACCCTGCGCAAGACCCGCACCGTTGTCGACTCGCTCGATAAGACCGTGAACGACCTCAACAACACCATCGCCGAGGCTCATCCTGTGGTGGCAAAGCTCGATGGCGCTGTCGATGAGCTTACGCCGGCGCTTGCCCAGATGGAGCCGCTGCTTAAGTCGAGCAAGACGGCAGTTGATGCCCTTACCTCCAATCTCGTAGAGGTCGAAGCCGTGGTTCGCGACATTTCCGAGGTTACGGGCAGCATGGCCGAGGCCAGCAATGCTGTGTCGAGCGTGACCGACTCTGCCGCCGGTGCTGTGCAGAAGCTCTTCAATAAGGTGAAGGCTCCTGCAGCCGACGCCGATCGCAAGCTCGCCGCTGCCGCTGCGGAGGCCGAGCAGCCTACCGAGCGCATCCTAATTGGCGAGGACGAGGCCGCCGCGGGCGACGATGATGGTCAGAAGTCTGTATCCAAGCCGGCTCAGTATTACACCTATACGCCCGCCGAGACCTCTGAGGAGTCCTGCGATGAGTAGCGAAGCAACCTGCCCTATCACGCTGACCGTTGCCGGTGACCCGCGTCTCGCTCGCCTTGTGCGCATGACGGCAGCCAACGTTGGTGCCCTGTGCTCTATGTCTGTCGATCGCATTGAGGACATCCGCATGGCTGCCGAGGAGGCTTTCATCTTTGGTTGCACCGCGGTCGACTGCGATGACATCACCATCAAATTCGATGTCGATGAGACCCACGTTGGCATGACTATTACCTTTGGCGACCAGGCTACGGTCGATGAAGACGACCAGGCTGCGGTGTATGCCGAGCTCATCCTCGCGAGCGTGTGCGACTCCTACGAAAAGACTGCGGCGCCCCTGACGCTTTCCCTCGACCTCAAGGCGGATATCTAATATGACCGAACGTTCCCGGAGCGGCAAGACCGCTTGGGACAAGGAGAAAACCCGCGAGCTGTTTCGTCGTTACAAGGAGACCGGTGATCCGGACGCCCGTGAGCAGCTCGTCATGTCCCATATGAACCTGGTAAGGTTTCTTGCCAACAAATTTAAGAATCGCGGCGAGCCGCTCGACGACCTCATGCAGGTCGGCTATTTGGGCTTGCTCAAGGCTATCGACCGTTTTGATCCCGAGCGCGGACTCGAGTTCACGACGTTTGCGACACCCACTATCCTGGGCGAGATCAAACGCCATTTCCGCGACAAGGGCTGGAGCGTGCGCGTACCGCGTCGTCTGCAGGAGCTCTCGGCCAAGGTCAACCAGGCTACTGACAAACTTACCAACGAGCTGCAGCGTTCGCCCAAGGTTGAGGAGATCGCTGAGTATCTAGATGTGACTGTCGATGAGGTCCTCGAGGCTATGGAATCGTCTTCGGCCTATACCTCGGTGCCCATCGAGGCTCCTGGTGCGTCCGATTCCGACGATGCGCCGTCGATTCTCGACCGTTACGCCGACGATGACAACGAGCTCGACTTTACCGATGACCGCCTGGTGATCGAGGAAGCCATCCGCGATTTCTCGCCGCGCGAGCGCGAGGTGATCGAGCTGCGCTTTGTGAAGGGCATGACCCAGATCGAGATCGCCAAGAAGCTGGGTATTTCTCAGGTGCAGGTTTCGCGTCTGCTGCGCCGCACGCTTAAGAAGATTCAGGGCAAGATCGACCCCGACGGAGTGATGATTCGTTCATGAGTGAGCACCCCCAACAAACCGATCGCGTGCTGCGCGACACCCGCATTCTGACGCTGCGCATTTGGGCTGTTGTCGGCTGCATTGTTATCGCTGCTGTCATCTTTAACCTTATGGGCATCCTGGCACCGGTTATCGAGTTTCTTGCCGTCGGCTCCATCATTGCTTTTGTGATGTCCCCGATCACCAATTGGCTCGAGCACCATGGCGTGAATCGCGGCATCGGTTCGCTTATCGCGCTTATTGTTGTTGTTGCCGTGCTCGTCGGTGTCGTTTGTATCTTGTCGCCGATTCTCTTTGGTCAGATCATGGAAGTCCTGAGCCGACTGCCCGAGCAGCTTCGTGTTGCGGGTGGCGACCTCAACGAGATGATCTCGCATGCCAAGACGCTTAACAGCACGCCGCTCAAGGAGTATTTGGACGATAATCTTTCGTCGCTAGTTGCCGTGGCATCGAAGTATGTGTCTCAGATTGCCGCCGAGCTTGGTCGTGGTGTGTTCCCGCTCATCACCAATACAGCGTCGCAGCTGTTTGTTATCTTCCTTGGCCTGGTGCTTGCCTACTGGATGGCCTGCGACTACCCTCGCATGCACCACGAGATTTGCACCATCATCGGTCAGGAGAAGGAGACCTCGTACCGCTTTATGGTCGCCATTCTTTCTCGCTCTGTCGGCGGCTACATGCGCGGTATGGTCGTGACGTCCATCTGCGGTGGTTTCCTCGCCTTTATCGGTTTTATGATCATCGGCCATCCGTATGCGGCGCTCATGGCTATCTTTACCGGCATCATGCATTTGGTTCCGGTCGTCGGTCCTTGGGTGAGCGCAGCAATCGCCACAGTGCTCGGTTTCATGTTCAGCCCTATGTTGGCGTTATGGACGCTC
>DBGBLM010000036.1:0-54850 GCA_048448865.1 Collinsella sp.
TTGGCATGGGAGCCTCCCAACCTCGTTGCGGCGCGGCTGCGCCTATGGCACTTCAACATCATTGTCGCAGCCCCGACCCGCGGTCACGAGCGGGGGCTCCTATCTTTTTAGTGCCCTCGGATTGGGTCATAGTGTCTGTCCATCCTCTACCTGCGTCGTTGCCATGGTGCGGCACTTGTAGTCATTGGGGACGTTCTTAAATGACCAGGCGGCAGTTGGGGACACTCCTTGTGCCAGCGTTGCATCGATTGCTTGGGAAACCGTGACCCGGTTTTTGGCCGAATAGTGGGTCGCATTTTCCGGATGGGGTGGGTTACGGAAAGTGCGACCCGGAATATTACTCTGAAACGGGATGCGGTTTCCCTGATGCGCCTCAAACGGAAAGCGCATCCCATTCCGGAGCTCCAAAACGGGATGCGCTTTCCGCGCGGAAGAATTGCCGCAGCTGCGTTAAGCAGTGTCGCTCGTTACTCGCCCAGCACCAGCGCCGCGAGCTCTGCCTGGGTGTCCACCACGTAGTCGGCGCCGGTGGCTTCCAGCTCTGCGCGGCCGCGGAAACCCCAGCTGACGCCCGCACTCTTAAGGCCGGCGTTGTGGCCGGTCAGGATATCGACATTGGAATCGCCTACGTAGAGCGTGGTCGCCGGGTCGGCGCCTAGCTCTTCCATCACATGCAGCGTGACGGGTGCTTCGGGCTTGGGCGGAAACGCATCGACACGGCCCTGCACCAGCGCAAAGCGCTCGGAACCAAAATACTTTTCGATAAGCGGAGCCGCCGAGACGTGGTCCTTGTTAGTGAGCACGGCAAGCTGAACGCCCGCGGCGCGCAAGCGGTCGAGCATCTCGATCGTGCCGGCATAGGGAGCGGTGTGGTCTTCCTTGTGCTCGCCGTAGTAAGCCCTAAACTCGGCAAGTGTCTGCTCAAACATGCGGCCGTCGCCTGCGTACTCGGCGGGCATAAAGCGCTCAACCAGCTTGAGCATGCCGTTTCCCACCTTGTAGCGGTACTCGTCAACGGCAAACGTGGGCCAGCCGTGCGCCTCGCAGGTATGGTTGCCGGCGGCCGCCAGGTCCTCGAGCGTGTTGAGAATGGTGCCGTCCAGGTCAAAGATCACATGGGAAAAAGCTGCTGCCATGGGTGCTCCTGCCGCTTGAGTTGTAAAACGCACCCCATGATACTGGGCATGCGTGCCGGGCATGTTTGGAATCTGAATATCTTTAATAGCCCTGAGCCTTTGTCGTTAGCAAATTCTCGGCAGCTGCTCTCCTACGAGCATGTCGAGGATGCGGGTCGAGCCCCAGCCGGTACGTACGCGCACGGCGGGTCGAGCGTCCGATCCAAGTGGCAGCACGCGGCCGATGATGGCGGCATTCTCGCCGTAGCGGGCGGCGCGCATGGCGCTCAGCGCGGCATCGGCTTGCTCGGCCGGCACGACGGCAACCATCTTGCCCTCGTTTGCCACCTGCAGCACATCGTAGCCGAGCATCTCGCAGGCGGCCTGCACGTCGGGACGCACGGGCACGGCATCCTCGTCGATCTCCATGGCAACGCCGCTGGCCTGCGCAAACTCGTTGAGCGTCGAGGCCAGGCCACCGCGCGTGGGGTCGCGGAAGCAGCGTGTGTCGGGTGCTGCGGAAAGCACATCGGCAATCAGGTGGTTGAGCGGCGCGGCGTCGCTTTCGATGGTGCTCGAAAACGCCAGACCCTCGCGTTGGCTCATGATAGCGATGCCGTGGTCGCCCAGTGTACCCGAGACCAGGATGACATCGCCGGGCTGGCAGTTTGCGCCGCTGAGCGCCACGCCCGCAGGCACCTCGCCCACGCCGGCGGTATTGATGTAGGCGCCGTCGGCCCCGCCGCGCTCGACCACCTTGGTGTCGCCCGTGATTATGGACACGCCCGCCTCGCGTGCCGTCTCGGCCATCGTCTGCACAATCTGGCGGAGCCTATCCATGGGATAGCCCTCTTCGAGGATAAAGCCGCACGATAGGTAGCGCACGTTAGCGCCCGAGGTCGCGACGTCGTTGACGGTTCCGCATACAGCGAGGCGGCCGATATTGCCGCCGGGGAAGAACTGCGGCGTTACCACAAAGCTGTCGGTCGACATGGCGATTCGCCCGCTTGCGGGCAGCGCGGCGACACCGGCATCGTTGCCCGCAAGCAGCTCGGGCGACCCAAAGGCATCCAGAAAGACCTCATCGATAATGCGTTTCATCATCTGGCCGCCGGAGCCGTGGCCCAGCAGGACAGTGCTATCGGTGGCAGTACGGGACATATCGAAAACTCCAATCGTGGGTGGAATCGGCAATAGCCGAGTGTGGCAGAATCGATGTTAAGTAAAAGTCAGCGAGCGCCATTCAGACGAAGTGAGTTGCCTTGAAAGAGGAGGCTGCTGGGCTTTTGCCCGCAGCCGACGATTGAAAGGCAAATCGCTCGCCTGAATGGTGCGCAGCGTCGGCCGGTCCGCCGTTCGTTAGAACGGCGGAACCTAGCAGTCGCGGTAACGGTAGTACGCCGCGCAGCTGCCTTCGGAGCTCACCATGCAGGGGCCGACGGGGTGTTCGGGCGTACATGCGTGGCCAAACAACGGACAGTCACTCGGCGTGATGGCACCGCGCAGCACGTCGCCGCAGCGGCACCCGCGTGGTTCGACCGTCGGTTCAATGGGCGCGTCAAAGCGGACGCCGGCATCAAAGCGTGCGAATTCGGGTCGGATAGAAAGACCCGAGCTGGCAATCGGTCCCAGCCCGCGCCACGTGGTGTCGCACGGCTCAAATACCTGTTCGACCAGCTGGCGCGCTACGGGATTGCCGTCTGCATTGACGCCACGGCGGTAGGCGTTGTCGATTGCGGGCCGGCCCTCGACAACCATCTGGACCAGCATGCAGATGCCCTGCAAGATATCGACCGGCTCAAACCCGGTGACTACGCCGGGGGTCTCGAACTCATCGACCAAAAACCCAAAGGGTGCCAGGCCTGTGATGGTAGCGACGTGACCAGGCAGGATAAAGCCGTCGATGGTCGTCTCGGGGTCGTTGGAGATCGCACGCAGAGCCGGCGGCGTGGTCTTGTGAGCGCAGTAGACCGAGAAGTTCTGGAGCCCGCGTGCGTCGGCCTCCAGGATAGCGGCGGCAATGGTGGGCGTTGTGGTCTCAAAGCCGACGCCCATAAAGATGACCGGGCGTTCGGGATTTTGCTCGGCAATGTCGAGTGCGTCGAGCGGAGAGTAGACGATGCGGATGTCGCGCCCCGCCGCTTTTTGCGCGGCAAGCGAGGTGGACGATCCGGGCACGCGCATCATGTCGCCAAAGGTGGTGATGATGGCGCCGTCCATGTTGGAAAGCGCGATTGCGTGATCGATGTCGCGGTTGGCGGTGACGCAAACGGGGCACCCCGGGCCGCTTAGCAGTTTGAGTCCCGTCGGCATAATGGAGCGAAAGCCATAGCGCCCGATGCTCACGGTATGCGTGCCGCAGACTTCCATAAGGTTGATGCTGCGGTTGCCGACAAGCTCATGAATACGATCGATGAGCTCGCGAGCCAGCTTGGGGTCGCGAAATGCCGAAAAGTCGATACCGGAGCGAACCGGCTGCGCCGCCGCCACTAGTATGCCTCGGCCGGGTCGGTGGCGAGCTGGTCCTCTTCGGCCAGCTCGGTCATGGTATTGACGAGCTCGAGTGTCTCCTGGGCTTCCTGCTCGTCGACAATCTGAATGCCAAAGCCGGCGTGCACGAGAATAAAGTCGCCTACCTGTGCCGTCGGCACGAGGCGCAGCGAAACGGGGCGCTCGATGCCCATCATGTCGACGGTCGCCTTAAGGTCGTCGTCGCGTTTAACCACTTTACCGGGAACGGCAAGGCACATAATGTTCCCCTTTTATACGTTTTGCGCTGGATAGGCGCCTAATTACCCATCAGTTGATGGTAGCGCTCGCGGGAGTCACGAGCAAACGCGTTACACCTGTGAGACGGCGGCGCGCAGGCTGGCAAAACAGCCTATCGCAACGCCGTCTGCGCGAGGCGAGCGCGGGCGATGGCGGCCTGACCGTAGGCGATGCAGCCGTCGTTGACGGGCACAGCGTGGGGGACCAAGACGGCAAGACCGGCGTCTTTGAGCTCGTGGGTAAGGAGCTGAAGTAAAAGCCGGTTCATGAACACGCCGCCCGAGAGCGCGACGGTATCGAGGCCTTCGCGCGCACAGATTTTGCGTGCGATTCGTGCCGAAGGGCGCGCGATGGCGATATGGAAGTCGAGCGCGAGCCTGTCGGCCGGCGCGCCTGCCTCGATTCCATTCAGAAGAGCTTCGATGAGCGGTTGGGGGTCCAAGATGGGGGAGTCGTCGGCAGACGTGAATACGCCTGCATGATTGCCGTCGAGACGAACGGTCGCACCGCCGAGCGCGCGCCAGGCGGCGGCTTCGAGTTCGATGGCAGGCTCGCCTTCGTAGGTTGCCTGCCCGCAAATGCCCAAAACTGCAGCGGCGGCGTCAAAGAGGCGCCCCATACTGCTCGTGCGTGGGCTGTTGATGTTCCGCTCGATCATCGTAGCCGTGATGCTGCGCGTCTGCTCGTCAAGGGTGCTCAATAGCCCTGCGGCACCTGGGTGCTCGAGCAGGCCGAGCTCACTGAGCAGGGCAAAGGCGTTGCGGCGGGCGTCGCGCACGGAGGCCGCCCCGCCGGGGAGTGCCCAGGTGCGCAAATGCGCGGCGCGCTCAAAGCCGCCAAGGCTGGCGACAAGGAACTCGCCGCCCCAAATGGTTCCGTCGGTGCCCGCCCCCGTGCCGTCAAAGGCGATGCCAAGGACGCGCGCGTCGGTTGTAAGCTGGCCCGCGGCGATAGCCTCGGCCATTACGCTCGCGATATGCGCATGATGGTGCTGCACCTCGACGAGCGGCAGATTGCATTTTCGTGTCTGTTCGCGTGCCCACTGACTCGATAGATAGCTGGGATGCAAGTCGCAGGCCAGCGCGGCGGGCGTCAAGTCAAAAAGGTCTTCCAAGCGCGTGCGCGCGGCGTTCCAGGCATCGAAGGTCTCGCCGTTTTCAACGTCGCCGATATGCTGCGACACAAAACAGGCCGCCTCGCCGTTCGTGTCCTCGCGCGTGAATGCGATCGTTGCCTTTTGCTGTGGCCCGCAGGCGAGCACGCAGGACGGAGCGGCGTCGAGTGCCGGCAGCGGCAACGGCCGAGGCGCATATCCGCGAGCGCGGCGCACGAGCATAACGGCACCGTCGACCAGGCGCACCACGGAATCGTCGTAGCGCGAGAGGATCGCGCGGTCGTTGCCGAGCAGCGCATCGGCGATGCCGGGGGCAACGAGGTGTTCCCAAGCAAGGTCGTCGTCGATCTCGATAGGTTCCTCGCTCAGGTTTCCGCTGGTCATGACGAGTGCGTGCATACCGCGCGCCGCGGCAGCTGCAAGCAGCAGATGTTGAAGCGGTGTATAGGGGAGCATGACGCCGAGCTCGGGTAAATCGTGCGCGACGGATGGCGCGAGCACGAGGGCGTCGGGGGAATCTCCCTCGCCAACAGCACGTCGGCGCAACAGCACGATGGGGCGGATGGTACCGGTTAGCAAGCCGCGCTCGGCATCATCGACGTGGCACAGGCGTTCAGCATCGGCAAGGCTGCGCACCATAACGGCAAGCGGCTTGTTGCTGCGGCGCTTGCGACGGCGCAGCTCGACCACCGCCTGCTCATTGGCGGCGTCGCAGGCCAGATGGAATCCGCCCAGGCCCTTGATGGCGACAATACCGCCGCTGGCCAGAAGCTCGACACAGCGGTCAATAATGGCATCGCTGGTTTCGCGCGTGCTGCCGACGGCTGGCGTCGCCCCCGAGCCTTCGAGCTCCATGTCGCCCGCCGCCTCGCGCCAGGTAATATGTGGCCCGCAGTCAAAGCAGGCATTGGGCTGCGCGTGAAAGCGCCGGTCAAGCGGGTCGCCATACTCTGCAGCGCACTCGGGGCACATAGGAAAGCAATCCATCGACGTGGCCGCTCGGTCATAAGGCAGCGACCGGATGATGGTAAAGCGCGGCCCGCAGTTGGTGCAGTTGATAAAGGGGTAGTGATAGCGTCGGTCGGCGGGGTCGAACAGTTCGCGCAGGCAGTCGTCACAGGTGGCGATATCGGGGGAGATGAGCGTCGTGTGCATGGTCTGATCCCGCGACGCTACGATACGAAAGGCCTGCTCATCGTCGGCATCCCAAGCATCGGGCTCCAGGTCTGCAACAGCGACATGCTCAACGCGGGCCGCGGCAGGCGCATGCTCCGACAGCGCGGCGACAAAGCCGTCGAGTGCCTCGACCGAAGCATGCGCCTCGATGTGCACGCCATCGCCCGCGTTGAGCACCCAGCCGCAAATGCCATGCGCCATAGCCTCGCGATACACAAATGGCCGCATGCCAACGCCCTGCACAATGCCCGTCACATGAATATGCACATGCCGCATGCGACCCTCCTTCATTGAAGTGTGTGCTGTTACAGCCCCAAGCTTTGCTTGGTGGCGGCGCAGGTGAGCTCGCCGTGCTTAACGCCGCGCAGCCCCAGCAACCGGTCCGCCAGCTCGTAGACGCGTTTGCCGCGACCCTTGAGCGCCAGAATCTCCAGGCAGTTGTGGTGGTCCAGATGCACGTGCATGGTCGAGACAATCTCGTCGGTGTAGTCGTGCTGCACCTCGTCCAGACGGCGCGTCAGATCGCCGGTATGGTGGTCATAGATCATGGTGAGCGAACCGATGACCTGCTCGTCGGGCGTGCGCATCTGCTCCTTGGCGATCGAGGCGCGAATCAGATCGCGTACGGCCTCGGAACGGTTGGCCACGTCACCGCGGCGCGCAATCTGCTCGTCAAAGCGGCGCAGCAGGTCGTCGGGCGCGGTGACCGAAAAGCGGACCAGCTCGGAGCTGGAGCCGCTGCAGCGGCAGCTCGCATCGTCGTCCGCACCGTAATCGTGCGAGTGCTCGTGCTCGGCCACGTTACACCAGTTTCACAGAGCCGACGGAGTTATGATCTGCCTCGATGGCCTCCTCGTAGCCCTCGAGCGCATCGTGCGCCTCGTGCAGCGCAGACATGGCGGCCTCGAGCTTGGCACCAATGCGCTCCATGTCAAAGTTCTCGGTCGCATGCAGCAGCTGATGGCTCCACTCGTGAGCGAGCTCAATGGTGTCGTCGACCTGCTTGACGCTCATGGCAAGCTGGCTCATGTTCATTCCGACGTCATGCATGGGAATCTCCTTTTGTGCGGGGCGATATGGTGGTTCAGATTCTACTACGCCCGCCTTGGGCACCGCCGCATAAGAAAACGGGTGCGAGTCCGTCTGACTCGCACCCGTTCACTGGGGGCTGTTTGTGTCTACCATACTATCCGTGGTCGTATGCCTTGCGTTTGGCACTCCGGCGAGCGGTGCAAAACCGCTCATGGACGGCAGACAAGTAACAAGCGTATTACAGATGCTTCTCCAGCAGTGCCTGAAGTCTTGCCTTGGGTCAGGCGCCAACCGAGCGGTCGACCTCCTCGCCGTTCTTAAAGACGATTAGCGAGGGGATGCTCATGACGCCAAACTTCATGGCCAGGTCCTGGTTGTCGTCGACGTTGCACTTGGCCACGGCCAGCTTGCCGGCCAGTTCGTCGGCAACCTCGTCTACGATGGGCGAGAGCGAGCGGCAGGGGCCGCACCACGGGGCCCAAAAATCAACCAGTACGGGCAGGCTATCGTTGACGACAGCGTCGAAGTTCTCGGGGGTAATCTGCTTAATGTCAGCCATGGTGACCTCCATAATGCGACGCGGCTCGGCCGCGTAAAACTCAGTACGACCGTGTTTATACCCAGCGGCTCGCAAAGCAACCACTCGCGGGCGGCTCTTTTATATAATGGTGGGCACGCAAACGATTGGAGAGCGCATGCCCACGTCACAAAGCCAGAAAAAAGAAGCCATCGCTCAGGCGACCGAGCAGGAGCTCGCGTCGCTTGCAGATCGCGGCGTACGTATCTCGGGCAACGCGTGCTCGCCGATTGTGCTGGTCAAAGGCGATTTGGATGAAGCCGAGTGCTCGGGCGGTGAGCTGGCTGCCGGCGCGGATGGCGCCGCGTTGCGCAAGGCGCTCGGCGCTATCGGATATGCCCCCGAGGATTTTTGCGTGCTGGCAAGCGTCTCCGGCGCGGGCGACGGAGCGGTCGCGGAGGGCGAGGCCCTGACGTGCGACCTGTTCCGCGAGGCGCTGGAGACCTTGGACCCCGAGGCGGTGCTGCTGCTGGACAACAGTGCGGCCGATGTCATGCGCGAGACCTATGCCGATATGCTTGTGGCAATTGATGACTTTGACACCGCCATGCTTAAGCCCGGCCTGGTCGCCCATGTGCAGGGGCGCCGTGTGCTGGCGCTCGACGGTTTTGAGGCGGCGCTCACCGACAAGGCCGCCAAGCAGCGCATGTGGGCCTACATTAAGCAGCTGACCCCGGCGGCCGCACCGCTGTAGCGAGGCTGGCGGCAGCCCCTACATCACGGCGCGCAGCTCAAACCGGTCGCCATTAATGCGGAACTGGCAGTTGCCGTTCATGCGCTCGACGGCAAGCATAATGCTCTTGGTGCCAAAGCCGTGCCCAGTGTGCTGAGCCACGGGCATGCCATCGACCATGTGCGGCGCACGGCCAAACGTGTTGGAAACCAGCAGTAGAAGATGACCGTCTTCGTAGCGAAGGTCCAGGTCGACAAACCGCTTGCCCTCGGGGGCGGCGCTCGCCGCGGCGATGGCATTGTCCAGGGCGTTCGATACCACACTGAACAGATCGACATCGCCCACGTGGACGGTTTCGGGTACGGCGGCGCGCAGGTCGGCGGTGATGCCGTGCGCGTTGATGTCCGCGGAAAGCGACGAGAGCGCAATGTTGACCGTTTCGTTGGCGCAGTAGCGGCGCACGGCGGTGCGGTCGTTGGTCTCGCAGAGCGCGTCGATGCGCTCGAGCGCCTCATCGGTGTGACCCTCTTCGATCAGGGCCGCTAGACCGCGCAGGTAGTGGCGCATGTCGTGACGGAGAACCGAGAGCTCGCGTCCGGCCTGCACCAGGCTTCGAGCTCTTTGATGGCCGCGCTGTCGCGGGTCGCGAGCATCCAGCGCTCGCGCTCGGCGATTTCCTTTGCCTCGTATTCGCGAAGGTAGACGGCAAGAAACATAAGGTAGAAGGCGCAGAGGGCGAACGCCAAAAACTCAACGGTTACCACCGAGCCCGAGTGGAAGAGCGTGGTATAGACGTTGGTGGCGTACTCGAAGATGTAGTAGACGAGCGGCAGGATGAGCAGAATCTCCAACTCGGTGGGGCTTTTGATCGACAGGCGGGGGCCAATGTCGCTTGCCCAATGCAACAAGACGGCAAAGACGCCGAGCGTGGTGATGATGCGCGCCACGTAGTACGCGACCTGCGAATCGGTGGCGGCGAATGCGGCGATGCCCATCCAGTTGCTAAACTGGCAGCTCAGGTAGGCACTGGTGACGCCCAGGATGGCGAGCAGCGGACTCAGGCGATAGCGTACGCACAGGTAGACGACAAGCGGCAGATGCACGACGAGTGGATAGGCCTGTCGGGCAAGCAGCTCACCACCGACGAGGTTGGCAATCGCAAAAGCGGTGCCGGTTACGGCGCCGACCCCCACCAGCTCGAGCGAATGGCGGCGGTTGATCTCGACACCGCACAGCGCCGCCGAGGCAAAGACGCCAAAGAGCAACGTCGTCGCATGGTGGATTGCCCAAAGTACCAGTTCTGCCGAGGAAAGCATCAGCGTCTCCCGCCCTCGAACCGCACCGCAAAGTAGGCGTCTTGGAATCCCTGCTTGCAGCTGCGCGCGAGCGGTATGCACGCGCCCGAGCGCATGACGATTTCCGTGCGGTTAAAGTGGTCGATGTTGCGCAGATTGACCTGGTAGCTGCGGTGGCACTTAAAGAAGGTCGCGTTTTGGGCCAGTCGGTCCTCGATGCTGCGGAACGGCTCGAGCGCCTCGATATCGCGGCCGTCGCGCAGGTGGAAGACCACGTGCTTGTTGCGAGCCTCGGCATATTCGATATCGGATAGGCGCAGGGCATGGTAGCCAAAGGACGTTTTGATGACGAGCTCGTCGGTCGCTGCCGGACGCAGGCTCGACAGCTCGTCGAGCAGTTGCGCCACGCGCTCGTAGGTCACGGGTTTGAGCAGGTAGTCGAAGGCGCGGACCTCGTAGGACTCAAGCGCGAACTCGGGCGATGAGGTCAGAAACACCAAGTGCACGGCGGTATCGGATTGACGCAGCTCGCGGGCGGTGTCCATGCCGTTGACGAGCGGCATGATCATGTCGAGCATGATAATGTCGGCGCGCGATGCGGCATGGCGTGCCAGCAGGTCCTCGCCGCGCGTAACGAGTGCAACATCGACCGCCGTACCCGTCTCGGCCGACCAGCGGTTGATCATGCGGTGCAGGTTATCTAGAAAGGCGACGTCGTCGTCGCAGGCGATGATTTTGAGCATTCGGGCCCCCTTAGTAGTTCGATTTTGCCACATTGGGTTCGCGCCACCCGCGGAGGAACACCCCGTTTGCGCCCCACGGTGCGCAACTCGCGCCGAGCGGCATTGCGGTGGCGAAAGATGCCTCCTGCGCTATCGAGGGCTCGACTATCCTTAGCTTGCCAGTTCGAAAATGGACCCGCCGCATGATTGAATCTTTATTTCAACTTTACACCTGGCTTTACAGCTGTCTTGTCAGCTGTAAAGCCAGGTGTCATACTAAAGACCCAAGATTCGCCAAAAGAGAGGGGCCTTGATGGCACAGAGCGCGAACATGGATGCATCGGAGCTTGCACGCGATATCGCGGCCGGCCTGGCATCGGCAACGACGGCAACGGAGCGCGCGGCGCTGGTACCCGCAGAGCTCGTTGAGGCCATTCATCAGCTAAAAACCCAACGTGACGCAGTGATCCTGGCGCACTATTATGTGGCGCCCGAGGTCCAAGCCGTTGCCGATTACGTCGGCGACAGCTTCTACCTGGCAAAGCTCGCCAAGAGCCTGCCGCAGCAGACGATCGTGCTGTGCGGCGTAGAGTTTATGGGCGAGAGCGCCAAGCTGCTCAATCCCACCAAGACCGTGCTGCTGCCCGAGCCGGGCGCGGACTGTCCCATGGCGCACATGGTCAAGCGCGAGACGGTCGACGCGGCGCGCGCCGAGTATGGCGACGACCTGGCCGTGGTGTGCTACGTCAACTCCACGGTCGAGATCAAGAGCTGGAGTGATGTGTGCGTTACCAGCTCTAACGCCGTCAAGATCGTCTCCGAGCTGCCGCAGCAGCACATCTTGTTCATTCCCGACCAGAACCTGGGCCGCTTTGTGGCCGAGCAGGTGCCCCAAAAGCACGTCATCCTCAACAACGGCTACTGCCCGCGTCATCACATCATCACCGTCGAGCAGATCGTCGACGCGCAGGAGGCGCACCCCGACGCGCTCGTGCTGGCTCACCCCGAGTGCAAGGCCGACGTCCTGGCCGAGGCTGACTACATCGGCTCCACTGCCGGCATCATCAAGTATGCCGAGGAGTCGGACGCCAGCGAGTTCATCATCGTGACGGTCCGCGGCGTGCTCTACGAACTCGAGCGCCGCTGCCAGGGCACCGGCAAGAAGTTCTACTTCCCTGCGGTGCAGCCCACCTGCGTCAACATGGATCTTATCACGCTCGAAAAGCTCGTGCGCTGCCTGGAGACGGGCGAGGGCGAGGTGCAGATCGGCGTCTCGGACGAGGCAGCAGACCAGGCCAAGCTCACGCTCGACCGTATGCTCGAGTACGCAGCACGCTAGAACAATGTTGCATGAGGGACGGTCCCTTATGCCACATTACAAGGGAGAGGATTCCTGTGGAAACCAAGCAATACCCCGATATGGAGTGCGACGTCGTCATTGCCGGCTGCGGCGTGGCGGGTCTGTACGCGGCCCTCAATCTGCCGACGAGCACGCGCGTGATCATGCTCTCCAAGGGCGCGGTCGATGAGTGCGATTCGATGCTCGCGCAGGGCGGCATCTGCGTGCTGCCCGAGGGCTCGGACTATGATGCCTTCTTTGAGGACACCATGCACGCCGGTCACTACGAGAACCGCCGCGAGAGCGTCGACATCATGATCCGCTCGAGCCGTTCGGTCATCAACGACCTGCTAGCGATGGGCGTGGATTTTGAGCGCAAGGCCGACGGCAGCCTCGACTTTACCCGCGAGGGCGCGCACAGCCGTCCGCGCATTGCCTTCCATGCCGACATTACGGGCAAGGAGATCACGACCAAACTGCTCCAGGCCGTTCGCAAGCTGGACAACGTGCAGATTTTGGAGCACGTGGCCATGACCGACATCCTGACGGGCGAGCGTGACGGCGCCACGGTGTGCACCGGTATCGTCGCCGTTCCCGTGGACGAGAACAACTCGGTTCGTCCCGCCGACGAGCTGGTAAATGCCGCCGAGGGCGCGCATGCCGGCGAGCCGTTTAAGATCCATGCCCGCCACACGCTGTGGGCAACGGGCGGCATCGGCGGCGTATACGACCATTCGACCAACTACCCGCAGCTCACGGGCGATGCCTGCTACATTGCTCAGGAGCATGGCATTAAGATGGAGCACCTGGACTACGTGCAGATTCACCCCACGGGGCTGTTCTCGCCGCAGCCGGGCCGCACCTTCCTGATCAGCGAGAGCTGCCGCGGCGAGGGCGCGATTTTGCTTAACGCCGCCGGCGAGCGCTTTACCGATGAGCTCCAGCCGCGCGATGTGGTCGCCGCCGCTATTCGCGAGCAGATGAAGCAGGACGGCACCGAGCACGAGTGGCTGAGCTTTGCCCCCGTCGAGCGCGACGTGGTGACCGGGCACTTTGCCAACATTCGCGCGCGCTGCCTGGAGGACGGCCGCGACATCTTGGACGAGCCCATTCCCGTTACGCCGACGCAGCACTACTTTATGGGCGGCGTGTGGGTCGACAAGGACGCCCGCACCTCGATGCCCGAGCTCTACGCCGCGGGCGAGACGGCCTGCAACGGCGTTCACGGCAAGAATCGCCTGGCTTCCAACAGCCTGCTCGAGGCGCTGGTCTGGGGTCGTCGCGCCGCGTGGTACATGCGCACCGGCGAGTCGCTCGCAGTGGAGCAGGCGGGCGATCCCGCGCTCGATGGCCGTCATCGCGCCCTGGGCGCCGACCCTCTGGCAATCGATGATTTGGCCCGTGCCGCCGGCACGCAGGCCGTGGAGGAGTAGACCATGAATCCCATTACCATGAAGCTCGTCGTCGATGATCTGATTCTGCAGGCCCTGCGCGAGGACATCACGTTTGAGGACGTGAGCACGGCGAGCGTGTGCCCCACGGCGCGTCCCGCCACGGTGGAGCTTATCGCCAAGGCCGACGGCATCATCGCCGGCTTGGATGTGTTTGCCCGCACCTTTGAGCTGCTGGATTCGCAGAGCTCGGTGCTGTTTGATGTCTCGGATGGCGACGAGGTGCATGCCGGCGATCACGTGGGCCAGGTGCGCGGCGACGCGCGCGTGTTGCTTTCGGGCGAGCGCGTGGCGCTCAACTACCTGCAGCGCATGAGCGGCATCGCTACCTATACACACAGCATGGCCGCGGCGCTCGAGGGAACCAAGACCGTGCTCGTCGACACGCGCAAGACCACGCCGGGCATGCGCGTGTTTGAGAAGGCGGCGGTTGAGATTGGCGGCGGCAGCAACCACCGCTACAACCTGTCGACGGCCGTCATGCTCAAGGACAACCACATCGATGCCGCCGGTGGCGTGACGCGTGCGATTGAGATGGCGCGCGCCCATGCATCGTTTACCACGACGGTCGAGATCGAGTGCGAGAACCTGGACATGGTGCGCGAGGCCATGGAGGCCGGCGCCGACATCATCATGTTCGACAACATGACCCACGACGATATGGCTGCCGCGATTGAACTTATCGCCGGCCGTGCCAAGACCGAGTGTTCGGGCAACGTGGATGCCAGCAATATCCGCGCGCTTGCCGACCTGGGCGTTGACTTTATTAGCTCGGGCGCCCTGACGCACTCCGCGCCGATTCTCGACCTCTCGCTCAAGCACCTGCGTCTGTTGGACGGTAAATAATGGACGCCCGCGAGCGTCGCCGTGCCATCATGGGCGTGCTCGAGGAAGCCAAGGAGCCCGTTTCGGGCAGCGCACTTGCCCGCGAGGTGGGTGTGAGCCGCCAGATTGTTGTGCAAGACATCGCTCTGCTGCGCGCCGACGGGCACGATATCGTGGCGACCAACCGCGGCTACGTGCTGCAGGAGGCCTCCAGCAGCCCCGCTGTGCCCACGCGCTTGGTCAAGGTTCGCCACGGCGTGGAGCAGGCAGGCGATGAGCTCACGAGTGTCGTCGACGCCGGAGGCGCCGTGCTCAACGTGATCGTCAATCACCGCGTGTACGGTAAGATCACGGCCGACCTGGACATTCGCAATCGTCGCGATGTTGAGCGCTACCTGCACGATATCGAGAGCGGCAAGAGCTTTCCACTACTAACGGTGACGAGCGGCTATCACTTCCACCGCATTGCGGCAGAAGACGAGCAGACCCTCGACGAGATCGAGGCTATGCTCAAGGAAAAAGGCTACCTAGCAGACCTGATGCCCTACGAAGACGATTTGTCCTAGTCGACGCCGCATCTATAAGTTGCGGTGAAATAGTTCCTAAAATCGGCATCCAAGACATAAAACAGGAACTATTCCACCGCAACTGCCAAGGGTCCCGCTCCAAGATTAGCTGCCCACATATGCAAAAGGAGGCCTCCGCGGCGATGCGGAAGCCTCCTTTTTTGTGCACGGTGTACTTTTGAGTGTGCAAGTGGGGGAGTTGTTACTCCTCGACGATCTCGGTGATCGCGCCAGCGGGGCAAGCGTCCTGGCAAGCGCCACAGGCGACGCAGGAGTCCTCGTCAGCGACGGTAGCGACGTCCTGGAGCTCCAGAACGCCAGCGGGGCAGGAGTCGACGCAAACGCCACAAGCGATGCACTCGTCGGCATCAATTACGGGATGAGCCATGGTAGTTTCCTCTCTGTTGACCGACGCTACAGGCGATGCGCGCCGGTTTGATTCGGGCAAAAACATACCACGGGAGCGACCGTTTGCAATACCCTCTGGCCGGCATCTTCATACCGTTCGCCGAGTATGCCACGGCTTACTAAAAAACATGCAGGTGAGGCCGATGAGCTGCGCAAATGTTAGCTAAAGGTGACTTGAAATATTGGGCGATTGAGCGTGCTTGCGGAAACCGCATCCCATTATTTTGTCGAAAAACGGGTCGCAGTTTCCGGTTGGGCCCGCTAGCGGAAACTGCGACCCGGTATCAGCTCTCAAAACGGGATACGGTTTCCGGTTGAGCCTTCAGACGGAAACTGCGACCCGGAATTCACGCTCAAACCGGGATGAGCTTTCCGCAAGACGGCCCCCAGGCACCCCCGGACGCAAACCTCAGCCATCTCTACATAGATCTCGATAGATTTGCCGAGAACTCAAACAGTGCGTCTACCTGCGCATTTAAGAACCTAAACTCTCAGCAATAAGAAATCTTATATGAATTGACTTAGATTTTGTATATTCCGGCCCATAAGGGGATACACTACATCCTGAAAGACAAGCCGAAGCGCCGCGCGACAGATCGTCGAGGCGGCGCGAACGCAAAAGAGAGAGGGAATTTCTAATGAGTAAGATTCTTGGTATCGACCTTGGTACTACTAACTCCGCTATGGCCGTCCTCGAGGGCGGTTCTCCGACCATTATCGTGAACGCCGAGGGCGACCGCACCACCCCGTCCGTCGTGGGCTTCCGTGCCGACGGCGACCGCGTCGTTGGTAAGGCCGCTAAGAACCAGGCTGTCACCAACCCCAAGAACACCGTGTTCTCCATCAAGCGCTTCATGGGCCGCAAGTACTCCGAGTGCACCTCCGAGATCAAGACCGTGCCGTATGAGGTCAAGGAGGGCCAGGGTGGCCGTGCCGTCGTCGACATCGAGGGCAAGGATTACACCGCCGAGCAGGTGAGCGCCATGACGCTCGCGAAGATGAAGGCCGACGCCGAGAAGTATCTGGGCGAGACCGTCACCGACGCCGTCATCACCGTCCCGGCCTACTTCAACGACGCCCAGCGTCAGGCCACCAAGGACGCCGGCAAGATCGCTGGCCTCAACGTCAAGCGTATCGTCAACGAGCCGACCGCTGCTGCTCTTGCCTATGGCCTGGACAAGCAGGGCACCGACCAGCGCATCCTGGTTTTCGACCTGGGCGGCGGCACCTTCGACGTCTCCATCCTCGACCTCGCCGACGGCGTGTTTGAGGTTCTGTCCACCTCGGGCGACAACCACCTGGGCGGCGACGACTGGGATCAGCGCGTCATCGATTGGATGGCCGATAAGTTCCAGCAGGAGAACGGTGTCGACCTGCGTCAGGACCCCATGGCCCTGCAGCGTCTGAAGGAGGCCGCCGAGAACGCCAAGAAGGAGCTCTCCGCCGCCCAGCAGACCACCATCAACCTGCCGTTCATTACCATGAACCAGTCCGGCCCGCTGCACCTCAACTACACGCTGACCCGCGCCGAGTTCGAGAAGATCACCCGCGACCTGCTCGAGCGCTGCAAGCAGCCTGTCACCAACGCCCTGCGCGACGCCAAGCTTAAGCTCTCCGATCTGACCGAGGTCATCCTCGTCGGCGGCTCCACCCGTATGCCCGCCGTCCAGGAGCTCGTCAAGACCATGACCGGCAAGCAGCCCAACATGTCCGTGAACCCCGACGAGGTCGTTGCCGACGGCGCTGCCGTCCAGGGCGGCGTGCTCACCGGCGACGTCGAGGGCATCCTGCTGCTCGACGTTACCCCGCTGTCGCTGGGCGTCGAGACCATGGGCGGCATCATGACCAAGATGATCGACCGCAACACCACGATCCCGACCTCCAAGACCGAGGTCTACTCCACCGCTGCCGACAACCAGACCAGCGTCGAGATCAACGTGCTCCAGGGCGAGCGCGAGCTTGCCCGCGACAACAAGTCGCTCGGTAAGTTCCAGCTGACCGGTATCCCGGCTGCCCGCCGCGGCGTGCCGCAGATCGAGGTCACCTTCGACATCGACGCCAACGGCATCGTCAAGGTCTCCGCTAAGGACAAGGGCACCGGCAAGGAGCAGCAGATCACCATTTCTGGCTCCACCGCTCTGTCCGACGACGAGGTCGATCGTATGGTCAAGGACGCCGAGGCTCATGCCGAGGAGGACAAGAAGCAGAAGGAAGAGGTCGAGGTCCGCAACCAGACCGACAGCCTGTGCTACTCCACCGAGCAGACCCTCAACGAGCTGGGCGACAAGGTTTCCGCCGACGTGAAGTCCAAGGCCGAGGCCGCTATCGCCGACGCCAAGAAGGCGCTCGAGGGCTCTGACGTCGAGGCTATCAAGGCCGCCGGCGAGTCCCTGCAGTCCGTGGCCTACGAGCTGGCCCAGGTTGTCTACGCCGACGCTCAGCAGCAGACCGACGGTGCCGCCGGTGCCCAGTCTGCCGACGATGACGTCGTCGACGCCGACTATGAGGTTGTGGACGACGAGGACAAGTAATCATGTCCGCCCGTAAAGCTCGCACGGAGGCGGCCGCCGCTGGCGCCGCCCCCGTTGACTCTGAGGAGAAGGACGTGAAGATTCCCGTAGAGGCCGTCGACGATACCGAGGCCAACGAGGCCGCGGCCGCCGAGGCTGCCGAGAACCAGGTAGAGGATTCCAACAAGGAGGCGACGATGACCGAGGACGAGATGGTGGAAGCCGCTATCCGCGCCGGTGAGGAAGCCGCCGACAACGACTTTAAGCTCAAGTTCGAGCAGGCCCAAAAGGAGCTCGCCGACGTGCGCAGCGAGCTCGATGCTGCGGCAGAGGCCCAGAAGGCCGCCGAGGACAAGGCAAAGGACGCCACCGAGCGCACCGCCCGTCTGCAGGCCGACTGGGAGAACTTCCGTCGCCGCACCGCCAATGAGCGTATCGCCGAGCGCGAGCGCGCGACCGAGAAGCTCGTCACCGCGCTGCTGCCGGTGGTCGACGATATCGAGCGTGCGATCGACCATGCCCGTAGCCAGGAGCTTGCCGACGACTTTAAGCAGTTCGTCGACGGTGTCGACGCGGTGCATGCCAAGCTGCTCGATGTGTTTGCGCACGAGGGCGTTGAGCCCATCGACCCCAAGGGCGAGGCGTTCGATCCGCTCGAGCACCAGGCCGTGGGCCGCGTCGAGGACGCATCGCAGTACGACGAGACCGTCAACGACGTGTACCAGAAGGGCTACCGCATGGCGGACCGCATCCTGCGCTCCGCGATGGTGACGGTGACCTACGGTGGCGAGAAGCGCCCCGCACCGGAGCCCGAAGCGGCGCCCGAGGATGCTGCGGCCGATACGGCCGAGAGCACCGAGGAGTAATTGAGAAGGGCCCCGGGGCAACACCCGGGGCCCTTTCTGGCCTAGTGCCATATGAAAGCATGAGCCGCCGCCCGCTGGGCGGCGGGTGAAACAGGAGAGGAGCTACGATGGCTGCAGGCAAAACCTTCTATGACATCCTGGGCGTATCCAAGAGCGCCTCCGACAAAGAGATCAAGAGCGCGTTTCGCAAGCTCGCGCAAAAATATCACCCCGATGCCGGCGGCGACGAGGCCAAGTTCAAGGAGATCAGCGAGGCCTACGAGACGCTTTCGGACGAGAAGAAGCGCAAAGAGTACGACCAGATGCTCATGTTTGGCGGCATGCCGGGCGCAGGCGGCGCGTATGGCGGAGGCTACGGTGCCGGCGCGGGCGCCAGCGGCTGGGGCGACATCTTCGATAGCATCTTTAGCGGCAACGGCGCCTGGGGCAGCGACTGGGGCTCGGGCTTTGCCGGGGCTGCGGGCGCTGCCGGTGCCGGCGCGGGTCGCAGCCGCGCTCGCAAGGGCGGCGACTTGTCGCTGACCGTCGATGTTTCGGCCGAGGACGCGTTTCGCGGCGTGACGCACAAGGTCACCTATCGCATTCCCTCGACAGGCGAGCAGCAGACCATTACGGTCTCGGTGCCTGCGGGCGCGGTCGACGGCGGCAAGCTGCGCTACAAGCGTCGCGGCGAGTACGGCGTTGCCGGCGGCGAGCGCGGCGATCTGGTCGTGACCACGCACGTGGAGGAGCACCCGCTGTTTAAGCGCAAAGGTGCCGACGTGACCATGGAGGTACCGGTCTCGGTCTACGAGGCGGCGCTCGGCTGCACGGTGGACGTGCCCACGCCCGGCGGGGCGACGGTTCGTCTGAAGGTACCGGCGGGCACCCAGACGGGCAAAAAGTTCCGCTTTAAGGAGATGGGCGCGCCCGATGTTAAGCACCGTGGCCGCACAGGCGCGCTGCTTGTCGAGATCAAGGTGCAGGTCCCCACGAACCTGTCCGACGACGAGCGCGATGCCATGACCAAGCTGCGCGAGGCCGACACGCGCGACTACCGCGAGAAAGTCAACCGTTAC
This sequence comes from Collinsella sp., assembly GCA_048448865.1. Lineage (GTDB taxonomy): Bacteria > Actinomycetota > Coriobacteriia > Coriobacteriales > Coriobacteriaceae > Collinsella. The sequence goes on from DBGBLM010000036.1 coordinate 19,497, forward strand.
AAGGCGACGTACTAGGGCGGCCGTGGCGCACGCCCGCGCCCGCGGGCTTATGATGGACGATAACGAGACGGAAAGGGGTCAGGTAGCATGGCCGAGGACAATAGGAACAAACCGCTGTACATGATCAGCGTGGCGGCCGAGCTGACCGGCATGCATCCGCAGACTCTGCGCGTCTACGAGTCCAAGGGCCTGGTGAACCCCCAGCGCTCGGGCGGCAACACGCGTCTGTATTCGCGCGCCGATATCGAGCGCCTGGAGCTCATCAACCAACTGACCGACGAGGGCATCAACCTTGCCGGCGTGGTGCGCATCCTCGACATGAAGGAGCGTGCCGAGGAGCGTGAGCACGAGAACGAAAAACTCCGTGCCCGCGTGCGCCAGCTCGAGGACGAGCTGCACGAGTACAAGATGCAGAAGAAGATCACCGCCCTGGCTCCGCGCGATGGCTCGGTCAACCCCGAGCAAGTCATGCGCAAGCTGCTGGGCGCCGGCGGGGATTTGTAGTTACGCGGGTTTACCAACCCGCGTAACCAGTTGACGCTGCAAGCCCGCCAGAGCGGCAATCTGCCTTTCAACTTCGGCGGCATGATCAGAAGATCAATGCCGCCTCGTTTCAAGGCACCTTGCTCGCTCTGGCGGGCTTTCGCTGACTTTGCCAACACATCGGCGTTACTGGAGTAGTCATTGGGGACGTTCTTAAATGACCAGTCGTTGGGGACGTTCCTTTTGTGCCGGCACTTTGGGACACTCTTGCACAAATCTGCCGGCCCACACCGGGCTCGTCCTTTACTTTACTGAGATAAAGTGAACGTGTAGATTCGTAACCCGCGGGCAACCGTTCTATGGCACGATATTGAACGAATGTATGCTATGCGCCCAAATCTTTTGGGCAGAGTGGGAGACAGTATGGTCAAGCTGTACGAGGACGGCATCTACCTGCGTAACGGCAGCGAGGTTGTGCCTGAGGCCGAGGCTGCCGAGCGCGGTATTACGCAGACGCCCGAGGATGCCAAGCGCGGCACCATCGCGTATTCGATCCTCCAGGCACACAATACGTCCGGCGACCCCGAGGCGCTCAAGATTCGCTTCGACGCCATGGCGAGCCACGACATCACCTTTGTCGGCATCATCCAGACGGCGCGCGCCTCGGGCATGGAGCAGTTCCCGCTGCCCTACGTGCTCACCAACTGCCACAACTCGCTGTGCGCCGTGGGCGGCACCATCAACGAGGACGACCATGTCTTTGGCCTTTCCGCGGCCAAGAAGTACGGCGGCATCTTCGTTCCGCCGCACATCGCCGTCATCCACTCCTTTATGCGTGAGAACTTCGCCGGCTGCGGCAAGATGATCCTGGGTTCCGACTCGCACACCCGCTACGGCGCTCTGGGCACCATGGCCGTGGGCGAGGGCGGCGGCGAGCTGGCAAAGCAGCTGCTGCGCGACACCTACGACGTTGCCTATCCCGGCGTCGTTGCCATCTACCTCACGGGCGCCCCGCGCCCCGGCGTTGGCCCGCACGACGTGGCGCTCGCCATCATCCGTGCCGTCTTTGCCAAGGGTTACGTTAAGAATAAGGTCATGGAGTTCGTGGGCCCGGGCATCGCGAACATGACGACCGATTACCGCAACGGCGTCGACGTCATGACCACCGAGACCACCTGCCTGTCGAGTATCTGGGCTACCGACGAGGACACGCACGCGTTTTTGACCATGCACGGCCGCGGCGACGACTACCGCGAGCTCAAGCCCGCCGATGTCGCCTACTATGACGGCTGCGTCGAGGTCGACCTGTCGAGCATCAAGCCCATGATTGCGCTGCCGTTCCATCCTTCCAACGGCTTTGAGATTGACGAGCTTAACGAGAACCTCGAGGACATCCTGCACGAGGTGGAGCTCGAGGCTGCCAAGATCGGCGAGGGTAAGACGCACTTTAGCCTGCTCGACAAGATCGTCGACGGCAAGCTGCACGTGCAGCAGGGCGTTATCGCCGGCTGCTCGGGCGGCAACTACGACTCCGTGGTCCAGGCTGCCCGCGTGCTCAAGGGCGCCAACACCGGCTGCGGCGAGTTCTCGCTGTCGGTCTATCCCACGAGCCAGCCCGTGGCACTCGAGCTTACACGCCGCGGCTATATCTACGACCTTATGGAGGCTGGCGCGATCGTGCGCACGGCGTTCTGCGGCCCGTGTTTCGGTGCCGGCGACACGCCCGCTAACAACGGCCTGTCCATCCGCCACACCACGCGCAACTTCCCCAACCGTGAGGGTTCCAAGCCGGGCAATGGCCAGCTGAGCGCGGTGGCCCTGATGGACGCCCGCTCCATTGCGGCGACGGCTGCCAACGGCGGCGTCCTGACGCCGGCGACCGACCTGCCCGAGGAGACCTGGGACGAGGCCTGCGAGTACACCTTTGACGACGCGCCGTACAAGAAGCGCGTGTACTGGGGCTTTGGCAAGGCTGAGCCGGCCGACGAGCTGGTCGAAGGCCCCAACATCAAGCCGTGGCCCGCGATGGAGCCTCTCGGCGACGATATCCTGCTCAAGGTGTGCTCCAAGATCATGGACCCGGTTACCACGACTGACGAGCTCATTCCTTCGGGCGAGACGAGCTCCTTCCGCTCCAATCCGCTGGGCTTGGCAGAGTTTACGCTGAGCCGCCGCGATCCGGCCTACGTCGGTCGTTCCAAGGAGGTCGACGCCGTGGAGAAGCGTCGCGTGGCCGGCGAGGCCGCGGGCGACCTGGCGGCGCTCGATGCCGAACTTGCCGGCGTGTTTGAGGCGCTGGCCGGCGCGGGTGTCGCGGTCGATGCCAAGGCGACCGAGTACGGCTCTATGCTCTATGCCAAGAAGCCCGGTGACGGTTCTGCCCGCGAGCAGGCCGCGAGCTGTCAGCGCGTGATTGGCGGCTTGGCCAACATCGTCCACGAGTACGCCACCAAGCGCTATCGCTCCAACGTGATGAACTGGGGCATGGTGCCCTTCCAGATGGAGGCCGAGCCCAACTTTGAGGTGGGCGATTACGTCTTCGTGCCGGGTATCCGTGCCGCGCTCGATGGCGACCTGAAGGACATCGCCGCCTACGTGGTGCGTGCCGACGGTGCGGTCGAGCAGATTGAGCTCTACATTGCCGATATGACGGCCGAGGAGCGTGCCATCGTCAAGGCCGGCTGCCTGATCAACTACAATAAGTTCAAGGCCGCTACCGAGTAACGTTGCTGTACGCCCCGGACACACCTTTCCCTCGTGCTCACGCGCTTCGCGAGGGTCGCCCGAGGGAAAGGTGTGGCCGGGGCTACCGCGACGTTCTCGTTGGGTCTTGAGGGACGCTAATAAATAGACTTGCTTGATGCCGCCTCTGTTATCGGGGCGGCTTCTTTTTGTCGAAAACCGCCACAAAGGGGACAGACACCTTTGTGGCGGTGGGGAACGAGCTCGATGTTGTTGTGATCGTTGAGCGGTATGTTAATGAGCGGCTCTACAGAATTTCATCCGGGTTGGCGGGTTTGGTTGTTTTGGGGATGCCGAGTTTGGATGACGCGAAATCGTCAACATCGTCCTTGATTCCATCTTTGGTGTAGACGGTGACCGTATAGGTGCTGTGCCCGAATTCGCTCTTGTCGCGTGTCGCCCAGGCCTGCCAGTAGGCAGCCCCGTTTCGCCCTTTGATTTTTCCGACACGGCGGAGTTCTGTTCGCTTTAATTGCTGGTTGTTATAGATGGTTCGACCGGCCTCCTCGGTGAGCCCGCACTGTCCAAGCATCTTGTCGAGGACTTGGTTCATGTGGCGCTCATCGGTGTTTGGTGCGTAGTCGTAGGCGAGGGTGATGGAGTCGAGGGACTGGTCGTCGATCAAATAATTCATCGTCTGAGGTTCAAGGCAGAAATAGGGGGAGCATCCGTCGACCTTGCCGAGCAACGGTAACTTGGACTGCCAACTTCCGGTGGGAATTGCATATTCGTAGAACACGCCACGGCAGACAAAGGAGAGCGAGGTGGCACGCGAGCCGGCGTCGATCATCCCGCAAAGATCGAAGGGCGAGGCGATACCAAAAGAAAAGGGCGTGATGACGATAAGGAAGAGCATCACGATGGGTATGGCGAGAATGGCGATGACGTTGCGACCGGTGGAATGAGGCGGCTTCATATGCGCTCCTCGAGACAAAGATCTGTTGAGGATAGGCAGAAATGGATATGTCCAAAGAACAATTCAAGTTTAATCTCATGGCGCGAGATGGTCGACCGTTAGCGTCGAAAACCACCACAAAGGTGCCTGTCCCCTTTGTGGTGGTGAGGAGCGCGCGGCTTCTTTTGGTAATAGTGTTAACTGGCGGTATCATTAGTGCAGGTGGCGAAGGTTTGCATTGTGGGGTGTTTTGCCGTGAGCCGTTCTGCCCGTATTGGATTGATTGTCTTGGCGCTTGCGATCGCTGTGGTTGGCGCGGGCGCTGTCGGTATGGCATTTCTACCTGCTGCGGTGACGGAGCCGGTGGTCAAGCCTGTGACTCAATCTGTCGAACTTCTGACCGGCGACGACAAGCCCGAGACCATTACGGTTGATTTTGATGAGCAGCCGGCTGTGCTGGGTATTAGCAATTATCCGTGTATTCAGCTTGGGGCCATGCGCTATACCACGGATACAAGCCTGATCGATAGGGCGTCCGAGCTACTCAAGGGCAAAACATTTAAGCGTTGGTACGGATATGCGTCCTATCGGGCAAAAGCGAACGACATGGTTGGCGGATGCCACTCTTCCATCGAGCTGGACACTGCAAACGGCGCAAAGTTATGTGATGTCTCGTACGATCCGGGCTACGAGGGCAATGAGGGTCCGGGCATCTACATCATGGACGGCGATGTTGCCTATGTCATGGAGGGCGACCAGACCGAGCTCAACGATTTTATGGGTCAGTGTATCCAAGATGCCTATAAACAGACCTGCTTGCCTGACCCGCAGACTGCACGCGATAGTGGGTCTGCCCGTACATGGCTGTTCGAGGATGAGATGCCCTGGACCGTCGAATCGGGAAGTACGGGTTCGGCGAAGGAGTAGAGACCGCGACCACCACAAAGGTGCCTGTCCTCTTTGTGGTGGTTTTCGGTCTGTCTCGATTTGTAACATCTTGGCCGCTAAAAGTGGGCTTGGTGTTACAGATTTAGATTTTTGATCCGGGTGTTTTCTGTTCGTCTCGATTTGTAACAGATAGAGCTCTATTTGCTGACTAGATGTTACAGATTGAGATAAACGGGTGCCGCTGGTCATTTCATCTCGATCTGTAACATCTAGAGCCATAAACAGCCGCTAGATGTTACAGATTGAGATAGTAAGGGGACGAGGCCGTAGCGGGTGAGCGCACCTGCTCCCTATCCATCAATCACTCAGAAAATCTTATATATAGAGACTTAGATTTATGTATAAGATCGTACAAAGCTGGCAACAATACTTCTCGAACAACGTGAAGCCGCCCCGTAGGGCGGCCGCCCCAAGAGAGGTGATTCCATGAGAATCGATAAGCTAGCTATGACGTCGCGCGAGGCGCTGCAGACCGCCATGAGCACGGCTGCCGACGCGCAGGCCGGCGCGGTGGAGCCGATTCACCTGCTGTCCGCCCTGCTCGGTGCCGGCGAGCGCAATATCTCCGTGATCATCGAGCGCATCGGTGCCGACCCGGCTCAGCTTGCACGCTCCACGCAGGATGCCATTGACCACGCGCCCAAGGTTTCCGGCGAGGGCCAGCAGATGGGTCTTTCCAACGAGCTCGTCCGCGTCATCGAGAAGGCCGAAAAGAAGGCCACCAAGATGGGCGACAGCTTTGTGGTGACTGAACATTTGCTGATGGCGCTTGCCGAGGACAAGGGCGAGGCCGGTCGTGTACTGCGCGACGCTGGCGTCACCAAGGAGCGCATCGAGCAGGTCTACGAGGAGCTGCGCGGCGATGACCGCGTGACGTCTGCCGAGGACAAGACCCAGTTTGAGGCGCTGGAGCAGTACGGTCGCAATATCTGCGACCTTGCCCGCGCCGGCAAGCTCGACCCGGTCATCGGCCGTACCGACGAGATCCGTCGTACCATCCAGGTCCTGTCCCGCCGCACCAAGAACAACCCCGTGCTCATCGGCGAGCCGGGCGTCGGCAAAACTGCTATCGTCGAGGGCATCGCCCAGCGTATCGTGGCCGGCGACGTGCCGAGTACGCTGCGCGACCGCGACCTTATCGAGCTCGACATGAGCGCGCTGGTCGCCGGCGCTAAGTACCGCGGCGAGTTCGAGGACCGCTTGAAGGCCGTACTCAAAGAAGTGCAAAAATCCGAGGGCAAGGTCATCCTGTTCATCGATGAGCTCCACACCATCGTGGGTGCGGGTGCTACCGAGGGCTCCATGGACGCCGGCAACATCCTCAAGCCGGCGCTCGCCCGTGGCGACCTGCATGCAATCGGCGCGACCACGCTCGACGAATACCGCAAGTACATCGAGAAGGACGCGGCGCTCGCCCGTCGTTTCCAGACCGTTATGGTGAGCGAGCCTACCGTCGAGGACACCATCTCGATTCTGCGTGGCCTCAAGGAGAAGTACGAGATCTTCCACGGCGTACACATCACCGATAGCGCGCTCGTGGCTGCCGCCGACCTCTCCGATCGCTATATCGCCGACCGCTTCCTGCCCGACAAGGCCATCGACCTGGTCGATGAGGCCGCAAGCCGTCTGCGCATGGAGCTCGACAGCATGCCGGTCGAGATTGACGCCACCACGCGTCAGCTCACCCAGCTGCAGATCGAAGAGCAGGCGCTCATGAAGGAGACCGACGACGCCTCCAAGGAGCGTCTGGAGGCCCTGCGCCAAGAGATTGCCGAGGTCCAGGAAAAGCTCAACGTGCAAAAGGCCGGCTGGCTCAACCAGAAGAACGCCATCGACCACGTGCAGGAGCTTAAGGGCCAGCTCGACGAGGCCAAGAGTGAAGAGGAGCGCGCGACGCGCAACGGCGACCTGGGCCGTGCGTCCGAGCTGCGCTACTCCGTGATTCCGGGTCTGCAGCAGCAGATTCAGGATTCTGAGGCTGCGCTCGAGGCGCAAAAGCAGCAGGACGGCGAGGGCCTCAACGAGCAGGTGACCTCCGATGAGATCGCCGAGGTTGTGAGTGCCTGGACCGGCGTGCCCGTGTCCAAGATGATGCAGGGCGAGCTCGACAAGCTGAAGGGCTTGGAGGGTGAGCTGCATAAGCGCGTCATCGGCCAGGACGAGGCCGTCTCCGCCGTGGCCGCGGCCGTGCGTCGCAGCCGTGCGGGCCTTTCCGATCCGGACAAGCCCATCGGCAGCTTCTTCTTCCTGGGCCCCACCGGCGTGGGCAAGACCGAGCTCGCCAAGGCGCTTGCCGAGTGCCTGTTCGACGACGAGCGTGCGCTCGTGCGTATCGACATGTCCGAGTACATGGAGAAGTTCAGCGTCCAGCGTCTGATCGGTGCGCCCCCGGGATACGTGGGTTACGACGAGGGCGGCCAGCTCACCGAGGCCGTGCGCCGTCGTCCCTACTCCGTGATCTTGCTCGACGAGATGGAGAAGGCCCATCCGGATGTCTTTAACGTGCTGCTGCAGGTGCTCGACGACGGTCGCCTGACCGACGGTCAGGGTCGCCAAGTGTCCTTCAAGAACACGATCATCATCATGACGTCCAACGTGGGCTCCAAGGCTATCGCCGAGCTTTCCGACAAGGACGAGGAGGAGATGCGCCATCAGGTCGACGCGGCCATGGCTCAGACCTTCCGCCCCGAGTTCCTCAACCGTATCGACGATATCGTGGTGTTCCATCCGCTCGGCATGGCGCAGATCGAGAAGATCGTCGACATCCAGCTTGCCGACGTTCGCGCGCGTCTGGCCAAGGAGCGCATGACGCTTGCCATCACCCCGGCGGCCAAGCAGATGCTCGCCGTGGGCGGCCTGGACCCGGTCTTTGGCGCCCGTCCGCTCAAGCGTCTGGTTCAGCGCGAGGTCGTGGATGCCATCGCCGCCGCTATCATCGACGGCACGGTGCGCGAGGGCGATCAGGTGACGGTCGATGCCGACAAGGACGGCGGCTTTACCGTCGTGTGCGACAACACGCCGGCGGCCACCTACGAGGTCCCCGACGCCGAGTAGATTTATGGGACATGCCTTAAAATCTGCCAGCCGTCTCTAAACGCCAAGGGCGGCGGATCCAATTGGGTCCGCCGCCCTTTTTCGTGCGACAATCGATAATGTTGAACGGATGCGATGCAAGGAGCTATGCAGATGAAAGACGAGATCAAGACAAGTGCGCCGGCGACCGATGCCGCACTCGCCGCACCCAAGCCTGTGCCTAAGCCGGCACCCAAGCCGCGCGACCCCTACATCCGTGCCGAGAACGAGGACGACGACGGCTACGATCCCTACAGCGATCGCCGCCCCGAGCGCGAGCCGCTGTTCGAAGCCGATCCGTGGCGCTGAGTGCCACCCAAAAGGGCACCAATAAGTTGCGGTGAAATAGGAACTGTTTTGCGGTTTGACCAGCAAAAACAGTCCCTATTTCACCGCAACTGCGTTAGGGATGTGGGTGTTGGACGGCTGTCTTCGGCCCGGCTAGTCTTGGGCCTTGATGCTCGGCATCAGAATCTGGGCGAGGTAGTCGGTCTCGAGTTTGGTCGCGGTGTCTGCCTTGCCGTCTTTACCGACCAGGTCGTTTTTGATCTGGCTGTATGTGTAGCGGTTGCCGGTCGTGAGCTCGACAAGCTCAATTGCCGTATCCATGGGGTAGGTCGACACGGGGTTCTGCGTGCGCCCGTTGATGGTTTGCGGGATTACATACGGATAGACAGGACCGCTAGCATAGACGGTGTAGCCGTTGCCTAGGCTGACCGTGCCCAAAACTGTATCGCCGGCGTCGGGCGTAAAGGTCTCGCCGTCGCGCACGGCGACAAGCGTCACGATTGGCGTATTGGCGTCATCGCCCAGATAGATGCATAGCGTGCTTCCGTTTTGCCAAGTTGCGACCTTGCCGTACCACTCGACGGGAATATCGAGCTGGTAGAGGTCGGTTGCCTTGTGGCGAGCGTCAGCATCACGGGACGCCTGTGCCTTTTGCGCGCTCACGGCATTGACGGCGGCGTCGCGCCGCGCGGTTGCTGCCTGCTGGAGCACTTTGGCAGCCGCGGCGGAGCTCGCACCGCCCTCTTCGGCATACTTGGCGGCGGCATCGATCTGGTCGTCAGTCACCGTGTCGGCCGAAGGCACCTTGAGCTTAAAGGTGGCCTGGGCACTTAGATCCTGTCCATCGCTCTTAACGGTGACCTGCGTCTTGGTGGTCGGGACGGTGTAGACGGTGCCGTCGGCCGCGATGGGGGAGGCGGCGATGGAGAGCGTGTAATCGCCAGGCAGCAGTTTGATGCCGCGGCCGTGCTCGTCAACATAGAGCGTTTCGCTCACGGAGGAGCCGTCAGAATCCTGACCGCTCACCTGTACGGGAATCTTGGAGCCAGTGGAACAGTCGAGGCCCGCGGCATGCACGCCAATCTGCACCGACATCATCGTGTGGGCATTGGCGGCGACAGCGGCAGCCTGCTCTTGCTGATATCCGTTCCAGGCAGCATAGCCTGCACCGCCGGCGACGAGCGCGACGGCCACGACACCGGCGACCATCAGATTGCGGCGCTTGGGCGACATCTTGCGATGGCGAACCTCGGCCTCGCGTGCCGAGGGAACGGATGGTAGGGGAATATCGCCCATGGCGATGGTCTCGTCCACGGCTGGTGCGGAACCCAGGCCAGGAAGCTAGCGGGTCAGCGAATCCTCGGCCGGTAAGCTGTCGAGCAAGAGGGTTTCCTCGCCCGTGTCGGATTCGGGCTGGTTGCCTGCCTCGCTTTCGGTGTCTTCGTGATCTGCCTCATCCTCGGCAGGCTCAACGTCGCCTGCATCCTGATCATCGGATTGCGCCTCGGTTTCCGGCTCATCCTGCACATCAACGCCCGAATCGTCAAACGCAATCTCATCGAGTGAAATCCGGTCTAGGCTCTCCAGGGCCTCGGCGCACGCTTCTGCATCTTGGGCCGCATCCTCTTGGCCCATCGTCTCATCTTTCATATATCCCCCAAGCTCAATATCGGGACAACACTGTACCCAAAAATGGAGCCATATAAAGCGCGTGCGAAATATAAGATCCGATTTAACTCGAGCGCATCGTTCGGCCGCATCCTCGCGGCGGCAAAAGGCCCCCGGAACGCGAACGAATCACATTCCGGGGGCTCTACAATGCGCTGGGTTGCGCGGAGCCGGCTATGCTGCTTCGCGCTCAAGCGATGTTTGCGCCGGGCATGTTACTCGGCGTGAGCGTAATCAACCTTGGCGCGGCGAGCGGTGGCCTTCTCCCAATCGCTGGTGCCCTCAAAGACATCCTGCTTGTAGGGATTGCGGCCGAGCTTCTTGGCACGGTAGGCGATGTAGATGATCGCGGCGACGTTGGCGACCAGTGCGGCGATCGAGACCGCGGTGGCGGCGCCGGGGTCGAGCGTGGAGTGGGTCACAAAGATGGACTCCTCCTGGAAGTACGGGAACACCTGAGCAAACATGCACCAAATGGCCAGCGTAAAGGCGCGGTTCTGGATCCAGCCGCCCTTGTTCCAGATAAAGGCGGCGACGGTGGGCGCCAGCAGCAGCGCAAAGCCGCAGAACCAGGAGTGGGTGGGCAGGCAGTTGTAGGTGTAGCAGAAGTTCCAGATATCGTAGGCGATGATGTAGACCCAGGTCATGTCGGGCCACAGCATGTCGGTTTGATCCTCGGAGGCGTAGACGTTCCACCAACCGGTCATGCAGAAGATGTTGATGATACCGGCGATGCCGTTGAACACGTTGTTCCAGCCGGCCAGCTGTGTGGCGCCCTCGGAGGTGACCCAGGTGGACTCGCCCAGGACAAAGAAGTGATAGGCACTCTCGAAGTCGGACACGACGGCAATCATGATGTTGATGGCGACGATCACAAACGGCCATGCGCGGAACCAATGCGCCTTGCCGATCTTTCCCCACTGGTACTTAATGGCAATGAAGCCCCAGCAACCGGCGAGTGCCGCGTATACCTTGGCGTAGTGGAACCAGCTGTTCTGGTACACATGGGTGGGGTTGGTGAGCGCCCACTCGGCACCCTGTGAGACGCCAATGGCGATGGCGACGCAGTAGATGGTCATGGCCAGCGGAGCCACGCCAAAGATGATGGCCGCGCCCAGCTTGGTGCGGCGGCCGACCTCGTTGAGCACGATCAGGCCAATAAAGACCATGGCCCAGCCGGCCCAGTGGATAAGGGTATCGCTACCCCAAACATCGAACAGCATGCTGCTCTCCTTTCACACGCCCGCGGCCCCTCTTCTGATCGCGGGCAGTTTGGCCAAATGTCGTCAGTTCTGGGGCTTGCGCTCCGGATACTTGGCGGTATAGCCCTCGATGTGGAGCGTCGAGGCGATGATTTCCTTGACCGTCTCGTCGGGCACATCGGGGTGCGTGCGGATATACATCAACAACCCCATGATGAGGGTGTAGAACGTCTCGTAGACATGGTCGATGCGTAGCTCATGATGGGCGACAAAATCCACTACGGTGGTGTCGCAGATATACTGCGCCACGCGCTGGACCACGTTGTGCAAAAAGCCGCCGTAGAGCGCGCCGCTGCTCGAGGTAAGCGTGCTCGGCAGCTCGTGGCCGCTGGCGACCAGGCGCTTAAAGAGCGGGGCGACGGTGTCGAGCGCGCCCTCGATATCACCGACGGTGCGGTCGGCGTTCCACCGCTCGAGTTCGGAGATAAAGCCGTCGATCGCCTCGTCCATAACAGCGGTGACGGCGGCGTCCATGTCGGCGAAGTAGTGGTAGAACAATGAACGCGTGCAGCCGGCTCGCTTGGTCACGGCCGATACCGATAGGTGGGACACGCCCAGCTCGGAGCTTACGGTGCGCACGGCATCGAGGATCTCGCGACGGCGTTCGTCGCCCGTCAGGCGCTTTGCCGCGCTATCGGATGCGGGGACGGCATCGACCACAGAGGTACCTGCTGTGTTGTTGCCCATGTTTTGCCGCCTTTCATCCTCTTTTGCCTGACCGTTCGCCTAACAGTCTTGAATATTGTTGACGGTTCGTCAATACTATTTTTGACACAATGTCAACAATGGCGGGTGAACGGCATGGGGCATGCCCGGCCTGCAAAAAAAGAGGGGCGCTGCGTGCCTGCCAGGCTGCGGCAAGAGAAGGGACGACTATGATTCTCAACGGACCGGGGATTAGCTACACCGAGCCCGACATCGGTTCGGAGTTCGTGCCGCCGCTGCCGGAGCATCCGCGCGAGGCCATCGTCAAGCTGTGCGAGCACTGCACCAACCGTCTGCTGCATCGCGACGAGCTGTTGGGCTACGAGTACTGGTCGTTTGCCGAGGCCGCGACCGACGAGCAGGCCGAAGTGCTCTGCAAGATAAAGATGCGCCGTCCCTATACGCTGCCCGAGATGGCCAAGCTCACCGGCATGCCCGAGACCCAGATCGAGAAGATGCTCGACGACATGAGCTACACGGGTCTGCTCGAGTACAACTGGGAAAACCCCGAGCGCGCCAAGCAATGGGTGTTGCCCATGCTGGTGCCGGGTTCTGCCGAGTTCCTCAACATGCGCGTGAGCCAGCTCGAGGAGCACCCGGTCTATGCCAAGTTCTTTGAGCAGGCGTCCAAGGGACCGCTGTCCAAGGCCACGCCGATGGTGCCGCCCGGAGGCGCCGGCATCGGCATGCACGTCATTCCGGTCGAGAAGGCCATCGACGCCGCGAGCACCTCGGTGCCGATCGAGCATATCGAGCATTGGCTCGACAAATACGATGGCAAATATGCCGCCAGCACCTGCAGCTGCCGCGCGAGCCGTCGCGTGATGGGTGAGGGCTGCGCCGACGACCCGGCCGATTGGTGCATCGCCGTGGGCGATATGGCCGACTACGTGGTTGAGACCGATCGTGGCCATTACGTGACCCGCGACGAGGTTTACGACATCTTGCGCCAGGCCGAGGACAACGGCTTTGTGCACCAGATCACTAATATCGACGGCGAGAACAAGATCTTCGCCATCTGCAACTGTAACGTCAACGTGTGCTACGCCCTGCGCACCTCGCAGCTGTTCAACACGCCCAACCTGTCGCGCTCGGCCTATGTCGCCAAGGTCGAGAAGGACAAGTGCGTGGCCTGCGGTCGCTGCGTCGAGGTGTGTCCGGCCGGCGCCGCCAAGCTGGGCCAGAAGCTCTGCAGCAAAAAGGCCGGCGGACAGGTGCCCGAGTATCCGCGCCAGGAGCTGCCCGATGCCACCAAGTGGGACCACACCAAGTGGTCGCCCAACTACCGCAACGACAACCGCATCGAGACACACGATTCCGGCACCGCGCCCTGCAAGACGGCCTGCCCCGCGCACGTTGCCGTTCAGGGCTATTTGAAGCTCGCGGCTCAGGGTCGCTATGACGAGGCGCTGGCACTCATTAAGCGCGAGAACCCGCTGCCCGCTATCTGCGGCCGTGTGTGCAACCGCCGCTGCGAGGACGCCTGCACCCGCGGCCGTGTGGACGCCGCCGTGGCCATCGACGAGGTCAAGAAGTTCATCGCCCAGCGCGATCTGGATGCCGCGACCCGCTACGTCCCGCCCGTGGTGACGCCGACGCGCGCTGGCGGCTTTGATCAGAAGATCGCCATCATCGGTGCCGGTCCGGCCGGCCTGTCCTGCGCTTTCTATCTGGCCGAGAAGGGCTACAAGCCCATCGTCTTCGAGAAAAACGAGCGCCCGGGCGGCATGCTCACCTATGGCATTCCCAGCTTTAAGCTGCAGAAGGACGTTCTTGAGGCCGAGGTCGAGATCATTCGCCTGATGGGTGCCGAGTTTCGCTATGGCGTGGAGGTCGGTCGTGACGTGACGCTCGACGAGCTGCGCGCGCAGGGCTTTAAGGCCTTCTACGTTGCCATTGGCTGCCAGGGCGGCCGCCTTGCCGGCATTCCGGGCGAGGATGCCGAGGACGTGACCGTGGCCGTCGACTTCCTTCGCGAGGTTAACAGCGGCAAGATCGATACCCTGTCCGGCAGCACCATTGTGGTGGGCGGCGGCAACGTGGCCATCGACGTTGCCCGCAACGCCTGCCGTCTGGGCTCTGAGCACGTTGAGATGTTCTGCCTGGAGAGCGAGGCCCAGATGCCCGCCAGCGAGGAAGAACGTCGCGAGGCCGTTGAGGACGGCGCGCACATCAGCTGCGGCTGGGGCCCCAAGGAGATTCACCTGGACGAGGCCGGTCGTGTGTGCGGTGTCACCTTCAAGCGCTGCACGCGTGTCTTTGACGACGAGGGCCGTTTTGCGCCCGAGTACGACGAGAACGACCTGCGCCGTGTCGATGCCGACCGTGTCGTCATGTCGATTGGCCAGTCCATTGTGTGGGGCGACCTGCTGGCTGGCTCCAAAGTGGAGCTCGGCCGCGGCCAGGGTGCCCTTGCCGATCCCCAGACCTACCAGACCGCCGAGCCAGACATCTTTGTGGGCGGCGACGTCTACACCGGCCCCAGCTTTGCCATCGACGCTATCGCCGCCGGCCACGAGGCCGCCGTGTCCATCCATCGCTTTGTGCAGCCGGGATCCACGCTCACTATCGGCCGCAATCAGCGCCGCTACACCGCGCTCGACCGCGACGACGTTGTGCTCGAGAGCTACGACAACGCGAGCCGCGAGGTTGCGCATGTGGACCGCGAACGCGAGAAGGCTGCGCCGTTTAGCGAGTATGTTGAGACCTTTACCGAGGAGCAGGTGCGCGCCGAGACCGCCCGCTGCCTGGGCTGCGGCGCCTCGATCGTCGACCCCAACAAGTGCATCGGCTGCGGCCTGTGCACCACCAAGTGCGCGTTTGACGCTATCCATCTGGATCGCGACCGCCCCGAGTGCTCAACGATGGTCAAATACGAGCAAAAGCTCCCAAGCCTGGGCAAGTATGCTTTAAAGCGCGCCATCAAGATCAAATTTGGTCGCAAGTAAGTAGCCATAACGGGAACGGCGGAAGAAAAAGTGCATGAATTGGGGATCGTTTACCACATCATTCGCGATGTTGAGAACGTGGCGCGCGCCAATGGCGTGAGTCGCGTTTCGAGCGTGACGTTGCTGTTGGGCGAGGTCTCGGGCGTCGTTCCCGACTTGCTGCTCGACGCTTGGCGCTGGGCTGCAGATAAAAAGCCCATCACCGAGGGCGCGGAGCTTATCGTGGAGCCCGTCGAGGCCGTGACGCATTGCGAGGTATGCGGCCGCGACTACGCGACGGTCGAGCATGGCAAGACCTGCCCCCATTGCGGTAGCGGCGAGACATACCTGCTGCAGGGCCAAGAGGTCATGATCAAGCAGATCGAGACCCCCGACGAGGATCCGGCAGACGCTGCTCCTGACGGCCTCTCCGACGCCCCCGACGCCGTCGACGCCGCCAACCCCCTCCACATCGTCTAGGATCCCCTATAAGTTGCGGTGAAATAGTTCCTAAATCCAGCCTTCTGGCTCTTAAACAAGAACTATTCCACCGCAACTATTTTGAGTGGTTTCGTAGACCATAAGTCACGAAAATAGTCAAGCCATGTCTGTTTAAACAAAATAGCGGCAGTACAAGCGCATTCGCGCTTGCCTAAAATCGTTATTAATGAACAGCCTGCTTGTATCTGTAAAATACATAGCTTGATGAGTGACGCTTTATCAGGTAATGAGTCGAAAAACAGTAATGTAATCAATTTGTAACAAACTTAGACGTTTAAACAAATAAACCAACCTTTTGCGGATTTAGCTATAATTCCACAATCCAAACAGGTATACTCCTTTCATGTCGTGTAGGAAATACGTAGACAAAAAAGGAGGTTATGTGATGGTAAGTATTGTTCTTGCTAGCCACGGGGACTTGGCAGCTGGAATCAAGCAGACGGGCTCGATGGTCTTTGGCGATCAGCCGTCTGTTGCCGTGGTCTCGCTCGAGCCGAGCATGGGCCCCGACGACTTCCGTGCCAAGGTCGAGGAAGCAGTCGCTTCCTTCGAGGACCAGGAGCAGGTGCTCTTCCTCGTTGATCTGTGGGGCGGCACGCCGTTCAACCAGATCAGCGGGCTCATCGAGGGCCACGATTCCTGGGCTATCGTCACCGGTGTCAACCTGCCTATGCTCATCGAGGCATATTCGCAGCGCTTTGACGCAAAGAACACTGCACATGCGATCGCAAAACATCTCGTGACTGAGGCTAAGGCTGGCGTGCGCGTCAAGCCCGAGTCTCTGGAGCCCGAGGAGAAGAAGCCGGCTGCGGCCGCCGCTGCTCCTGCAGGCGCCATCCCTCCGGGAACGGTCATCGGCGACGGGCACATCAAGATCGCCCACGTCCGTATCGACACCCGTCTGCTGCATGGTCAGGTGGCCACCACGTGGACCAAGCAGATTAACCCCAACCGCATCATCGTGGTTTCCGACGGCGTTGCTCACGACGAGCTTCGTAAGACCATGATCGAGCAGGCTGCCCCTCCGGGAGTCCATGCCAACGTCGTGCCCATCAAGAAGATGGCCGAGGTCGTCAAGGACACGCGCTTTGGTGACACCAAGGCCATGCTGCTCTTTGAGAATCCGCAGGATCTGCTCAAGGCCATCGAGGCCGGCGTCGACATCAAGGAAGTCAACATCGGTTCTATGGCTCACTCCAAGGGCAAGGTCGTCGTCACCAACGCCGTCGCTATGGGCGATGACGATGTCAAGACTCTCGAGGCTCTCAAGGCCAAGGGCGTCAAGTTCGAGGTCCGCAAGGTTCCTTCGGATTCCTCCGAGGATCTCGACGCCATGTTGAAGAAAGCTAAGGCCGAACTGGCCGCTCAAGCATAGTAAAGGAGGGTCCGATACATGTCTGCAATCACTATTCTGCTTGTTGCGATTGTCGCGTTGCTTGCCGGTATGGAAGGCATTCTGGATGAGTTCCAGTTCCATCAGCCGCTCGTGGCATGCACGCTTATCGGTCTCGTAACCGGTCACCTTCAGGAGGGCATCCTCCTGGGCGGTTCGCTCCAGATGATGGCCCTTGGCTGGGCTAACGTCGGCGCCGCTGTCGCGCCTGACGCCGCTCTGGCCTCGGTCGCTTCTTCGATCATCATGGTGCTCGCCCTCAACGGTGGCGCCACCGATTCGGCCAAGGCCGTTACCACCGCTATCGCCGTCGCCGTCCCGCTGTCGGTCGCTGGTCTGTTCCTGACCATGATCTGCCGTACCATTGCTACCGCTATCGCTCACGCCATGGACGGTTGCGCCGAGAAGGGCGACTTCTCCGGCATCGAGCGCTGGCAGTATGCTGCCATCCTCATGCAGGGCCTTCGTATCGCCATCCCGGCAGTGCTTCTGTGCGTCATCCCGGCCGAGGCCGTTACCAACGCGCTTAACGCTATGCCCGACTGGCTGTCCGGCGGCATGGCTGTCGGCGGCGGCATGGTCGCTTCCGTCGGTTACGCCATGGTCATCAACATGATGGCCACCAAGGAGACCTGGCCGTTCTTCGTCCTCGGCTTTGTCCTTGCTGCCATCCCTCAGCTCACGCTGATCGCCCTTGGTCTCATCGGCATCTCCCTTGCCCTCATCTACCTTGGCCTTAAGGATCTAGCCAAGCAGGGTGGCGGCATGGGCGGTGGCTCCGGCGACCCGCTCGGCGACATTCTGAACGATTACGAGTAGGAGGGGAGTGATACATATGGCAGAGAACAAGATTCAGCTCACCAAGGCTGACCGCAAGAAGGTTTGCTTCCGTCATCAGTTCCTTCAGGGCTCGTGGAACTACGAGCGTATGCAGAACGGCGGCTGGTGCTTCGCAATGATCCCTGCGATCAAGAAGCTCTACACCAGCAAGGATGACCAGATTGCCGCTCTTAAGCGCCACCTGGAGTTCTATAACACCCACCCCTATGTTTCCGCCCCCGTCATTGGCGTTACCCTCGCTCTCGAGGAGGAGCGCGCCAACGGTGCCCCGATTGACGACGTCGCCATTCAGGGCGTCAAGGTCGGTATGATGGGCCCGCTCGCCGGCGTCGGCGACCCCGTCTTCTGGTTCACCCTTCGCCCGATTCTGGGCGCTCTGGGCGCTTCCCTGGCCATGTCCGGCAGCATCGTCGGTCCGCTGCTGTTCTTCTTCGCGTGGAACATCATCCGTTACGCTTTCCTGTGGTACACGCAGGAGTTTGGCTACAAGGTCGGCTCCTCCATCGCCAAGGACCTCTCCGGTGGTCTGATGGGCAAGGTCACCGAGGGCGCTTCCATCCTGGGTATGTTCATCATCGGCGCCCTGGTCGAGCGCTGGGTGTCCATTTCCTTCACCCCGATCGTCTCCACGGTCAAGCAGTCTGCTGGCGCCTTTATCGACTGGGCTAGCCTGCCCTCCGGTTCCGAGGGTATCAAGGAAGCGCTGACGATGTACAACTCCGTCGGTGCTACCGCCCTTGATCAGATGAAGGTCACCACGCTTCAGGCCAACCTCGATCAGCTCATCCCCGGCCTTGCCGCCGTGTGCCTGACCCTGCTGGTCTGCAAGCTCCTCAAGAAGAAGGTCAGCCCGATCGTCATCATCCTGGCTCTCTTCGCCGTCGGCATCATCGGTCGCTTCTGCGGCTTCATGTAAGCACGCTTCGGCTTAAGACCGAGAATTGCTAGGCAAGGGCTTTTGAGCCATTGAAACGGACCGCACCCGGTGGGTACACTGGATGCGGTCCGATTGTTTTATTTGGAGGGCGAGGCGCGCATGGCGCAATCTCAGAACAGCACGGTCGATCTGGCAACGCCGGCAACCTGCCTGATGGGGCTTACCAGCCACGGTAACGTGATGGTGGGCAATAAGGCGTTCGAGTATTACAACGAGCGCAATCCCGAGGATTATATTCAAATCCCGTGGGACGAGGTCGACTATATTGCCGCCGAGGTTTTACGCGGCACCAAGAAGATCACGCGTTTTGCCATCTTCACCAAGGACAACGGTCACTTTACGTTTTCGACGCGCGACGACAAAGAGACGCTTCGTGCTGTCCGCAAGTACGTCGACGAGGATAAGCTTGTGCGTTCGCCCGACTTTATCGATGTGACGGCCAAGGGCGCCAAGAGCATCCCCTCCGTTATCAAAAACCTCTTCCACAAAGGCAACTAGTCGTTGGGTAGTCGTTGGGGAAATATCATCCCGGTTTGAGCGCCTATTCTGGGATGCAGTTTCCGGAACAGGCTCAATTGGGAAACCATATCCCGTTTCGAGCTCAAATTCCGGGTCGTAGTTTCCTAGAGAGGCCCCATCCGGAAAGCCCGTCCCAGATTTCGTCTGGATAGTGGGACACGCTTTCCGGAAGGCTGTTCCACCGTAACTTCGAAGAGTGGCTATGCGCTGCATGGCAGTGGCGCAAATCTGCTACACTAGTACAACATGCCTCCGTAGCTCAGGGGATAGAGCACCGCTCTCCTAAAGCGGGTGTCGACGGTTCGAATCCGCCCGGGGGCACCAGAGGAATATCGAGCCCGGTACCGTTACGGTGCCGGGCTCTTCTGGTCTAAGGGCAGGATTCGTGCCGTCGACACCCGCGTCACCAATTTCCCCGCGGGGGGGGGGGAGTTTTCGAATCCGCCCGGGGGCACCAGAGGAATATCGAGCCCGGTACCGCTATGGTGCCGGGCTCTTCTGGTTTAAGGCATGCCGTAGTATTCGCTGCTTCAGATAAAGAAGGCGCCCGTTTGCTGGGAAGCAAGCGGGCGCCTGTGAGCGAATATGTTTGCGGCGAGAGCCGTGATGAGCGGTGGGGTGGCGACTAGTTGGTCGTACCGGAATCGTCACCCGTGCCCGAGCCAGAGCCCGAACCCGAGCCAGAAAGTGCGACCGTCAGCGTGATCGTGCTGTCGGTGGACTGCTTGCCGGTGGGGGAGACTCCCGTAACGGTGGCATCCTCGTTACCGCTCACGGGATTGCCGTTCTGGTCGCAGAAGCCAATGTTATAGAAACCGGCGTTGTTGAGCGCGGTGACGGCGGCGGAGATGCTCTTGCCGTACAGGTTGCCCGGGACGGCGGCCTTGCCGGACTTCTTGGCAATGACGACGGTAATCGTGGCGCCGGGCTTCTGCTTGCCGCTGGGGTTCCAGCTGATCACGGTGCCCTCGGTAACCGAGTCGTTCTCCTGGTAGCTCACGTCGACACCAAAGCCTGCCATATCGAGGGCGTTGCGCGCCTGGGCCTCGGTCATGTCGGTCAGGTCGGGGACGGACGTGGTATCCGGGCCGCTCGAGACCTTGTACGAGATGGTCGTGCCCTTCGCGACTTCCTTACCGGCTTCGGTGCCCTGCTCAAAGACCTGGCCCTCATCAGCCTCGTTGGCCTCCTCGGAGGCGTTGCCCTTCAGGCCAACGCTTGCCAGTGCGGCTTCTGCTTGGTCCTTGGTCAGGCCGACAAGTTTGGGAACCTCAACCTTTTCGGAGGGCTTGGGGCCCTTGGAGATTACCAGGTTCACCTTGGTGCCCTTGGTCTTCTTGGTGTTGCCGTTGGGCGTCTGCTCGGCGACCTTGCCCTCGTCGACATCGTCGTTGTAGCTTTGGTCGATGGTGCCGACCTCGAGGCCGGCTTCCTTGATCAGCTCGACGGCAGTCTGCTGGTCCTTGCCCAGCACATCGGGCACGGTGACCTGCTCGCCGCCAAAGAGTCCTGTGGCAAAGGCCACCACGATGCCGATGACGGCAACGGCTGCCACCACGGCGGCGATGATCTTGTTCTTGTTGGATTTGGGCTTTTCGACCTCGTAGGAGCCGGTGGAGCCCGAAACCGAGCTACGGGCGGTATTTTGGCCGCTCACGCCCGAGACGGGGCGCACCATGGCGCGCGTCTGATCGGAAAGCTCGCGAGTCTTGGTGGCGCCCAGCTCACCGGGGGCGCCGATGATGCGCGTGGGCTCCGAGACGTTGACGGCACGGCCCGACAGGTAGCTATTGAGCACCTGACGAAGCTCGTCGGCGGTCTGGAAGCGGTTTGCCGGGTCCTTCTCCATGCACTTGAGGATGATGCGCTCAAGGTCGGCGTCGACACCGGAGTTGATCTGGCTCGGCGGAATAGGCAACTCGTTGACCTGCTTGAGTGCGACCGAGATGGCGTCGTCACCGTCAAAGGGAACGCGGCCGGTGGCGCATTCATACATCACGACGCCCAGCGAGTAGATATCCGAGGTGGGGCCGAGGTCCTGACCACGGGTCTGCTCGGGGCTGACGTAGTGGGCGGTTCCCAGCACGTTGTTGTCTTGCGTGAGGTGGCTGTTCTTGGCGCGCGCGATGCCAAAGTCCATCACCTTGATGTTGCCGTCGGGCAGCACCATGATGTTCTGCGGCTTAATGTCGCGGTGGATGATCTCGTGCTTGTGGGCGACCGAAAGCGCGGAGCTGATCTGCGAGCCGATCTGGGCGACCTTCTTGGGGTCGAGGGCGCCGTGGCTCTTGATGCCGCTCTTAAGGTCGGTGCCGCGCAGGTACTCCATGACGATGTAATAGGTGTCGCCGTCCTTGCCCCAATCGTAGACGCCCACGATATAGGGGGAGGAGAGGCCGGCTGCTGCCTGGGCCTCCTGCTTAAAGCGTGCGGCGAAGGTTGCGTCGCCAGCATACTGCGGCAGCATGATCTTGACGGCTACTGTGCGGTCGAGGACCTGGTCCTGTGCACGGTAGACGGTCGCCATGCCGCCTGTCCCCACCTTATCCTTGAGGAGGTATCTTCCCCCGAGGACCCTCTGTTCCATTCCTGCTCCTAACATAACTATTCGCTCAACGATGTGTGTAGTACCTACGATGTGGCCGCTGGGGCCGTGTGGCGCGTTGCCGCTAACTCTTCGGCCGCGGCGCGCCTCGGGTGTCCGATTCGATCATGGGCATCACGCTCCCTGTGCGGCAAGCGCCGCGGTCAGGACGATGCCGGCGATCTTGGCGGCCTTGACGTCATGCTTGTCGAAATCCTCCAAGGCCACCGAGATGGCGACCGTGGGTGAATCGTAAGGTGCAAAGCCAACGAACATCGAGTTGACGTTGGTGCCGCCGGTCTCGGCCGAGCCGGTCTTGCCGGCGACCTTGACGCCGGGGATCTGGGCATCGGTGCCGGTACCGGACTGGACGACGGCAAGCATGGCCTGCTTGACCTGGTCGGCCGTGGCGGAGCTGACGGCCTGCCCCAGCGAGCGGGACTGCGTGGTCTTGACCACGGTTCCGTCCGGGGCGAGTACCTGGGCTACAAAGTACGGGTCCATGACCACGCCGCTGTTAGCGATGGCGGCGGCAATCACGGCGTTTTGCATGACGGTGGTCTGCGGGCCGGGCGTGTGGTCCATGCCGACAGGCTGGCCGGCGCCGGCCCAGGCGGTCTCCCACTCGGTCATGAGCGACGGGTCGGCCATGATGGAGGCCGCGGAGGTCAGGTCCTGGCCGAGCTTTTGGCCGTAGCCAAAGGCGTTGGCAAACTGTACGAGCGTGTTTGCGCCAACTTCGTTTGCCACCTGGCCGAAGACGACGTTGGAGGACACGGCAAAGGCCTGCTGCAGGCTGATGGTGCCGTAGCTCTCGTTGGCATAGTTGGTGACCGGTGCGTTGCCGATGTCCATGGAGCCGGGCGCCTGGTAGGTGCTGGTCAGGCTGGCGGTACCGGTCTCGAGTGCCGCGGAAAGCGTAACGACCTTAAACGTGGAGCCCGGCGTGTACAGCGCGTCCATGGCGCGATTGTACATGGAGCCGTCCTCGCCGCCGCCCGTCTGCAGCAGGGCATCGATGTTGGTGTTGTCGTAGGTGGGCGAGCTGGCACATGCGAGCACCGCGCCGGTACGCGGGTCGATGACCACTACAGCGCCCTTAAAGCCCTTGAGTGCCTGCTCGGCCGCCGTCTGGATACGCGAGTCGATGGTGAGCTTGGCGGTGTTGCCCGGCTGGGTATGGCCCGCGAGC
This sequence comes from Collinsella sp., assembly GCA_048448865.1. Lineage (GTDB taxonomy): Bacteria > Actinomycetota > Coriobacteriia > Coriobacteriales > Coriobacteriaceae > Collinsella. Next base: position 42,453 of record DBGBLM010000036.1, read on the forward strand.
GACGCGATGGCATTGTTCCAGCTGGAGTAGTCCTTAGAACCGGTGAGCGTGTCGTTCATGACGCTCTCGATGGCGGTGGTGCCATACTGCTGGCTCACGTAGCCAACCACGTGCGCTGCCAGGTTACCGTTGGGGTAGGAGCGTACGTAGGTGCCGTCCTCCTGCTGCAGCGACTCGGCCAGCGTCACGCCGTCGGACGTGATGATGGAGCCGCGCTGGATGTACTTGGAGCGGGCGATGGTGTGGTTGTTGGTCGGCATGTCCTGATAGTCCTTGGCCTTAATGACCTGGACATAGGTGAGGTTGCCGATAAGGATGGCGAACAGCGCCGTAAAGGCGAGCACCGCGCGGGTTAGACGGTTGGCGAGCGCAACGCGGCCGAGCACACCGGATTCAGGCGTGTCGAGCAGGCGACGTCGCATGCGCGAGCCGACGGAATGGCTGCCGCTGCCGTAGGAAGACGAGGTGGCAAAGCGCGTGCCCGTCGGGGCGGCGGCAGATGCGACCTGATCATCGGTGATGGCGGCCATGGTGCCGGTGCCGGTAAGCTCGGCCTCGCGTCCGGTAGCCTCGTCACCGGCGCGCAGCAGGAGCGCGACGATGATAAAGCTCGCCAGCAGCGAGGAGCCGCCCTGGCTCATAAAGGGCAGGGTGACGCCGGTCAGCGGGATCAGGCGGGTGACGCCGCCCACGATCAAAAAGGCCTGGAAGCTGATGGCTGCCGTAAGACCGGTGGCGCTAAAGGCGGCGAGGTCGGATTTAGCGCGGGCGGCTGTGGTGAGGCCACGCACGGCAAAGAGCATAAACAGGATGAGCACGGCGCCGCCGCCCAAAAGGCCCATCTCCTCGCCGATAGCCGAGAAGATAAAGTCGGACTCGACGACAGGGATGTTGTTGGCCATGCCGTTGCCGATGCCAACACCGACCAGACCGCCATCGGCAAGCGAGAAGAGCGACTGGACGATCTGGTAGCCCTGGCCCTGGGCGTCCTTAAACGGATCGACCCAAACCTGGAAACGCACCTGAACGTGCGACAGGAATTTGTAGGCGCCCACGGCTCCGACGGCTAAGAGCGCGAGGCCGATAACGACATACGAAAAGCGCCCCGTGGCAACGTAGAGCATCAGCAAGAAGATGGTGTAGAACAGCACGGCCGAACCCAGGTCGCGTTCGAAGACGACGACGAGCAGGCACACACCCCACACGGCAAACAGCGGCAGCAGCAGTCGCAGGCGAGGGATCTTAAAGCCCAGAATCTTGCGGTTGGAGATGGAGAGCAGCTCGCGGTTCTCGGCCAGGTAGCCGGCCAGGAACAGGACGATAAAGACCTTGGCGAACTCGCCGGGCTGGATGGTAAAGCCCGCGATGCGAATCCACAGCTTGGAGCCCGAGATCGTGGTGCCGATAAAGATGGGCAGCATCAGCAGGATGATGCCGATGATGCCAAAGGTGTACTTGTAGCGCATGACCACGTCGAGGTTTTTGACCAGTGCGAGCGTTCCCACCATCAGGGCCACCGAGACAAACAGGATGATGAGCTGTGAGATGGCGAGAGCGGGGGCGAGACGCGTCACGAACGTGATGCCGATGCCCGAAAGCACAAAGACAATGGGCAGGATGGCGGGGTCGGCACCGGGCGCCAAGATGCGCACGGCAATGTGGGCCGCGGCAAAGGCGGCAAAGAGGCCGATCGGTACGGCGAGCGTCTCAAAGGAGATGGCAGCGCCCGCGGTGAGGACGTACATCGCATACAGCAGGATGACGGGGAACGCCGAGGCGATGAGCAAGAGCAGCTCGGTGTTGCGGCGACTCATAAGCGGCACTCCCTTTCTAATTCTTATCGGAGGCTTCGGCCTCGGCGGACTGTTCGGCGGTTTTCTCGGAATCTGATTCGGAGGTCGATCCCTGATTGGTGTTGTCGCGAATCGTTTGCGCGTCGATCACCTGGCGGGTCTGCTCCTCGTCGATCTGGTGGCGGTACTTGGATATCGTGTCCTGCGCATCGTCGACACTTGTTTGCGGAATACCCGCCTTGAGGCGGTTTTGCGTGTCTTCGGGCAGGTCGGATAGCTTGATGCTGGTTTCGCTTTCGAGCCAGTGGAGCTTGAGTCCGAGCGGCTTGCCGGGCAGGCCGCGCCAGACGGCGACATTGCCCTGGTAGGTACCCAGGTAGTACGAGCCGGTGACACCCGTGTAGGCCCAGATGCCAGCTGCCAGCACAAAGACGAGGGCCAGGATGGCGGCGATAGTAATGTTGCGGCGACGCACGCGCTGCGCCTCGCGCATAACGCCATCGTCAACCAGGTCAACGACTACTACGGTCACGTTGTCGTGGCCGCCGGCGGCAAGCGCCGCGTCCACTAGGTTGTCGACGCAGATTTGCGCGGTTGAGGACTGCGTGGCGATGTTCTCGATATCGCTATCGGGAATCATGCTCGAAAGGCCGTCGGAGCACAGGATCAGGCGGTCGCCTTCCTCGATATGCAGAGTGAAGTGGTCGGCATACATAGCGGGGTCCGAGCCCAGCGCGCGGGTGATGACCGAACGGTTGGGGTGGACGCGAGCCTCATCTGCCGTGATCTCGCCGGCGTCCACGAGCTCCTCCACGTAGGAGTGGTCGCGGGTCACGCGGATGAGCGTGCCCTCGTGGAGCAGGTAGGCGCGAGAGTCACCCACGTGGGCGATGGCGAGCGTGTCGTTTTCGATGTAGGCGCAGGTGGCCGTGCATCCCATGCCGGGTTTGCCCAGGCCGTTGAGGGCGGCCTCGATCACGGCTGCGTTGGCGGCCTCGACGGCTGCGGCCAGGCGCGCGGCGTCGGCGGACTGCGGCGCCGTCTTGGCGATGGTCTCGACGGCGATGGAGGATGCCACCTCGCCGGCGGCGTGTCCTCCCATGCCGTCGCACACGCAAAAGAGCGGCGACTGCACCAGATAGGAGTCCTCATTGTGCGGGCGTACGCATCCGACGTCGGAGCGGGCGCCCCACATAAGCTGCGTGGTGGTGCCGGCGTCGTAGGTCGAGTCGGTCTCGATGCGCTCGTCGGTCAGCGGCTCAAAGCTCATGGTCGAGCCGGGATCTTTGAGCTTTGCCTCCACGGCCGCGACATCGATCTCGGCGGTGTCGCCGGGGGAGACGGTGTCGGCATCGTCTCCCGACTCGACGTCGGAGACGTCCGGAAGGTTGAGATCTTCGGTTACGCGGTCGGCGGGATCGCCGTCCTGCTGCGGCTCGGCAGCCGTCGGCTCGGGCGTCGCAAAGTGCGACGGCGCAGGCGTGTTTTGCGACTGGGCGGCGGGCTCGGCCACGGCATCGGACTCGCTTGCGGGCGCAGGCTGCGGGGTCTTGGGTGCAGGGCCGTCCTCGGGGGATGTCCCCGCCTCGGGCGTCGGCGTAGACGCGGGCGCAACCTCGGATGCCGGGGCTATGGGAAACGCCGGCGCGGCGGGCTCGGGTGCCGCAAACACCGCAGCGCTCTCGTTGATTGCCGCGGCGACGGGCTCTGCAAAGTGAGCCGGCGCCGGGGTTGCTTCGGGCGCTGTGGGCTGTTCCGCAGCATGTGCGCCGATGGGCGCCGCTACGGCATCCTCTTCGTCCTCGTTATCGGCGAGATCCGAAATATCATGCGTTACATGCGAAAGAGGCAGGGAGAACACGGTGTCCTCGGGCTCCACGGGTGTGGAGTCCGCCGGAGCGGCGTGGGCCGGTGCAGCTACGGCGGCAGCCGGTGCCTCGGTCATGGTTGCGGACTTGTTCTCCTCGTCGATCATCGACGGTTCACCTTCATGACCACGTCGCCAATCTGGACTTCGTCGCCCTCACGCAGCGTTGCGGGCTCCACGAGCTGGCGGCCGTTGACGAGCGTGCCGTTAAGCGAGTTGAGGTCCTCGATGATGAGTGCCGGGCCCTGCAGCGAAAAGCGCGCATGCGAGGCCGAGACGAACGGTTCGTTGATGCAGATGTCCGAAGATGGCGAGCGACCGACGATGACGGGGCCGAGCATGTCTACGTGGATGCCGCGGATACCGCGCGGACCCTTGTCCACATCGATCGTCCAGATAGCCGAGTCGCGGCGCTGCCCGCGCACAAGTCCCACGCCGGTCTTCATGACGGCGAACAGGAAGATATAGAGCAGGGCGACCAGGACGATGCGGCCTGCAAAAAGGACGATATCGATGTTCATAAGCGACTATCCCCTAAATTCAAAGGTACTCAGGCCAAACGTCAGCAGATCGCCGTTGCGCAGCGGGCAGCGCGTAATGCGGCGGTTGTTGACGAGCGTGCCGTTGGTGGAATTGAGGTCCTCGATCGACCAATCCGAGCCCGTAAAGGTGAGCTGGGCGTGGCGGCGCGACACGTTGGGGTCGCGCAGGGCAATGTCGGAAACTGAGCGCTCGCGACCGATGGTCACCTGTGCGGAGGTGATGCTATGGCTCTCGCCGCTCACGACGTCGACGAGCTGGGCGAGCGGGCGCTGCGGGGCGCGAGTGCTTGCCATGTTGGAGGCGATGCCGGCTGCGGCGCCTAGGCCCACGGCGGCACCGGTCGCGGCGGCTCCGCCCATGCCGGCAAGCGCGTCGCGCGAGACGGTCTGCGGCACCGGGATGGGTGCGGCGGCGGGGTCGGGGACGCTAGGCGCGAAGGGGTCTGCCACGGCAAGCGGGTCGGGAGCGGCGGCGCGAGGCGTCGGCTGCTGCTGGGGCATGGCGGCGGGGCGCTGCTGCTGCGGGGCAGCAAACTGCTGCTGGCCGGCGCGCGGGGCGCTGGCGGCACGGCTTGCCGCGGAGTTGTTCTGGCCCAGGCCGTTCTGATAGGCGCGCTCTTCTTCGTACAGGCGGCCGAGCGTGGGGGCATCGACGTTCTCGGCAAAGACCGAGAACTTGCCGGCGCGCAGCTGCGGATCGATCATAAAGCGCACGAGGGGCTCGCCGACAAAGACATAGCGGCGCTTTTCGGCCTGCGCCTTCACAAACTCGCGGACCTCGCGCGAAAGCTCGGGGTAGAACGGGGCGAGCATGGGATCGTCGTCGGCGGCGATAAGGATGGTATAGAGTGCCGGCGCCGTGTTGACGCCGTTGATCACCAGAGTCTGATCCTCCATGTCGCGAGCGGCCTGCTTGGCAAGCTTCTTAAAGGAGAACGGGGCACGGGTGGCACCGAAGATGCCGGCCACGTGGTCCTCGAAGATGTTCAGGAAGTTCACGAAAGATCACTCTCCGTATAGGTTCTTTGGTATCCGAGCAAATATAGGCATATCCCAACGATTATAGAGGATAGGATTCCCGCAACCGCCGCCTTGGCGATGACCGCGGCTGCAAGGCTGGCAATTTCCATATGGTGTGCAAGACAGGACGCCGCTGCGCAGCCGATGCCGGTGACAGCGATTGCGGCGATTGCGGCAAGGTTTGAGCCCTGATTGGCACGCTTGGCATGGACATTGAGCAGCGCAGATGACGCCGCGGCAGTTGCCGCGACCAGCACAAAGGCAGCCCAAAGGAGCGGGTCTCCCAGCGCTGCCGCAACGTTACCGAGCCCCAGCACGCCTCCGGCTGAAAGCGCGACCGTGGCCAGACGGGCAAAAAGCGCGCCCATGCCCGTTGCCGCGGCGGCGCTTGCCGGGCCGAGCCAAAATGACGCGACGCCGGCGGCGACCCCAGCTGCCAGGAAGGTATTGCCGGTCAGACAGCCAAGCGCGAGTGCACAGGTGAGCGTGGCGCTCGCGGCAGCCTCGGTACGACCCCAGGCGATCCACCAACCGGACATGGCGGCGGCAAAGATCACCGCGACGGGCAGCATCGACAGGATGCCCTGTGCCTGCATGGTGGCGTTGGCCATGAGCACCAAAAAGCCCACAGCCGAGATGGCCGAGCCAATCTGGGGGGCCAGGCCAGCCGCCGCTCCGATCGCGATGGCCGCAATGACCAGGCCGGGAAGCGCCGCGACCCCGGCCGTTTGCATCAGCAAAAAGCTAAAGGTGCCGCACGTTAGCGCCGAGATAGTGCGCACGGTGTAGTCGCGCGCATGGCTCCAGCGCGTGCCCGCCCAGCCGAGTGCGGGGTCGACCTCGATGGCGTCGTCCTCGTAGTGCGACGGCTCGATATCGTCGAGCTCCTGCTCGTCATCCGAAAGCTCGCCAACCATTTGCTCCAAGCTGCGGCGGCCCTCGCGCACACTGCCCAGACCGGCAAGGAGCTGGTCGCAAAATGCCTCGATGCTGTTGGGGCGGTCCTGCGGCATGGGGGAGAGCGCGCTCATGAGCGCAGCCTCGGCTCCCGGGGGAAAGTGTGGTATCAGCTCGCTGGGATAGGTGGCGCCGCCGATGATGCGGTCGAGCGAGTCGGCGGGCGTGGCCGCCATAAAGGGAGCGCTGCCGCACAGGCCCTCGTAGATAACGCAGGCAAGGGCGAAGACATCGGCGCGCTCATCGACCGTGCCGGTCTCGATATCGAGCTGCTCGGGCGGCATGTAGCCGATGGTGCCGCCGCGCGAGCCGCCAAAGCCACCGGCGGACGACAGTCGCGCCATGCCAAAGTCGGTGAGCTTTACATTGCCCGAGTGGTCGATGAGCACGTTGGCGGGCTTAATGTCCAGGTGGAGTACGCCATTACTATGGGCGAAGGTGAGCGCCTGGCCCAGGGCATCGGCAATGGCCGCGGCCTCGTCAAAGGTAAGTGAGTGGCCGTCCACGCGGTGCAAAAACTCGGCCAGCGACATGCCATCGACATATTCCATAACCAGGTAGGCATAGGTTGTGTCGTGCGTAAAGTCGATGACCTGCACGATATTGGGATGTTGAAGCATGGCGGCGGTGTGCGCCTCGCGCAGAACATCCATGATGTCGCTGGCGGGCATGCCGGCACCGTTGATGAGGGGGATGCGCTTAATGGCGACGCGGCGGCGCAGGTGCGTGTCGCGGCAGATCTCAATGGAGCCAAAACCGCCGGTCGCAAGTGTCTCGAGCGGCTGGTACCGCTTGAGCAGCTCGCGAGAGCTGGTGCCCTCCAAAGGAACGTCCGGCGAGAACCGGGCGGTATGTTGCGAGAAAAGCGGCATGGCCAACCCTCGTGCGTTTAAAGTTCGTTTGCGAGCGGCGGGCACGGGCGCGGCCCGTTCCGGCGTTCGCGGTGGCATAGATGCTGCTAGTGTAGCACGCTCGGGTGGGCGACATTCAATTTAAGCTCCGTCTGGGGTCTGGACCCTGCGTCCGGCCTAGCGCTTCTTCTTGTTCTTCTTCTGCTTGCGCCGCTTGCCCTTGGTCTCCTGGGGCTTGTCGCCCTGCTTGGCCTCGGCGGCGGCCTTCTCGGCCTTCATTTTCTTCTTCTTGGTCTCGATGCGGAGTTTTTTGTTGATGCGGGCCTTGAGGAAGGGACCGAACTGCTCGGCATCGCCACGGACGAAGGTGTCCTTGGGGATCGTCACGCCCTGGTCGGCGAACATGGCCACAAAGATGCGCTCGCCGTCGAGTACGTGGTCGAGTTTTTCAAACGGGAAGAACTGTGACTTGCCGCTCTTGCCCCAAACCATCAGGCCGTCCTCGTTGGCGGCGACGCGGCGATAGCGGCCACCCATGGACTCGTCGGCCTCGACGGCGTCGATAAAGTCGCGGGCTAGCGTGTGGTGCAGGTTCTTGCTCCACCAGGCCAAAAAGGCGCCGAACACGATCAGCACGACGCCGAACTTGATCCAGCTGCCGCCGGCCACCAGCATGCCGATGCCGATGAGCGCGGCAATCGCGGCGGCGACGTACAGGGAGCCACGGCGCCTGGGCGAGGCGACCAGGCGGGCGAAGTCGGTGACCAGGTCGTTTTCGTACTGGTACTCGTTGAGGTACAGGATGCCGTCGTCGGCTGCGGCCTGCTCCTCGAGCGCGACCTCGACCTGGTCGGCTGCTTCGGAGGGAACGAGGTTGCTCTCTGCGTCTGCCATGCTCTTTAGACTCCTATCGCGGCGGGCTCGCCGTACGGGTTATTATGAATGCAGTATGCCGTGCGACCGCATGGCCGTCGCGGCAACAAGTCTCAGTATACCCGGGGGAGCACCCATGGAATCGTTGTACCGAAAGTATCGCCCGCTCACCTTCGACTCCGTGGTGGGCCAGCAGCATATCGTCTCGACGCTCGAACACGCCATCACCGAGGGGCGCCTGTCCCACGCGTACCTATTCTGCGGACCGCGCGGCACGGGCAAGACCACTATGGCGCGCATTCTGGCCAAGGCGCTGCTGTGCCGCAATGCCGAGGCGGCGCGCGTCGAGGGTGCAAGCGGCTGCATGCCCGACGGTACTTGCGAGGAGTGCGAGCTCATCGCCGAGGGCAACCACCCGGATGTCTACGAGCTCGATGCCGCAAGCCGTACCGGCGTGGACAACGTGCGCGAGGAGATCATCAACTCCGTCAACTTTGCCCCAGTGCGCGGCAAGTACAAGATTTATATCATCGACGAGGTCCACATGCTCACGACGGCGGCGTTCAACGCGCTGCTCAAGACGCTTGAGGAGCCGCCGGCACACGTGATCTTTGTGCTGTGCACCACCGACCCGCAAAAGATTCTGGAGACCATCCTCTCGCGCTGCCAGCGTTTCGATTTCCATCGCATCGGCAACGAGGATATCGAGTATCGCCTGGCATACGTGTGCGAGCAGGAGGGCTTCGATTACGACGACGAGGCGCTGGCTATCGTGGCGCGCCATGCCAAGGGCGGCATGCGCGACGCGCTGTCCACGCTGGAGCAGCTGAGCGTCTTTGGCAACGGTTCTGTGCATGCGGACGACGCCCGCTCGCTTTTGGGCGAGGTTTCGGACCAGATCCTGGGCGAGTTTTCCCGCGCCATTGCCGATCGCGATGTTGCCGAGCTCTATGGACTGATTCGTGTGCAGGTCGAGGAGGGCAATGACCTGCTTGAGCTGACGCGCGACCTGGTGGCGCATGTGCGTGACGTGTACGTTGCCTGCGTTGCCGGTGCCCGTGCCGAGCTGTTTGAGGGCGGCTCGGAGCAGGCCGAGGCGCTTGCTGCCGAGGCCGCTGCCTTTGGCGAGCATCCTGCCGACCGCCTGGCCCGCGTGCTGACGGTGCTCGACGATGCCGCACTGGAGATGAGGGGCGCGAGCGACGTGCGCCTGGTGCTCGAGATTGCCTGCACGCGTCTGGCGCGTCCCGAGGCCGATTTAACGATTGAGGCATTGGCCGAGCGCGTGGCACGCCTGGAGGCCATGATTGCCAACGGCGCCGTGCCGGCGAGCGTGGCTGCTGCTCAGGCCGCCGCGCCTGCAGCATCCGTACCCGCTGCTGCCCAACAGCCGACGCTCATTTCGGGCGCTCGTGCTGCCGCTCCGGCGGCATCCGCTGCCCCCGCTGCTACGTCCGCGCGCCAGGGCGGTATGCCTTGGGACCGCGGCGCTGCTGTTCCGGCTGCCCAGCCTGCGACCAAGTCCGCGGCTCCTGCGCCGGCGCCCAGACCTGTAACGCCTGCACCTCAGCCCGTTGCGGCTCCGGCTTCCGCGCCTGCTGCATCGACCGTGTCGGTGTCCAAGCCCAACAACGCCGCCCAGGTTGCCGCCGCCGGTGCTGCCGAGACCCCCGCGGTTGAGGACGCCGGCGAGCTCCAGCGCAAATGGGCCGAGGTCGTCGAGCGCGTCAAGGCTCGTCAGGCCTCCTACGCAGGGCTTTTGCTCAACGCCCGCGCCACGGCCGACGACGGCTCCAAGCTCACGGTCTCGTTCCCCGCGGGTTCGACTTTTGCCATCAAGATGCTCGGTCGCGCCGATACGCAGTCGGTGGTCCTGCCGACGGTCTGCGCGGTCTTCGGTCGTCGTACCGTCGACTATGTCCTGGATGGGGGTGGCGCGCCGGCTCCTCAACATGAGGAGCATTCTCCATCTGCACGGGCTGCGGTATCTGCGGACCCGCAACCCGTGTCCTCGGTGCCCCCTGCATCCTCGAGCGCCAGCGCGACGCAGCCAAAAGCGGCGCCGGTAGCGGCACCGACCCCGTCGGCGCCTGAACCCGCTGCGCCCAAACCGGCTGCTCCGATCCCCGCGCCCAAGTCCGCTGCCGCGCCTGCGCCCAAGTCATCCGACCTGGCCAAGGCCCCTTGGCTGCGCTCCGACAACCCTGCCGGTGCTCCTGCCACGGGCAAGCTCCCGACCGAGCCCGCGCCCCGAGCGCCCGAGCGCGCGTCCGTCCCCATGGCTCAGCCGCCTGCGCAGGCGGCTGAGCCATGGGAATCCGACCAGGTGCCCTACGACGATGCTATGGTCGGTGGTTTTGCTGCCGATGCCGGCGGGGACGATCTGCCCCCGTTCGACGTGCCGGGTGCGGCGTCCGCGACCAAGGCCGCTGCTGTGGCACCCGCAGCCTCTGCAAACGACGACGTCCCCGCCGCTCCCTGGGAATCCAATCCCGGTGCTGGCAGCCCCTTCGGCCATCAGGGCGCAGCCCCGAGCATCCCGCAGACCGAGGACGAGGCCAAGGCCCTCATCCGCAGCGTCTTTGGCCAGGCCACCATCTTCAAGCCGGTGGAGTAGCTGCGCAGGCGGGTATACTGCTCAAGAAGAGGACCCCTTGTCCGGGCGCATCTGTATTTCGGACATGTGTAGTGTGGTGCCGCGTATGTCGCATTTGAGCAGACAGGTGCGTGACGGTCGGCCTAGGATGCTGAGGTCGATACGATACGTCGCATGGCTGTCCGTGTACTCGACTTGCTCGGCGTTAATGGTTGCTCCGATTGCCAAATAAACGCCTAGCTCGGCATCGACAATCTTGAAGTCCTTTATCTTGACCTTGAACTCTTGATAGAGGGACGGGCTGTTGTAGTAGACGGTTCGGGTTCCGTCGGTGCACTCATCGGTCGTCTCCCATTTGACGACGGGCTGGTCCGAGCTGGCTATCAGCAGTTCTGCTCCAAAAGCTATGGCATGGGTGATGACAACCAGCAATGCCCAGCCGACAAAGAGATAGAGAACCACATATGCAACGGGGTGTTTTGAGCGGATGTTTTGGAGCGCGTTGGGGGCATTCATGGGGCACCTCCAAATTACTATCTATGGCAATCAAATTATACCCTGCCGCCATGTGCGCCGCCTCGAGCAGCGGTTCGGCATTTAGCTATTTAGTGGCGCACATGAAATGCCGGATTCGGCTCTACTAGATTGAGTGTGCGATATTATGCAACCTTGCATAATTCGACCTTGCATAATCTTTGAGTGCGGTTTGTATTGGAGGACATGTATATCGACTGAGGTAACACGTCCGCCCCGCTCTCTCGCCGCGCGCCGTGGTACGATTTTTGAGTTTGAAAGTCCCGCCGTGCTCCGGCTGCCCTTGCAGCTCGGCGTGCGGCCGCACGTAAAGGAGCCATCATGGCCGGTATGAACATGCAGCAGATGATGAAGCAGGCTCGCAAGATGCAGGAGCAGCTTGCCGCTGTGCAGGAGAACCTCAAGTCCCAGACCGTCGACGCCTCTGCCGGCGGCGGCATGGTCAAGGTGACCGTTAACGGCGAGATGGAGCTCGTCAACCTCACCATCGATCCCGATGCGCTCGATCCCGAGGACGTCGATATGCTGCAGGATATGATCATGGCTGCCGTCAACGAGGCCGTCCGCGGCGTCAACGAGCTCGCCAACAAGCAGATGGGCGCCATCACCGGCGGCCTCAACATCCCGGGCATGCCGTTCTAAGACACGCATATATATGAGTGCCAACCACAGTCTGCAAAAACTGCTCGATGAGCTGGGCCGTCTGCCGGGCATTGGTCCCAAGTCGGCCCAGCGCATCGCCTATTACCTGTTGGAGGCCGACGCCGAGGAGGCGCGCCGCCTGGCCGAGGCCATCCTGGAGGTCAAGCAGGAGGTCCACTTTTGCAGCCGCTGCTTTAACTACGCCACGGCCGACGAGTGCTCCATCTGCCAGGACCCGATGCGCGATACCACTCGCATTTGCGTGGTGGGCGAGCCGCGCGACGTCCAGGCAATCGAGCGCACGGGCAGCTACCACGGTCTCTACCACGTATTGGGCGGCGTAATCAGCCCCATGGACAAGATTGGCCCCGAGCAGCTGCACATTCGCGAGCTGCTGGCGCGTCTGGGTCACGAGGATATCCATGAGGTCATCATCGCCACCAACCCCAACATCGAGGGCGAGACCACGGCGAGCTATCTGGCCCGTACCATCAAGCCGTTGGGCGTCGAGGTGTCGCGTCTGGCAAGCGGCCTTCCCGTGGGCGGCGACTTGGAGTATGCCGACGAGCTTACGCTTGGCCGCGCCATCGAGGCCCGTCGCGCGATTTAGGTGGCGAGCCTGCTCCTGCCGTACGTTATCTTCGCGGTCGCACGGGGTAGTCATAATTTCCCCGTGCGACTGTGAGTTTGTTGTGCAACAAAGATACTTCGTATCCGCTTATC
>DBGBLM010000037.1:0-4428 GCA_048448865.1 Collinsella sp.
CCCTGCTGCCGACGTTGCCACCACCTACCTGCTCTTTGCCCTCAACAGCAAGGACCAGGCCGAGGCCTACCTGGAGCTCTACTGCGACCGCGCCGACATGCCCATGCAGGTCGTGCGTCAGTGGACGAGCATCGTTGCCGCTTCCGAGCTCGCTCGTAAGCGCAACGTGAACGATGAGTTCCTGAAGAACTGGATCGACGTCGTCGATTATCAGTAATATCTGAGCGATTCATTTCGCATCGGAGGCATAAAAGAAAACCCCGCAGCTCGCATGGGCTGTGGGGTTTTTCCTTTTAGCGATTGAGCGCTCCGACAAGATAAAAGGACGGCCCCGCATCTCCCCTATCTGGAGGAATGCGGAACCGTCCCGTATATCGAACTACAAGCGAAATCGCCGATTAACGGCGGGCAGCCTTCACAAGCTCGGCGACCTTGGCGACGACCTCGTCGATCGCCACGTCCTCGCGCTCGCCCGTGGCACGGTCCTTGAGCTCGACGGTACCGTTCTTAAGGCCGCGCTTACCCAGAACAACCTGATACGGGAAGCCCATAAGGTCATTGTCGGCAAACTTAAAGCCAGGACGCTCATCGCGATCGTCGACGACGACCTCGATACCCTCGGCGCACAGACCATCAACGATCTTCTCGCAGACGGAAGCGCACTCCTCCTTCTTGGGGTCGAGCGGAATCACCGCAACCTCGTACGGGGCAACGGAGATCGGCCAGACGATGCCGTGCTCGTCGTTGTGCTGCTCCACGACGGCAGCGAGCGAGCGAGACACGCCCACGCCGTAGCAACCCATGATAAGCGGCTTCTCCTTGCCGTCCTCATCCATAAAGGTGGCCCCCATGGCCTCGGAGTACTTGGTGCCCAGCTGGAAGACCTGGGAAACCTCGATACCGCGAGCAGCAGAGAGCGGCTTGCCGCAGTGCGGGCAGGGATCGCCGGCGACGACGGTGACCAGGTCGGCCCACTCGTCGACGGTAAAGTCGCGCTCGGGGCAGGCACCGGTAAAGTGATAATCGACCTCGTTGGCACCGCAGGCCCACTGCTTGGACTCGCGCAGGCTCTCGTCGCACACCAGACGGATGCCCTCGGGCAGGTTGACCGGTCCGATAAAGCCCTTGTGCAGTCCGTTCGCCTGAAGCTCCTCGTCGGTCATCATGCGATAGCCCTTGCCGAAGACGTGCTCGGCCTTGCAGTCATTGAGCTCGTGGTCGCCCGGGACAATGGCCACAACCGGCTTGCCCTCGGCGTCGATCAGCGCCAACGACTTGCGCGTGCCGTTCTCGGGGAAGCCGAAGAACTTGGCAACGGCCTCGATGGTGCCCATACCCGGAGTCTCGACCTTGGTGAGCGTGCCGTCGCCGGGGCCCTCGGTCACAACGACCTTGGTGCTTGCAGCCTCATCATCGGCAGCAAAGCCGCAATCGTCGCAATACACGAGCGAAGCCTCGCCGGCATCGGCCAGAGCCATGTACTCGACGGAGGTATCGCCGCCGATCTCGCCGGAGTCGGCGACAACGGGCAGAGCCTTGATGTAGCAGCGCTCGCAGATGTTGGCGTAGGCCTGCTTCATCTTGTCGTACTCCTCCTGCAGGCTCTCCTGCGTGGCAGAGAAGCTGTAGGCGTCCTTCATGATGAACTCGCGGCCGCGCATCAGGCCAAAGCGGGGACGGAACTCATCGCGGAACTTGTCCTGAATGTGGTACAGGTTGACGGGCAGCTGCTTATACGAGCGCAGCTCGTTGCGCACCAGGGCCGTGACGGTCTCCTCGTGCGTGGGGCCCAGCACAAACTCGCGACCATGACGGTCGTCAAAGCGCACGAGTTCCTTGCCATAGGCATCGATGCGGCCGGACTCACGCCACAGATCCGCATCGACCATAATGGGCATCATGAGCTCCTGGGCGCCGGCGGCGTCCATCTCGTCGCGCACGATGTTCTCGATCTTGCGAATCGAGCGCCAAGCGAGCGGCAGATAAGAATACAGACCGGCGGCCTCCTTGCGGATCATACCGGCACGAAGCAGCAGACGATGGCTTGCAAGCTCGGCGTCGGCCGGATCCTCTTTGAGCGTCGGCGCATAGAGCTTAGACATATACATTGCTCGGGTCATTTATTTCTCCTCAATAAACTTGTCGACCTCTGCCATAAGCGCGTCGACAATTTGGTCCTCAGCTACTTTACCAATGATCTGGCCATGCGAAAAGAGCAAGGCCTGACCACGTCCGCAAGCAACGCCCAGATCGGCATCAGAAGCCTCGCCGGGGCCATTAACGGCACATCCCATCACAGCGATCGAAAGCGGCGCGGAGTAGTTCTTAAGCCGCTCGGTAACCTCCTCGGCAATGGGAATAAGGTTAACCTGGCAGCGGGCGCACGTGGGGCACGAGACAATCTCGGGGCCACGGCGACGCAGGCCCAACGACTGCAGAATACCCCAGGCAACCGGCGGCTCCTCAACCGGATCGGCTGTGAGCGACACACGCATGGTGTCGCCAATGCCTTCGGAAAGCAAGATACCCAAGCCTACAGAGCTCTTGATGGTGCCCTGGAGCTTGGTCCCCGCCTCCGTCACGCCCAGGTGAAGCGGTACGTGGGGAATCTCACGCGACAGGGCTCGATAGGTATCGAGCGTCGTTTGCACGCTATGGGCCTTGGCCGAAAGCACAATGTTCGTAAAGCCGCGGTCCTCAAAGTGCTTGACGAAGCGCTCGCTCGACATCACGAGCTTTTCGGGCTGCGTGAGGTCTTCGCGCTCGGCGATATCCTGCTCAAGCGAGCCCGCGTTCACACCAATGCGAATCGCGCACCCAGCAGCGCCCGCAGCATCGATCACGGTATCGACCTTGGCCCAATCGCCGATATTGCCGGGATTGATGCGCAGCTTGGCAGCACCGGCCTCAACGGCACCAATGGCGAGCTTATGGTTAAAGTGGATGTCGGCGACAATCGGCACCGGAGACTCGGCACAGACGGTGCGGAAACCCTCAAGCGCGGCCTCGGTAGGCACGCTCGCGCGCACGATATCGCAGCCAGCCTGCGCCAACGCGCGCACTTGCGCAAGCGTTGCCTGGGCATCAGCGGTATCGGTGCAGGTCATGGATTGGACCACCACCGGCGCGCCGCCACCGATTTGCACGCCGCCCACATGCACGGGGCGCGTCAGCTCGCGAGGCAAAGGATGGGATAAAGACAATCCAAACACTCCCCTACAGAATAAATCGAAGGACGTCGGAACGAAGCATATAGACAAACAGCAGCGCAAAGAGCGC
This sequence comes from Collinsella sp., assembly GCA_048448865.1. Classification (GTDB taxonomy): domain Bacteria; phylum Actinomycetota; class Coriobacteriia; order Coriobacteriales; family Coriobacteriaceae; genus Collinsella. Next base: position 3,280 of record DBGBLM010000037.1, read on the forward strand.
GATGCCCACATAGCTCACAATCGTCTGGATCTTGAGCGGAAGCTCGCGGCCCGCAATCTTTTGAATGATCTCGATGACCAGCTTGCCGCCATCGAGCGGTGGGATGGGCAGCAGGTTCATAAAGCCAAGCGAGAACGAAATGAGGGCGGCAAACGAAAGGAACGTGGCAGGGCCGGCGGCAGCAGCCTGCGAGGACATAACGCTAATACCCACGATCGAAGAGGACTGATCGAGAATCTCCATCGTGTGCTGCGGCTGGAGCAGACGCATCACGCCCTCCGCTGTCTGTACGACATAGGAGAACGACAGGCGAGCTGACGTGATGGGATCCAAACGGACCACCTGCGTAGAGGCATACACACCTAGGCGCTCGTCCTCTTTGAGCGCAACCGTGGTCGAATGCTGCTTACCGTCACGCTCGTACTCAATGGCGATATCGTCCTTACCGGCAGCCTTGCCGATGGCATCGTAAACGTCCATCCAGGTAGAGCACGATACTCCGTCGACCGAAAGAATCGCGTCACCGCCCTCGATTCCTGCCGCGGCGGCAATCGAGCCTTCGTCAACCTGGCCGATCACATTGGTATCCAACGGCACCGTGACACCTGCGATGGAATAGATGCTCATAAGGAGCAAAAAGCCCGTTAGGATATTGACGATAATGCCCGCAAGCAGCATAAAGGCACGCTTGACAAAGCCCTGGCCCAAATAGGTGTGCGAGCGTTCGCGTGCAAGGAATTCGGCCTCGCCGCACGGCAGTTCCCATACATCGCCCTCGGCAGTCGCGTGCTCACGATCGAACCGACGGCCGTCAAAGGTGGTATAACCCGCCGCGTCACGCGGCAGGGTCTGGTACTTGGTGGGATAGTAGCTGGGCGAAGGCTTTTCCCCTTCTTCATACCAGGGAGCGATGGAGCCCCAGCTCAACAGCAAAGCACAGGCCTCGAGCACATCCTCCTCGGACAGCTCGAGCTCGACGGCAAGATCGGCCACCGTCACACGGCCGTAGCGATAGATGGCAGCGAGCACACGGTCGGCACACGAGACATCGGTCGGGTCCATACCGCAGATAGCAGCATAGCCACCCAGCAGCAGCGGGGTCACGCCAAACTTGGTTCCAATGCGACGTGACGTGTAATGGATGTCAAA
>DBGBLM010000038.1:0-3309 GCA_048448865.1 Collinsella sp.
CCAGGCCCAAAACACAAGCGAGGGTTGCCGTAGCAGCGCAGCGTGCCATGTTTCTGTGCGTGTTTGCTGTGCGCATGTAGCTTCCTTTCCGGTATCTAAGGGTAGCGGCTAGTCCACCGTTACCAGGCTAAAGAGCTCAACGTCCTCGTTAGAAGGCGTGAGCTTCTTGCGCGGGTTGAGAAACGCAAGCTCAAGGATACAACCGTAGCCCACAAGCTTTGCGCCCGTATCTCGCACCAGTTTACCTGTTGCCTCAACGGTTCCGCCCGTCGCGACCAAGTCGTCCAGAATCAACACGGTATCTTTAGAGCTGATGGCATCGGCGTGGATCTCGATAGAATCCGTTCCATACTCGAGCTCGTAGCTCTCGCTTACCGTCTTGCGCGGCAGTTTGCCCGGCTTACGTGCGGGAACAAAGCCGGCGCCCAGGGCGACGGCCACGGGCACACCGACCATAAAGCCACGAGCCTCGGGGCCGACGACCTTGGTGATACCCATGCCAGCAAAATGCTCGGCCAGGGCATCCACCATGGCCTTCAGAGCCTCGGGATTGCCAAAGAGCGGCGTGATGTCCTTAAAGACGACTCCGGGCTCGGGATAGTCGGGGATGTCGACGATGTGAGATTCGAAGTCGTACATGGCGTGACCTTTCATGGATTGCCGGGTGAACGGCGGTTATTTGCCCGTGTTAGCAGACGAGCTATGCGAGGGGGCAACGACCTTGGACGGCTGCACGAGCGACTCGTCGTGCGCGGCAACCGTGGGGACGCTTGCCCCATCGCTTTTAGCCTTGGTGGATTCGGAACGCGCGATCTCCTCATCGAGAGCATCGATGTCAGCGTCCTCGACCACGGCGTTGAGCGACTCAAAGACACGGTTCTTAAGGAGCGCGGTGTGAACACCCTCGGTGAGGTCGTGCAGCTTCTTAAAAGCACGCTCGAGCTTGGCGTCGCGCTCGTCATCGGAGGTATCCATGCCGAGCATGCTCACGAGAACCTGCTCAAACATCGAAGACTCGCGATTTGCCGACGATACGTACTGACGCAGGTTGCGCGGCTCAATGTGGAAGCGCGACAGCTCCGAGCAGTAACGGATAATCGGGAAATCTCGGCCATCGACGAGCTCTCGGTTCTGAGGGCTCTTGATGATGCGGATAAGATCATTCTCGGCAAGGGAGCGGATAAACGAGATCTCGACGCCGAGCATGTCGGGAATGGTCTCGATGGGATGCAACTTTTGCTTGGTCTCTTTGGGTTCCGTCTTAAGCGGAACATCGGACAGAAGACCCACCTCGTAAGCCAAAGTGGACAGGTCCGTTGCGTTTTCCAAGCGCTGCTTAATGACGTTGAGCGGCATGTAGCGGGTCTTCTGCAGGTGCAGGATGACCTCGAGACGGTCAACGTCTTCCTTGGAGTACTGGCGATACCCCTTAGGCGTACGATGAGGGGTGACGAGCCCCTCATCTTCTAGAAATCTAATTTTTGAGTTCGATAGATCGGGGTATGCGCCTCGAAGAAGGTTGACGACTTGGCCGATACTCAGATAGTTGCGTTCGGCCATTACCTACTCACCGGTTTCGATGCGCTCCGGCGTGCTCTCGTGGTAGATGAGCGTAAACGTACCGATCTGAACGGAAGAGCCGTCGTGCAGCGGAGCACCGTTGACGATGGCGCCGTCGACCCAGGTGCCGTTGAGCGAGCCCAGATCCTCAATACGGGCGCCCAGGCCCTCACGAATAATGCGCGCGTGGCTGCGCGAGACGGTCATGTCGTTGAGGAAAATGCCGTTCGCGGGATCGCGGCCGATGGTGGTCACGTCGTCCTCGAGCTCAAAGGCAGCTCCGGTCTGCGGACCCTTGACGATGGACAGAACAGGAGCGGTGATGCGCACGTTGGCCATAAGGTCGGGAACGGTGACATCGCTCGAAGGAACACGGAAAACGCAGGTAGCGTCCGCAGTCTTATCGTTCTGAGGCATATTGTTAACCTTGTTTTCCATGACAACCCCTATCTAACGCGGCCACGCCGCAAAGAATGAACCGTACGTAATCATACCCCAATGAATCAGTCTTCGATTTCGGGGTTGAGAAAGTCGGTGTCCTCGTCCTCGGGATGCGCGATGGCCTGTTTAATGGCCGCCCCTCCCTTAATGGAATAGATGACAGCGGTGAGCATAGAGAACATCACGCCGCCGTACACAAAGAAGATGCCGAGGGGCACTGAGCTGCCGTTGAGGCCCGGGAATGCCGTGAGCGTGGCGGGAAGCAGATGCCAGCCGTCCACGACGGGAAAGCCCAACAGCATGAGCGAGAAACCGGTCATGAGCAGCGCCGTGGCAATCTTGCCGGGAAAGACGACGTCGATGGGGCGAGGGTGGTAATGGCGCACGATGAGCGAGCCGATGCCCAGGTAGATATCGCGGCCGATAATGAGCACGCAGACCCAGATGGGCAACTCGCCGCGGACCACCAAGCCTAGCACGCCGGTAAACAGCAGCGCGCGGTCGCAGATGGGGTCCATAACCTTGCCGAGCCACGAGACCGTTTTGGTCATGCGGGCAATCTGACCGTCCATCCAGTCGGTGGAAGCCGCGATGGCATAGATGACAATGGCGACGACACGGTTGTTGTCCGTCACAAACAGGTACAGGAAGACGAGCGTGAGGACCAGGCGCGTAAAGGTAATGAAATTGGAGATCGTAAAGATCTTATTCGACGGGTAATCGGAGGTGCCGATAAGCTCCTTTTTGATCTTCTTTTTGATGCCCACAGGACTCCCCCGCTGGTAAACGACAAAACTTTCGATACTATACCCGTTCTAGCGATGTCTATCCAGCGTAAGCATAGAGAGTCCAGACATGTGGAGGGTGGTATCGGGCGGGCTGTCATTCGATTTTGTGTACATCAGCCCCCAAAGATGCCAAAAATAACGGCGCTGGTGAGGTGCTCTTCGCGTCAAGTCACTTTGCTTTCGAGCGCAAGGGACGCTCGAGCCAGGATGGAGAGGGCGAAAGCTACACCCTCACCGACCTCGACGGGGTCAATCGCATCGACTGCAAAAGCGGCTTCGGGTTCTACGCAGAGCCGAGGGCCGAGTCACAGTGGGCAGCAGCAAAGCGTGGTCCTGGACCTTCGCCAACGTTTCGCTGCGCAAGCTCTTTGAAGCATCGCTTGCGACGGGAAACCCGATAAGGTGGAGCTAGAGATGGCGGCGTTCACCTTTTGGTTCCACCTGCCAGCACCTCCTCTCTCGATGCCGCAAGGGTTTCTTCGCGGTGATAGACCGACACCGTTCATCGTTGTTTCGGGTT
>DBGBLM010000039.1:0-19555 GCA_048448865.1 Collinsella sp.
GGCCTCGCAATCCTGAACACGCCAATAGCCATCGGTGTGCGTGATGTAGTACTCGTGATCGTTGATCGACACGAAAGCGCGCGTCTTGGAACGCAGCAGCTTCAGAAATCCTTCGAAATCGGTCTCGACGACATCTCCAGCCTGGAACATGATGTTACCTCCTGGCCCGGCGCCACCACGGCGCATTGATAAACGTTGGTACTCCTTTAGTAAAACCTTTATCAGAGGTTATGCGTTCGTCATTTAGGCAAGTGGTAAAAAACCGCAGGGTAGACGGGATAAAACGTTTAACCATCCCATTTGTTTGTCACATTCTGAAGATACTTTTATGCAAACCTACTTTCCCAATTGGAATCTATCCTTTTGGCCGGGCAATTGACCGTCTATCGTTTAAGCCCGGCGGGTATGAACGAGGCATCTGCAACGCCACCGCAAGGAGACACCATGGAGACTATCGAAGCACTGATTCACCGTCGCAGCTGCCGCAACTACAGCGATCGTCCCGTCGAGGCCGAAAAGCTTGCACGTATTATCGAAGCCGGCCAATATGCACCGAGCGGCATGGGCCGCCAGCCGGTGACGTTTGTCGCCGTCACCGACCCCGCGACCGTCGAGCGTCTCTCACAGCTCAACGCCCAGGTCATGGGCAGCAACAGCGACCCCTTCTATGGCGCCAAGACCGTTGTGGTGGTGCTGGTTGACCGCAGCGTGCCCACACATCTGGAAGACGGCTCGCTCGCCATGGGCAACTTGCTCAACGCCGCCTATGCACTGGGTGTCGATTCGTGCTGGATTCACCGCGCGCATGAGGTCTTTGACTCGCCCGAGGGCCTGGAGCTGCTGGCCAGCTGGGGCCTGCCCGCCGACGGCAGCCTGCGCGGTATCGGTCACTGCATTCTGGGCTACGCCGAGGACACGCTACCCGAGGCAAAGCCGCGCCGCGACAACGTGGTGTACGTCAAGTAGCGCAGGAGTGTCCCAAACTGCCGGCAGAAAAGGAACGTCCCCTTCTGCCGGCAAGCTATGTTGATATTTGAGTTGTCGTCGCTTCGCTTGTCTGGGTCGTTTCGGCGTCGTCGCCTTGCTTGTCTTCGTCCTTTTGCGCATCGGCGATGGTGGAGGCCGCCGCGACGATACCGCGTTGGGGCGCGACGCCCGTCTGGGCCTGAGCGCCCTCGACAACTTCTGTACCTACATGCGCGAGCTCGGGCGATTTAAACACTGCGTCCAAGTTGGCGCCACCGCCGGCGTAGCCAAGCGCGGCGAGTGCGATGACGATCACTGCAACGACGGCCACGATCGGCACATAACGATGCCAACCAGCGGGATTGAGCCCACTGCGACGAGCCGCCCCGCGGCTGATGTAGCCGAGCGTTCCGTCGTGCTTGAGCTTTGAGCCCACCACGCGTTTGCGGCCCCACAGCGAGGACTCTGCCTGCATTGCCAAGCGGGCGCTTGCCGAAGGATAGCCGTATTTAGTGCGCTTGAACGAGCCATCAAACCCCGAGGCGTGTTTGCCCCACGTCACCGATGTTGTGCGTCGGTTAACCGGCGCGGCGCTCCGCCTTCTGCGGCTCGGTTTTGAAGTCTCAGCCATATGCCCTCGCACGCCGTAACCAAATCGAAACAATAACGCTTTGGACTGTAGCACACGCGTCGCGCGCGGTCACGGGCGCCTCGCTCAACGGTCATCGTCCTTCAGCAAGCGCCACAGCGTTGTACGGCTTATGCCCAGCACCTCCGCCGCACGGGTTCGGTTGCCGTGGAGATGGTCTACAACCAGATGCGCGATATCTCGCTCGGTATCGGCCAGCGGTCGCAGGATATACAGGTCACTTTCGAGCGTCGGGGCGCCAAAGGTTGCGGTCTTAATCACATCCTCTTGGGCGAGCACTTCCTCCGCTACAGCGCGGTCCACCGTGCCCACCCCCACCAATATATACAGTCGTTCCGAGACCTCGCGGAGCTGCAGATAATTGCGCGGCCAGCGGTAAGCATCGAGCGTCTTCGTCGCCGCGGCAGACAGCGTGGGCGCTGCCGTCCCAAATGCATCAGCGAGATATTCCAAATAGCGCGCAACCTTCGTCGACGCGGCTCCCTGCTCGGCGATTGCCGGCGCCACGCTCACCGCACAGGCGAAGCGCTCGGTCACAAAGGCGGCTTGATCACTTTCGCCGCCGCCCGGGATGTCATTCGCCGTCAGCACCACATGGCAGCGCGTCGCCAACGCGGTGTCGGTCATCGTGGAGACCAGCTCGCGGAGGCGCTGGGGGCCAACCGCGTTCCAGCCCCCAATGCAAAGGGTCAACCCTGTTTGGAACAACGGCGATTCGGCGCTTTTGAGCACATGGCGCCAACCGCGCTCGGTGAGTTCATCGAGCGCAACGGAAACAAAGGGCTGATCGGCAAAAGGACCGTCCAGATAGAGGCGCTTGGCGATCTCGACCTGACCCGCTCCCAGCTCACCCTCGAGCATAAGGGGCACACCGCGCGCGTAGCTCTCGGCAACCGGTGCAGCCACCGCAGCGGCACCCTCAACGATGCCGTACGCACTCGATTCGTAGCGGGCCTCAACTTCGTCGGCGTTGAGCCACTCGATGCCCGCATGCGCCGCGGCACCGCGCACCTCGCGGACCACGACAACCCAAAGCCCCCCGCCCTCTTTGTCGGTGGGGCGAACGGTCAGGCTCAGGCGCGTACCCTCACGCCCCATAACCAGACGCGCGCCGTCTCCTATACGGTCGAGGCGCTCAGCGACAAAAGCCGCCACATCCCGCTCAAGCGCCGCGTCATTCATGGTCGAGATCGCGACGTCCCCATGCGCATCGATTGCCAATGCCGAGGCCCCGGCGGCAGCTAGGGCATCGGTCAAGATGTTCAGCTTGGCATCGCTATCCATGATTTGCCCCTGTCCGCAGCGACGTGCAACCGCCGACGGTCGCACGACCGAGTGTTTCAAAATTGAACGATATTGCTCACCAAACACTATAGGGCAGAAAGCGCCGTCCTGCGAGTATAGGTGTTGCCCCGCATCGCCATCCTGGCGGGGCGATAAGAGCTCTTCGGGACTTATAAACCTGCGGACAAGCCATACCCGCAAGAGCTCCTATCGCTCCACCGTGAGAATGCACTCACCAGCACGCAGCACGCAAACAAGCTACTTCTCTACCAGATTCCCAGCACGTGCTGCATCCCCAAGCTCATGCACGCAATGCCAATCCAGCAGCAAAAGCCCAGCGCGATGGGCTTGCCGCCCTTTTTGACCAGCTCGACGATATCGGTATTAAAACCAATAGCCGCCATGGCCATCACAATAAAGAACTTCGACAGCTCCTTGATGGGCGCCGTAAAGGACGCGGGAAGCTGAAGCACCGTGGTGATCACGCTCGCCAGTACAAAGAACAGCACAAACATGGGAAACGCGCGTTTAAGGGAGAACGTGCTTTTGGCGTCGCCGCCGGCCTTGCGCGCCAGATGCATCTGCCAGCATGCGAGGACCAACGTGATGGGAATAATGGCCAGCGTCCTGGTCAGCTTGACCACCGTGGCGCTCTCGAGCACATTGGCGCCGGGATGCATGCTGTCCCAAGCGCTCGCCGCAGCCGTTACGGACGAGGTGTCGTTGATGGCGGTACCGGCAAACAGGCCGAAGCCCTCGTTGGTCAGCCCGAGCATGCCGCCGAGCGTCGGAAACACGAGCGCCGCGATAACGTTAAACAGGAAGATGACCGAAATGGCCTGGGCAATCTCGCGATCGTCGGCATCGATGACGGGTGCGGTCGCAGCGATGGCCGAACCGCCGCAAATCGACGAACCCACACCCACAAGCGTCGCGATCTTACCCGGCACGTTCATAACGTGGCAGAGCACAAAGGCGATGACAAGCGAGGTCGAGATTGTCGCCACGATAATCGGCAGCGACTGGGCGCCCTTGGACAGAATCTGGGAGAGGTTCATGCCAAAGCCAAGCAGGATAACCGCGTACTGCAAGACTTTTTTGGACGTATAGGTGACGCCAGCGGTGAGCTGTTCGCGACGATTCTTGGGAAAGACGAGCGCCAGGACCATGCCAAAGAGGATGGCAAACACCGGCCCGCCGACCACCTCAACCTGTTTGCCGAGCAACGTCGCGGGGATGGCGATGATCAGGCAGAACAAGACGCCCTTCCAGCGCTCGCGTACGATATTTGCCAGTTGCATATGGGATTCCTTCTTTCTATTTCACGTGTGCGACGGCCTATGATACGGCAACATTGAGCGCAGCCTTGCGCAAACACAGACTAAGATGCCGCAATAGTTCTCAGGCAACAGCCGAATTACCCACCGCGGAGAGCTGATTCGCGGCATAATTAACAACTGACATATGAGTTTGATAGAACAGTTGCGAGGCGCTATGGAAGAATCGATGCACGTCGGCGAGCAGGAAACGAGCCTACAGGACCAGTCCTACCACACCATTCGACGCAAAATCGTCTACCTGGACTACAAGCCGGGCGAAAAGCTGGGCGTCAAGCAACTTTGCGACGACCTAGATATGGGGCGCACCCCTGTGCGCGAGGCTTTGGTTCGTTTGGCGCAGGAAGGCCTGGTGCGCACCGTGCCCCAGAGCGGTACCTACGTCTCGCCCATCAACCTCACCCTTGCCGAGAGTGCCTGTTACATCCGCGAGCATCTGGAAAAGCAGGTGATCGTGGAGTGCTGCGCGCGCGCCACGTCGGCTGGCATCGAGCAGCTCGACCGCGCCATCGTGCTGCAGGAAAAGGCCATGGCCGAAGAGGATCGCATCGGCTTCTTTTTGAGCGACAACCTCATGCATCGCATGATTTTTAGCATCGCATGTCGCAGCACCGTGTGGTCGTGGCTCGAAGAGACCAATGCCGACCTTGAGCGCTTTCGCTGGCTGCGCGCTGCCACGCAGGTTCTCGACAATCAGGACATCGTGAACGAGCACAAGCAGATTCGCCGCGCTATCGCCGGTCGCGACCCCATCGAAGCGAGCTTTTTGGTCAGCAAGCACCTGCACATGATGTTCCGCAACCAAACCGAGGTTCTGGACCAGTTCCCCGAGTACTTCGAGACCAGCAAGCCCCGCTAACCTGCCAAAAAGGGACAGGTTCATTTTGCAGATTTTATCTGGGCAAATGCAACAAGGCCCGGCTCCGCTGCAACGGAGCCGGGCCTTAGTTGTTAGGATGACGGAACTCGATTACTCGACAGTAACGCTTTTCGCCAGGTTACGGGGCTGGTCGACGTCGCAGCCGCGCAGGATGGCGACCTCGCGTGCGAGCAGCTGCAGAGGAACGCTCGCCGTGATGGGGCTGAACACGTCGCGGACTGCTGGCACGCGGATAATGCAGTCGGCGATCTTGTTGATCTCCTCGTCGCCCTCGGTGGCAACGACGATGACCTTGGCGCCGCGCGCCTTGCACTCCATAAGGTTCGACACGGTCTTATCGTAGGTGGCACTCTTGGTGGCCACAGCGATGACAGGGAAGCCCGGGTCGATCAGGGCGATGGGGCCGTGCTTCATCTCACCAGCGGCATAGGCCTCGGCGTGCAGGTAGCTGACCTCCTTGAGCTTGAGCGCACCCTCGTAGGAAATAGCGGCACCCATGCCGCGGCCCACGAACAGCGCCGACTGCGCATCCTTGCACAGCAGGGCAGCCTCATGCACGGCATCGGTCTGCGTGTCCAAAATCCACTGGATCTGCTCGGCCGTATCGGAAAGCTCGCGGAACAGCATGCGCGCCTGCTTGGTGGTCAAGCGGTACTTGACCTGCGCCAGTAGCAGGGCCAAAAGCGTGAGGCTCACGACCTGGCCGATAAAGCTCTTGGTCGAGGCGACCGCGATCTCCTTGTTGGCCTTGGTGTAGATGACGCCGTCGCTCTCACGCGCCACGGGGCTACCCACCACGTTGGTGATGCCGAAGACCTTGGCACCCTTGATGCGCGCGTCGCGAATGGCAGCAAGGGTATCGGCCGTCTCGCCCGACTGGGACACGGCAACGACGAGCGTCGTCGGCGTAATGATGGGGTTGCGATAACGGAACTCGCTGGCCGCCTCAACCTCAGTGGGGATGCGAGCCCAGCCCTCGATAAGGTTCTTGGCAATGAGACCGGCGTGGTAGCTGGTGCCGCAGGCGATCACGTAGACGCGGTCGATATCGTTGAGCTCCTCGAGCGAAAGGCCCAGCTCGTCAATATCGAGCTCGCCAGCAGGCGTCATGCGGCCCACCAGGGTATCGCGTACGACACGAGGCTGCTCATGAATCTCCTTGAGCATAAAGTCGGGATAACCGCCCTTTTCGGCCATGTCCAGATCCCAGTCGATATGGGTGACCTTGGGCTCGATAACGTTGCCGGCCTCGTCGGTGTACTCGACGCCTGCGGGCGTGAGCTTTGCAAACTGACCGTCCTCGAGCACCACGACATCGCGGGTGGCGTCGATAAGCGCGATGACATCGGAAGCAACATAGGAGCCGGTCTCGCCCGCGCCGACCACGATCGGGGAATCCTTGCGGGCCACGGCGATCACGCCGGGCTCGTCAGCGCACACGGCGGCCAGACCATAGGCACCGACCACGTGGGTGCACGCCTCGCGCACGGAGGCCATCAGGTCGTGCGTCTCGGCATAAGCCTCTTCGATCAGATGCGCGAAGACCTCGGTATCGGTCTCGCTCTTAAAGTGGTGGCCGCGACCCTCCAGCTCTTCGCGCAGCTCGGCGAAGTTCTCGATGATGCCGTTGTGGACGATGGCGATACGACCGTCGCAGCTGGTGTGGGGATGGGCGTTAACGACCGAAGGCTTGCCGTGAGTGGCCCAGCGGGTGTGGCCGATGCCGCAGGTAGCGTCGCTGTCGATATTGGAAAGCTCGCTCTCCAGGCCCGCGACCTTGCCCACGCGGCGGATGACGTCGAGGTGCGCCGCGGCGCCCTCGCCCACCTCGAGCGCGACGCCCGAGGAGTCATAGCCGCGATACTCCATACGCTTAAGACCCGTGACCAGGATGTTCTTTGCAATATCAGAGCCGGTGTAGCCGACAATTCCGCACATAGGATAAATCCCTTCGTCCGCGTGACTGCAAACGTCCACGCACATGGGGCGCTGAGACGTATAACGTTCGAGTATTGTACTCACGCAGACGCAAGCTGATATACCAGAAGTGGTATCTCAACTTGAATACCACTCGATACACACACCCCACCCCGAAGGGGGCAGGCACCTTCGTGGTGGTTTGGTCTGACAGCATCGTTTGCCCAGATAAAACCTGCCAAAATAAACCTGTCCCTAATAGGCGGGTTTTGACACCTCAGGGGCGGGCGATGCTACAATCTGGCTTGTACTTGAAACGCATCAAAGGGGCCGCTATGGCAAAGGTAAAAATCAGCGACGTCGCGCGCGAGGCCGGGGTTTCGTTGGGCACGGTTTCCAACGCGCTCAACCACCCCGAAAAGCTACGCCCCGAGACCCTCAAGCTCATCAACGAGACCATCAATCGCCTTGGCTACCTGCCCAACCAAAGCGCTCGTCAGCTCGCGGGCGGCGCCACCAAGTCCTTTGGCCTGGTGCTCCCCCGTCTCGACCACGGCTTTTCACTCCAAATCGCCAGCGGCGCCCACAACGAGGCCCGCAAGCACGGCTACGACCTGCTCATCGCCAACGCCGATAACGACGATATTCTCCAGGACCATTACCTGCGCTACTTTATGGGCACCCAGATGTCCGGCGTCATGGTTCAGCCCATGGCATCCCCCGACTGGCACCCCGCCCTGACCAAGATGCCCGTGCCGATCGTCCATCTGGACATCCATTGCTCCGAGCCCGGCTACTACGTGGCCGCCGACAACGAGGCACAAGGCCGCATCATCGCCGAGCTCGCCATCGCCCGCGGCGCGCACCATATTGTCGTCGTCGGCCGAGCAGCATTTATGCAACTCACCCTGCGCGTCCTTGGCATTCATAAGGCGCTCGCCCTACATCCCGATATCAAGATCGAAGTCATCGACGCCGGCGAATGGAATACCGCCGCCGACGGCTACGGCATCGGCACCCAAATCGCCGCGCGCCCCGCCGACGAACGCCCCGATTTTGTCGTCGGCCTGACCGACGTGCTGGCCTCGGGCGTCATCTCGGCGCTGGTCGACAAAGGCATCGCCGTCCCCGGGCAAGTACGCGTAGCAGGTTGCGATGGCAACCCGCTCGCTTGGAGCGGATCGGTCCCGCTCACTACGGTAGCGCCCCCGGGCTACGAGATTGGCCGCAAGGGCGTTCAATTGCTCATGGAGCAAATCGAGAACAAGGCCCCAGCAAAGACCAAGCATATCCGCGTCGGCTCTACAGCGCGCACCGTCACCGCAGTCACCGCCGCCGAGGACATCAACCGCCAAGAACTGGTACGTCCGTTCCTGCTGGAACGCGCCAGCACCCAGGCAAGCAGCCAGACCGACGCCACGGCCATCAACCTCGGTGCGTATCTATAGCACGCCCGCAAGTATGCTAAGTCGCCGCTCAAGCAAAAGAGGCCCGACCATTGCCGGACCCCTTTTGTTTAAGCGCAAACGTAAGCAATTGCTCGTTTCAACGCCGCAATTGTCTAGCGCACGGCCTTGACCGCCGCCGCCAGATCGAACAACGTATCGAGCACGGCTTCGCAGCCATCCACCACGTCCTGCGGCAGCGGCACGATATCGGGGACGGCAAAGACGTGGCAGCCAGCCGTAATGCCCGAGACGCAGCCGTTGCGCGAATCCTCGACCACGGCACATTCCTCGGGAGTAAAGCCCGCGCGCTCGCAGGCGAGCAGATACATCTCGGGGTCGGGCTTGCCATGCACGACGTCCTCGCCACACGTTACCGTTTCAAACTTGTCAAAAAGACCGAATGCTTTAAGGTTGCGCTCGGCCGTAACATGGCGCGATGACGTTGCAAGGCCTACGTGATAGCCCGCAGCCAACAGCTCGTCTATGCACTCGGCAGCGCCGGCCTTAAGCTCCAGATCGGTCTTGACCATCTCGTCGCGAATCTCCTTGTGGCGGACATAGATCGCCTCGGCGGTCTCGTGGCTGCCGTAATGCTTATCGAGGATGTTCATGACATCGGGTAGCGTGCGACCGATAAACTGATGGATCAGCGCTTCATCAATCGCGAGCCCCAGCTCAGCGGCGCCTGCCTTCCAGGCCCTAATCCCCAAACGCTCGGTATCGACCAGCGTTCCATCCATGTCAAAAATAACAGCCTTGATCATATCGGTCCCCCATCGACTCTCGCTGTCGCATTGCCGCAACTCTACCGCATTTGACAACTTGTATATAACGTATATACCATATTGCACTTTCGTTACACAGATAGAAGTCTTATGGCAAGTAACGCATTAGGATTATAGTTTTCAATCGAGTACTCAACGATAAGGATCGTTTCATGATTTTAGACACCACGGCACCCGCAGAGGAGCTTCAAGACAAGCTATCGGCGCTCGAACAGCTGCTTTTGGCATACGGGCGCGTGGCTATCGGGTTTTCCGGTGGCGTCGACAGCAGCTTTTTGGCCGCTGTATGCGCCCGCATCATGCCTACCAATACCCTCCTCGTCCATCTCACCACGCCGCTCATCGGCACGCCCGAACAGGCTTCGTTTGAGCAGTCCGTTGATGGGCAGGCCAATGAGGGGCCGCATTTTAAGCTCCCCGTGCTCAATCTTTCGGTGGATCAGCTGCAACTCCCCCAAGTAGCCTGCAACGATGCTAATCGCTGCTACCACTGCAAGCACGCCGGCTTTACCGCCATCGTCAACCACGCCAAGTCGCTCGGCTTTCCCACCGTCATCGATGGCAGCAATGCAAGCGATCGCGGTGACTACCGCCCCGGCATGCGTGCGGCAGAAGAGCTCGGCGTACGCTCACCCCTTATGGAGGTCGGCTTTACCAAGGACGAAGAGCGCGAGCTGCTGCGCGCATGGGGCTATCCCGTTTGGAACCTGCCGGCGGGAGCATGTCTTGCCACCCGCGTCCCCACGGGCGAGGAGCTTACGCGCGAGAAGGTCGATTTAATCCGCGCCTGCGAGGATTACCTGCACGATCTTGATCTGGCACAGGTACGCGCGCGCTTGGTCGGCGGCTGCATGCATATCGAGGCCGCACCCGCAGATGTCGCCAAGATTGCCACCCTCGGCGGTGCCGCCGTCGACGACAAGGGCAAGACCCCGCTGTCCGCCGTTATCGAGTCCGCGCTGCGCGAGCTGGGCTGCGACCATATCTCCCCCGAGGTCACCCCCTACATCCACGGCAACATGAACCTTTAGGTTACGCCGTTTTACAAACGGCGTAACTGCTCGGCGCTGCGCGGGCTCCGGGCACGGCAATCTGACGTTCAACTTCACGGGCGCGACCAAAAGGTCAGCGCCCGCTTGTTTCACGTCACCTTACCGCACCCGAAGCCCGCTCGCTCGCATATGCTCAACCTGGACTGCGTTAACTGACCTACCAAAAAGGGACAGGTTTATTTTGGCAGGTTTTATCTGGGGAAACGCCGAATAGCCCCACATCAACAACTGCCGCAGCTCCATATGAGACAAATGAATCTGTAGCGTCTATCCCAAATCTTGAGTATTTGTTCGATAGAACGACCCTCGGCGGCTCCTGCTAGACTGGTAGATTCCCAACCGTCCATCCAGGAGCCTCAATGTCGCGCAAGTCCACCTACAAGCAAGTACTTTCCATCGGCACCGCCGTGGTGCTGGGGTTTGCGCTGTTTACGGGATCGCTCGACGGGGCGCCCAAGCTGCTGTCGCCGCAAAGCAATGAACAGGCGGCGGCTCTGGCCGAAAAGCAAAACGAGAGTCCCAGCCGCACCGAGGACGAGGCAGGCCTGGTCGCTCGGCTCGAATCGGGAACGGCGAGCTCCGAGGACTCCGGCGATGGCTCCGAATCCGCCGCACCCGACACCGGTGATGCCGCTTCCGAGGACAGCTCCACCACCCCCATCGGCGAGGTCGAAAACCCCGACCTTAACCGCGCCCGCGGCGTATACCTCAGCAGCATTCCCGACTACGCCGGCAACCCCTACGTTGCCCTTCGCGCCGACAGCACGCACCCGCTCGGCACGCCATCATTCACACTCGATGAATACGATCGCGCCACCGAAGAGGGCTGCTTTAAGAAATTCTCCAAGCTCGACAGCCTGGGCCGCACTCGCAAGGCGCTCGCCTGCGTGGGCCCCGAGTCACTCGGTCAAGGCAAGCGCGGCGATATCTCGCGTATCCATCCTGCCGGTTGGCACCAGCAGCGCTACGACTTTATTCCGGGCCAGAGCCTCTACAACCGCTGCCACCTTATCGCCTGGTCACTCTGCGGCGAGAACGCCAATCGCAAGAATCTCCTCACCGGCACGCGTTATCTCAACGAGACGGGTATGCTGCCGTTTGAAGAGCAGATTCTCAACTATATTCGCGATACGGGCAACCATGTGCTCTACCGCGTCACGCCCATGTATAACGAAGAGGAACTTGTCTGCCGTGGCATGCGCCTTGAGGCGCAATCGGTCGAGGACCACGGCAAGACCCTCTGCTTCCACGTGTACTGCTACAACCTGCAGCCGCATGTGCAGATCGACTACGCCACCGGCCGCAACCAGACCTCGGGAGACTAGGGCCGGCCAAGCTGCCCGTAACCCAAAAAATGATCCGTTTTCCTCCGTCCCCAAGGGATCAAAAAGGGCCGCCCCGGTTACCCAGGGCGGCCCTTGCATCGGCATGCATGTTGCAGGCAAAACCACGCGTTACTTGGCGCGGCCCTCCTCATAGCGCTCCACGAGCTTGGCCTGAACGTCATAGGGAACCTGCTCGTAGCCGGCGGGCTTCATGGTAAAGTCACCCGTGCCGCGCGTGATAGAGCGCAGGCGCGTCGAGTAATCCGTCAGCTCAGCCAGCGGGGCTTGAGCGATGACCACGGTGTCGCCGCGCTCATCGGTCTCCATGCCCGTCACGCGACCGCGCGATGCCGAGATGTCGCCCATCACGGCGCCGGCGTAGCTCTCGGGGATAGTCACCGTGATTTCCTCGATGGGCTCCAGCACCACCGGGTCGGCATCGGCGCATGCCTTGCGCAGGCCGATGCGAGCCGCCGCGCGGAACGCCATCTCGTTGGAGTCGACGCTGTGATACGAGCCGTCGTACACAGCCACGCGAATGCCCGTGAGCGGATAGCCGGCAATGATGCCGTCCTTCATGGTCTCCTGGACGCCCTTGTCCACGGCGGGGATCAGCGAACGCGGAATGCGGCCGCCCACGACCTCGTCCACAAACTCATAGCCGTCGCTCGTGCCGTCGGGCCCAATGAGCGGCTCCACGCGCAGCCAGCAGTCACCATACTGGCCGGCACCGCCGGTCTGCTTCTTGTGGCGGCCCTGGGCACTTGCCGTGCGACGAATGGTCTCGCGATACGGGATGCGAATCGGCACGCTCTTGGCCGCGACCTTGGTACGGTCCTCACGACGATAGAGCAGGACCGAAACCTGCGCCTCGCCCACCGCCGAAATGATGGTCTGGCCGGTCTCCTCGTCACGATCGATGCTCATGGTCGGATCAGCCTTGCACGCCTTCTCGATAAACGTATAGAGCTTCTCTTCGTCGCCACGGTTCTCGGCCTCGATGGCAATGCGGTACTGCGAGTTGGGGAACTTAAACGCCGCCGCCTCGACCTTACCGGTAATGGAGAGTGTGTCACCCGTCTCGGCAGCCAGCTTGGGTGCCACGATGATGTCACCGGCATAAGCGTGGCCAACCTCGGTCATATCGCGGCCGCACATCACATACAGGTGGGCCAGACGATCGCTCTTGCGGGTACGCGCGTTGATCAGCTCAAGACCCGGCTCAAGCGTACCCGTCAGCACCTTGATAAAGCTGATGCGACCCTGCTGCGGATCGGCCAACGTCTTAAACACAAACGCCACCGGACGATCATCGTCGCTCGAAATCTTGAGCGAATCGCCGTCGATGAGCGGCATCTCGCCGTAGTCCGTCGGCGCCGGGAAGTATGTGGCAATGTCGTCCATCAGCGAGTTGACGCCCTGCTCCTTAATGCAATCGCCCGCAAAGACCGGCACAAAGATGCGCTCGGCAATCGCCTTCGACAGCAGGCCTTCAAGCTCCTCCTGCGTCAGCGTCTCCTCGCCTTCCAAGTACTTCATCATCAGTTCGTCGTCAGCCTCGGCCACCAGCTCGCACAGATGGTCATGGGCTTCCTCGGCCTGGGCACGATACTCCTCGGGAATCTCCGACTCAACGGCTTCGGTGCCGTTGCAATGGCGCGCCTTCATGCGCACCAGGTCGATGATGCCATCAAAGTCCTCGCCCTCGCCCCAGGGAAGGGTCACGGCGCCCAGTCGCGTGCCAAAGCGCTCCTGCAGCAGGTCCATCGTGGTCGCAAAGCTGGCCTCGGAGCGCGACAGGCGGTTTACGAACACCGCACGCGCCAAGCGCAGGTCCTCGGCGGCATACCAGAGCTTAACCGTCGTAGGCTGCGGGCCGGCCTCGGCGTCGACCACAAACAGAGCCGTCTCGCAGACGCTCATCGCGGCAAAGGCGTCGCCGATAAAATCGGGGTAGCACGGGGCATCGAGCACATTGATGCGCGCGCCCTTCCAGTCGATCGGCGCGATGGTCGTCGAGATGGAGAATGAACGCTTGACCTCTTCAGGGTCATAGTCGAGCGTGGGCTTGGTGCCGTCGTGGCCGCCCAGGCGGGCGGTCTTGCCGGAAAGGTGGAGCATGGCCTCGGCGAGCGAAGTCTTGCCCACCCCGCCTTGGCCTACGAGCACCACGTTCCTTACGTTACCGGTCTTGGGAGCACCCATGATGACCTCCTTGCAGGGCCGCGCGCAATGCGCGACGCCAACGGGGAGAGTTCGCGGTCGGTGCCATCCCGGGAGCAGCATGGTCGGCAGCCGAGCCGACTCACCCTCCAAATGTCCTATGCCACCACCCTACCCTCACGGGCGGCTGTCCATGCATACCTTTCGGCACACGTATGAATACAGGCGGCGAGAGGAAGAGACAAGCTTGTGAGGCGATTATTGAACCCCGTCGATGCAAACAAAAAGCCGCCACAGTCCGTAAGACCTGCGGCGGCTTCGCCTCAATTAATAGTTGAGTAAATACCTGAGCCTACCCCTCGATACGGCTCAAGAACTCACGGGTACGTTGCTCACGCGGGTGATTGATAACCTGCTCGGCCGGACCCTCCTCGACAATGCGGCCTCCGTCCATAAAGACCACGCGATCGGCAACATCGCGCGCAAACTGCATTGCGTGGGTCACGATTACCATCGTCATATTCTGCGCGGCAAGGTCTTTAATGACATGCAGCACCTCGGCCGTCAGCTCGGGATCAAGTGCCGAGGTCGGCTCGTCAAAGAACAGGATCTCCGGATCGAGCGCTAGGGCGCGGGCGATACTCACGCGCTGTTGCTGACCGCCCGAAAGCTCACACGGAACCTTGTTCTCGTTGCCCGTAAGCCCCATCTGCGCGATCAACTCGCGCGCACGAGCTTCCGCCTGCTCGCGCGGGCGCTTAAGCACGCGGATCGGCGCGTCGATGATGTTTTTCATCACGGTATAGTGCGGGAACAGGTTGTAATTTTGGAACACCAAGCCGAATCGCGAGCGTGCCCGCTTGGGCACATCGCCCTTCGCATAGACCGCGCCCGAACCCGCATCCGTCGCAACGGCAAGGTCACCAAACGAGAGCGAGCCTCCGTCGAGTGTCTCGAGCAGCGTGGCACACCGCAGCAGCGTGGACTTGCCGCCACCCGAAGGCCCGATAATCGCCACGACCTCGCCACGCTTGACCTCGAGCGAAATATCCTTGAGCACCTCATTGCCGCCAAACGCCTTGCGCGCGCTTTCGATTTTCATCACTGAGTTAGTCATGATAATAGTCCAGCTTCTTTTCGGCGGCGCCCAGCAGCATCTCGACCACAAAGTTAAAAATCCAGTAGATCAGCGCCGCGATCGCAAACGGCACCATGCTCACCTGCGAGGCGACCAGCGCCTTGGCCGTCGAGAACATCTCACCCACGCCAATGGCAAACGCCAGCGACGTGTCCTTGACCAGCGTGATGATCTCGTTGCCCATCGCCGGCAGAATACGCTTGGCGACCTGCGGCATCACGATATACAGAAACGTCTGCACGCGCGAGTAGCCCAGCACCTCGGCTGCCTCGTATTGACCACGCGGAATGGACTGCAGGCCCGAGCGATAGATCTCGGCAAAGTAACCGGCGTAGTTGATGATGAACGCCACGACGCACGCCGTCCACTTGGAATCGGGCGTGAGCGAAATGCCAAACACGTAGTACGGGGCAAAGTAGATGGCAAACATCTGCAGCATGAGCGGCGTACCGCGCATGACCGAAATGTAGATGCGCGCAATCCAGCGAAGCGGCACGATTTTGCTCATGCGCATAAACGCCACGGGGATTCCCAGCGGAATCGACCCGAGCAGCGTCAGTACAAACAGCTGCAAACTGACCAAGAATCCCTGGCCAAGCATCTGCATCATGACCTGAATAGACATTACTTGAGCACCCAATTATCGAAAGATAGACCATAGCTTGAATACTTGTCGCAGAGATCCTTAACCGTACCGTCATCGTAGAGTGCCTTGAGCGACTCGGTCACGGCGTCGGCCGACTTGGTGTCGCCCTTCTTAAAGCCGACGGCGTAGTGCTCGCTGGACAGCGGCTCATCAAGCTGCGTATAAGCATCGGGCTTGGCGGCAAGCTGATACTGGGCAATCGAAAGGTCGCAAGCCACGGCATCGACCGCGCCGCTCTCGAGCTGCATAAAGGCCGTGTTGTACTCGCCGATCGTGTCGAGCGTGGCAAACGTCGCCGCCAGATCCTTCTGTTCGCCCTCGAGCACATCCTGCGCAGCGGAATCGGTCTGGGTAATCACGGTCTTGCCGGCAAGATCGTCCCAGCTCTTGATGCCTGCATCCTTCTTTACCACCAGCACCTGCTCGTTGAGCATGTACGGCTCGGAGAACGTGTAGTCGTCCTCGCGACCCTCCATGGTAAAGCCGTTCCAGATGCAGTTGATGGCCCCCGAGTTGAGCAGCGTATCCTTGGCATCCCAATCGATGGCCTCGTAATCGACATCCCAGCCCTGCTTATCGGCAACAGCCTTGGCAAGGTCAAGGTCAAAGCCCGTGTACTCGCCATCGTCACCCACAAAGCCGTACGGAGGGTAGGACTTGTCAAAGCCCACCACGAGCTTCTTGGACTCCGCAGCGCCCTTCACATCCTTGGCCGCGGCAGAGCCAGCAGCGGAGCCCTTGCCGGCGCCACCGCCGCAGCCGACAAGACCAAGGCCAAGCACCGTGGCAAGCGAGCCGGCTAGACCAACAAACTGACGACGAGACATATCGGTATTCATGGTATTCCCCTTTGGTGGCACTTTAGTTAGGTAAAGTGAGTCATGTAACGTTCAGAATCATACACTTTAGCGTGATAGAGCACAAGGCGAGTTTGCCCGCCGCGTGAGGGGTGTGGGGGTTAAGTTTCCTGCTCTACAGTCCTGCTCACGACGGAGGCCACATGAAGTGGCCTCCTGTACGTGCGGAACTCGCGATAAACTTAACCCCCACACCCCTCACGCGGCGGGCAACCGTCGTTGGGCTTATCGCTGACACGATTAAACCGCTTGCATATCGTCTGCTGGCTTGGCACGGTACAATACTTGCAGCTTTAATTCATGAATTAGTGGAGTTATTGATGACAGAATCTCGTGCGGAGCGTAGGGCTCGTCGTGCTTTGGTGGAGGCGGTTGAGGGGTCGAAGGAGGAGAAATCTTCTACGAAATCCAAGTCTTCTAAAGCTGCAAAAAGCAAATCGGCTAAGGGCAAGGCTAAGGCCAAGCGTCCCGGCTCTCGTCGGAACGAGGATAAGGCATCTCAGACTCGCTCCAAGCGCCCGTATAAGAATCCGGTTCCGTCTGCGCGTAAGGCTGTGGACCCCAAGTCTCCTTGTTCCATCATGAAAGCTTGCGGTGGGTGTACGGCGCTCAATCGTCCTTATAAGAAGCAGCTCGCCGCCAAGCAGGCTGCTATGGAGGAGCTTTTTGCTTCGCTTTGTGAGCGTGAGGGTATCGCCGTTGATCCTATTCGCGGCATGGGCGTCACCCTGGGCGACCCGGGTAAATATCCTGCGCCGCGTGGCTTTCGCCATAAGGCTGCCACTCCCTTTGCTCCCGGTAAGGAGGGTGCTGTCCGTTGCGGTTTCTTTGAGCGCGGCACGCACAAGATAGTCGCCGTTCCCGAGTGCCCTGTCGAGGCTCCCGGTGCACGCCAGATTCTCAACGGCATCGCGCGCGAAGCTGAGCGGCTGCATATTCCCGCCTTTAATGAGGATAAGCATCTGGGGCTGCTTCGCTATGCCGTCGTCCGCTGCGGATGGCGCACCGACCAGATCATGGTTACGCTCGTGACCGCCCAGCGTGACTTACCGCATGCACAGGAGTTCTTTGAGGCCGTCGCAGCACTCGATCCGTATATCGTCACCGTTACCCAAAATATCAATGGCCGTCCCGGTAACGCCATCTTGGGTGAGGAAACTCGTATCGTCTATGGTGCCGAGTGCATGCGCGATCAGCTGCTCGGCTGCGACTTCGATATCTCCCCTACCGCGTTTTATCAGACCAACCCGCAGCAAACCGAACTGCTCTATCAGCTCGCCATTGACGGTATGGATCTGCAGCAGGGTGACGTACTCATGGATGCCTATTGCGGTAGCGGAACTATCGGCCTGTGCGCAGCCAAAGCCGCCCAGGACAAGGGCATCGGCATTATGCTGCTTGGCGTGGAGCGCAACCCGGCAGGCATTGCCGACGCACGTCGCAACGCCGAGCTCAACGGCCTCACCCGCAGCGCTTGGTTTATGGCCGACGATGCGACCAACTATATTCTCGATGCCGCCGACAACAACGAGCGCGTCGACGTCCTTTCCATCGACCCGCCGCGCGCCGGTTCCACCCCCGAGTTCCTCGAGGCCGCCTGCGCACTTAAGCCGCGCCGCATCACCTATATCAGCTGCAATCCCGTCACCCAAGAGCGTGACCTACACCAGCTCCTCGACGGTGGCTATCGCCTGCTCAAGATCACGCCCGTCGACATGTTCCCTCATACCGACCACACCGAGACCGTCGCGGTCCTCGAGCGCCACTAACCAACCCCGGCAGATTTTTAGGACAAGAAAGGGGGGCGGCCCGTCAGGACCGCCCCCTTTCGTTGGACATATGAGTCTCGTTACATCCCCTTGCGCAGGTCGCACACACCGGCTGCCGCCATCTCGCGCAGCAGCGTCTCGCGGTCACGCGTCACAATCAAATCCAGCGGGAAGTGAATCTCGTCGAGCAACTTGCGGGCATGGTCAAGCTTGCCAATTGCCATGCCAATGTGCGCATCGGTCGAAACGCCAATGCCCACACCCAGCTCGGCGCAGCGCTCGGCGATCTTGCGGCATACGGCCCAATGCTCAGTGTCAACACCGTGTTCAAGACTATGATTGTTGATCTCGATAATCTTGTGCTTGGCCTTAGCTGCCAACAGCACCTCGTCGATATCGAACGGCACGCCCGAACGCCCCGTGTGACCCAGCATGAACACCTTGGGGTGCTCCAGGGCATTGATATACATCTCGGTCGTCTGGGCCAGCGTCGCGCCTTCAGCAATCTGCGGATTATGCACGCTCGCAACCAAATAATCCAAATTTCGCGTAACCAAATCGAACAGCGAATGCTGACGGCTGTACGAATCACCGGCAATATCGAGCGAAACGGGAATGTCCTCGCCAAACAGGCTTCCGTCCAGCGAAACGATATCGGCCTCGGCACCACGCAGCACCAGCACGCCGCTCCAAATGCGCGGCCAGATATCCTGGTTGATAAAGAATTGGTAACTGCGCAGGTCATTGGGGCAAGCCGTAACCATAGAGCTCAGATGGTCGGCAGATCCGAGCACCTGCAGGCCACGCTCTGCCGCCCAGTACACATTCTCCTCAATGGTCGAATATGCATGCGCAGAGAATATCGTATGGGTATGAATGTCACAAGAAAGCAGGTAGGGCATCAGGTCTCCTTATCTGGCACGGCCGTCGCTTATATTCATTGTACGCATAGCCTTCGATAGTCGTAAAACCACTCCATCCCAAAGACACAACGTCCATGACAACGGGGTCTGGCTTAACACCAAACCCCGTTTCACGTAAAACATTGTAGGCAGAGCGCTTTACTTTTAACGATACTCGTCCGCCAACTGTTTCCAAGCGGGTAGCGAATTGATAATCGTTTCGTAACTCACGCAATAACCCAAGCGGAACCAACCCGGCATGCCAAAGCTATCCGAAGGCACCGCGAGCAACTCGTACTTCTTTGCACGCTCGCAAAAAGCGTTTGCGTCGGGCTCGAGCGCCTTCACCCACAGATAGAAAGCGCCGTCCGGCTCAACGTAGGTGTAGCCGTACTCCGCCAATGCGTCGGTGAGCGCCGTTCGGTTGCGAGCATAGG
>DBGBLM010000040.1:0-3600 GCA_048448865.1 Collinsella sp.
GGTGAGCGGTAAAAGGTAGGTTTTAGGGCATGTGCCAAAAACTACTTGAGGAGGAAGTCGGGGAGGGGAATGGTACGGGCCTCGCGATGCTCGGGATCGGCGATGTGGTCGGCAGGATAGCCACAGACGAGCATGTGATAGGGATAGACGCCCTTGAACAGATTGAACTGCTCTTGTGCCACCTCAGGCTTAAAATGGCATACCCAGCACGTTCCCAGGCCCTGCTCGGTGGCCTCCATCATCATCTGATCACACACGATGGACGTATCGATTTCACTGGAATTCATCTGGTCATACGGGCGCACCCAAGCATCATCGGTAACGCTGCAAATAAGGAAGACAAGCGGAGCCCCAAAGATAGACCCATCACGAGCAAACCGAGGCTGACAAGCAGCAGCCTTCTCCAGAAGCTCAGGCGTATCCAACACCATCACACGGGTTGGATGATTATTACAAGCAGAAGGAGCAATACGCCCAGCCTCAACAATGGCATCCACCACAGCCTGCTCAACAGAACGATTCTCAAACTCGCGACAAGAATACCGACCCCGAGCCAGATCCATATACGACATACAAGCCCTCCAACAATTTAAAATCAAACAAACCCAAAGTAACCCAAACAGTACCCAAAGCAGCAATCAGCCAATCGCTCATCGAATACCAAAGTAAAACCCCGAGCAATCAAGGGCCATCACAGCAAAGGCCCCACCACGCTCAACCCCTCAGCCAAAGTTCCCAATGGTGGTACGTAAGGGAGCGGGCCCGACCACTAATACCTTTTGAACGACTCTGCTTGCAGCCGGAGTGAAAAAGGTATTAGTGGTCGGGCCCGCGACCGGTGGGACACGTACTCCCAATTAACTGTTCTACATGACAAGCGAATCCACAACAACGGCCACATTATCGCAGCAGTCGGCGCAGTACTCCAGGAAGGCGTAGACGTCACGCCAAGCGATGACCTCGAGCGGGTCCTTGCCGTTAACGTGCAGGTTGCGCATGGCGTTGATGTAGAGCTCGTCGGCCTCGGACTCGATGGTGTTGATCTGGATGACCAGCTCGCGCAGGGTCTTGGACTTGCGGTAGTTGGGCAGCTCGACCATCAGGTCCTTCATGGCGCGGCAGGCGTCGGTCACCTTGTGGGCGATCACGATGGCGTCGGGATGGATGCCCTGAATGTTGGTGAAGTAGACGCGCTGCACGACGCCCTCGATACGATCGAGCACGGTGTCGAGCGAGCAGCTCATCAGGTCCAGATCCTCGCGCTCAAGCGGGGTGATAAAGGCGGTGAGCAAGGCGTCTTCGAGCTCATGGTGCTTCTTGTCTGCCGCATGCTCAATCGCATGCATCTTATCGAGCATGTCGTGGATCTGCGCGGGGTCAAAGTTCTCAAAAATCTTGGTGAGCAGCTCTGCGGCTTGGACGGCGAGGTCGGCGCAAGCGACGTAGTTGTCAAAGTAGAACGAATCGGGTTTCTTTGCCATGGGTGGGTCCTTTCGAGGCGAAGACGGGTGGGCGAAGTGTTGCGGTCCGGATGGACGCTCGGTTTGATTAGAGGAACATCATGAACAGCTTGGCCATGACAAAGCTGATGAGTCCGCAGGCAGGGAAGGTGAAGAACCAGGTGAACATCATGTCCTTGACGACGCCAAAGTTGATGGCCGAAAGGCGCTTGACGGCACCGACACCCATAATGGCGCAGGTTTTGATGTGCGTGGAGGACACGGGGATGCCGGTAAGGGTGGCAAGCAGCAGGTTCGCGGCGCCCGCGAGGTCGGCGGAGAAGCCCTGATACTTCTCGAGTTTAACCATGCTCTGGCCGACGGACTTGATGATGCGCTCGCCGCCCACGCTGGTGCCGATACCCATGGTGGCCGAGCACAGCAGCATAATCCAGATGGGGATGCCTGCATCGCCGACGCTCGTCTGGCCGCTGGCAAAGGCCACGCCTAAAAAGAGCACGCCGATGAACTTCTGTCCATCCTGCGCGCCGTGCATAAAGCTCATGGCCGCAGCGCTCGCGATCTGAGCGTATTTAAAGAAGACATTGGCACGTCGCCTGTTGGCGGCGGCGAAAAGAATCGAGACGAGCTTGCACAGGACCCAGCCCATGACAAAGCCCAGGCCGATGGAGAGTGCCAGGCCGTAGATGACCTTCATCCACTCGTGGACGTTGACGCTGCTCGCACCGCCGAGGGCGATGGCGGCACCGGTCAGGCCGGCGATAAGGCTGTGGCTTTGCGAGGTGGGGATGCCAAAACGCGACGCTGTGGCGCCGTAGACGACGATGGAGAACAGCGCCGCGCATAGGCAGGCGAGCGCCATGGTGCTGTTTCCGCCAAAGTCGACGATATGTGAGATGGTGTTGGCGACGCTCGCGTTAAAGTGCGTCATGATGAGCACGCCGAGGAAGTTGAATGCGGCGCTCATGAGAATGGCGGCGCGGGCGGGCATGCAACGCGTAGTGACGCAGGTCGCGATGGCGTTGGGCGCGTCGGTCCATCCATTGACGAAGATGGCGCCCAACGCGAGGATCACGGTGACGGCAAGGACTGGGTTCGACACAATTTGGCCGAGGAAGGTTGAGAACGTTACGTCCATATATGGGCTTTCTCGAAGTTTGCAGACACGTTACAAAAACATGATAAATCGTATCACCTCCTGCGGGTCTCTTTACCGAGTTCTGATGGGAGAAGTGAACTTTTTGGCACTAAAATTGAATATTAGCCCTGTTGACCGCGGGTGTTCTTTTTGCTAACACGCCATGCGGACACGTGTGCGCGCCCCAACACCCCAAAACCACAGTCTGTTCGCTTTACAACATGCAAACACGCGTTCGATAATAGGGGGCATGGAATATCGACAGACAGACGGCAAAACTCGGCGCGTGCACAAGCAGTATGTGGACGTCGTGGCTCGCATCCTCGCGGGCGGGCAGGTCGTGCCGGTCACCGTCTGCTGGGTCGACGGCCGTTGTTTTACGATCGACGAAATTATCTCGACCACTGGGTTTGGCCTGATGGTCCACGGCATCCGTACGGCAACATATAAGGTGCGTTTTGGCGGGCACGCGACCGAGTTGTATCTGGAGGACCAGACGCGCGAGCGGGCAGACGGCTCGCAGGCGCACGTGATGCGTTGGTGGGTTTGGGCCTTTGATCGTACGCTTGAGGGCGAGCGCCGTAGGTAAGGACGTGCGGCATTCGGGTACAATGGCAGGAATCTTGTCACCTACGGCGCTGTCGCGGCGCTTTTTGAAAGGACGAAATTATGAACGATATCCAGGGCTATCAGAACGGCCCCATCGAGACCGGCGCAAGTCGCGCCAAGGAGATGTCGCCGCGCGCGTACAATCTCGCCATGTCTGCTCTCATTTTCTTGGGCTTTTGCGCCATGGGCGCCGGTGCTTACTTTACGAGCACTATGGCGTTTGCCCGCATGATGATGAGCGGCGCCGCCTTGCCGCTGGTCTTTGGCTCGTTTATCCTGACTATTGTCGGCATCGTCATGATGTCTGCTGCCGCCAGCAAACAGTCCGTGGGCCTGTCGCTCGCGGGTTACGTGATCTTTGCGAGCACCTTTGGCCTGACCGCGTCGTTTGGC
>DBGBLM010000041.1:0-12957 GCA_048448865.1 Collinsella sp.
GGATATGAGACTGAGCCGAAGGCGTCGATGACATGCCGGGGGCGGACCGGGACGGGTTAACGGCAGGCCCCGCCGACCGATTGCAAGCGGTCGGCGGGGCCATTGTGGCTCTTGACAGCGGATTGGGTCATATGAGCGAAAGCCCGCCAGAGCGAGCAAGGTGCCTTGAAACAAGGCGGCATTGACCTTCTGGTCATGCCGCCGAAGTTGAAAGGCAGATTGCCGCTCTGGCGGGCTTGCAGCGTCGAGCCGTTACGCGGTTCGTAGAACCGCGTAACTAGTTAGTACATCTTTGCGCCGGCGGGGATGGAAGCGTCGAGCTGGATCAGGTTGAGGCGCTCCTCACCATCCTCCTCGTGGATGGCACTGATGAGCATGCCGCAGCTGGGGATGCCCATCATCTTGCGCGGAGGCAGGTTGGTGATGGCGAGCAAGGTCTTGCCGACCAGGTCCTCGGGCTCGTAATAAGCGTGAATACCGGAGAGGATGGTGCGGTCGGTACCGGTACCGTCGTCGAGCGTAAAGTTCAGCAGCTTCTTGGACTTCTTGACGGCCTCGCATGCCTTGACCTTCACAGCGCGGAAGTCGCTCTTGGAGAAGGTATCAAAGTCGACGAACTCCTCAAACAGCGGCTCAACGGCGATCTTGGAGTAATCGAGCGTGGGCTTAAGCGACTTAACGAACGGGCTCGCGGCGTTGCCGGCCTCGGCAGCCTTGGCGGCAGCGGCACCGGACTGGAAACCCTTCTCGGGCTTCATGTGCGGGAACAGCAGCACATCGCGGATAGAAGCCTGGTTGGTAAGCAGCATGACCACGCGGTCGATACCAATGCCAATGCCGCCCGCGGGAGGCATACCGTACTCGAGGGCGCGCACGTAGTCCTCGTCGTACTCCATGGCCTCGTCGTCACCGCCGGCCTTCTCGGCCATCTGAGCGGCAAAGCGCTCGGCCTGGTCGACCGGGTCGTTGAGCTCGGAGAACGCGTTGGCGTACTCGTGACCGGCAATAACCAGCTCAAAGCGGTGCGTCAGGCGCGGGTCGTCCTCAAAACGCTTGGCAAGCGGGCTGACCTCGATGGGGTAATCGCACACGAACGTCGGGTTGACGATGGTGTCCTCGCCCAGCTCATCGTAAATCTCGGCGATGATCTTGCCAGCAGTCCACTCGGGCTTGATCTCCAGGCCCTTCTCGCGCGCGGCGGCAGCAAGCTCCTCGACCGGCGTGTCGATGGTGACCTGCTTGCCGAGCACGTCGGAGACGATGTCGGTCATGGGACGGCTGGCCCACTCACCAGAAAGGTCGATGGTCTGGCCCTGGTACTCGATGACCTCGGGGTTGCCGATGGCCTTGTTGGCAGCCTTGATGACACCTTGGGCGAGTGCCTTCATGCCCTCGAGGTCGGAGAAGGCACGGTAGGCCTCCATCGTGGTGAACTCGGGGTTGTGGGTAAGGTCCATGCCCTCGTTACGGAAGATGCGGCCGATCTCGAACACGCGCTCAAAACCACCGACGATGCAGCGCTTGAGGTGGAGCTCGGTGGCAATACGCAGGTAGCACTCCTGATCGAGCGCGTTGAAGTGGGTAATGAACGGCTTGGCAGTAGCGCCGCCCTGGATGGTCTGCAGGATGGGGGTCTCGACCTCCATGTAGCCGTCGGACTCCATAAAGCGACGGAAGGTGGAGAGAATCTGCGAACGCTTACGGAAGGTCTCGCGAACGTCGTCGTTGGCGATCAGGTCGACATAGCGCTGGCGATAGCGGGTCTCCTTGTCGGAAAGACCGTGGAACTTCTCGGGCAGCGGACGAACGGCCTTGGCAAGCAGGGTCGCGCTCTTAGGAGCAACGGAAAGCTGGCCGCGCTGGGTGCGCACGACCACGCCGGTCACGCCCAGGATGTCGCCCAGGTCGAGGGCCTTGAGCGTATTCCAGGCAGCCTCGTCCATGTCGTTGATGCGGCAGAACAGCTGAATCTCGGCAGTCGCATCGCGCACGACGATGAACATGATCTTGCCCTGACCGCGCTTGGCGACCACTCGGCCGGCGATCTTCACGACGTCCTCGGTGTCCTCGCCATCGGCAAGCTCGGCGTACTTAGCCTCGATATCGACGACGTAGTCCTCAAGCTCAGAGTGCTCAGGATAGGGGTTCTGGCCCGCCTCGAACAGGGCGGCGCGCTTGGCCAGGCGGGTGGCGCGCTCGTCGTTGAGCGTCGATGCCTGATCGGCGGCGTTCTGGTTCTCTGCCATAAGTTAGCTCCTCAAACTAAAACGCTCCCCAGGATTCGGTCCCAGGGAGCGAAAACATACCTTTACGCGGGACCGTGGTCTAGCGTGCGATCTTGGCGATGGTGTAGACGCGAGTCTTGCCGGAAGGCGTAACGACCTCGACGGAATCGCCCTCGCCGTGACCAATGATGGCGTGACCGACCGGAGACTCGTTGGAAATCTTGTGCTCGAGCGAGTTGGTCTCGGTGGTACCGACGAGCGTGACTTCCATGACCTCGCCGTTGGGATCAATCAGCGAAACGGTGGAACCGATGGAGACGGTCAGGTCGCCCGTGGTGGCAGCAACCTGAGCGTTGGCAAGGATGGCCTGGATCTCGGCGATACGAGCGGCGTTCTGGGCCTGCTTGTCCTTAGCGGCGTCGTACTCGGAGTTCTCCGAAAGGTCGCCGAACGCGCGGGCTTCCTTGATGTCCTCGACGATCTCCTTGGCGTAATCGCCCTCACGCCAAGCGAGCTCCTCGACGAGCTTCTGGCGGCCCTCAGCGGTCAGTACGATCTGGCTTGCGTCCATACGGATATCTCCCCAACTCTGATCAAACAATCAACTGTCAACAAAACGAAAAAGACCGGCTAGCCTGCGGGCAAGCCGGTCAGGTGCTCACCCCAAAGGGATGGGACTACTCTGCGTCCGCGTCGCTGTCCTCTGCCTGCTTCTTCTTGGCAGCAGCGAGCTTGGCCTCGAGCTCAGCGATCTCCTTGTCCTCCTCGGACTGCTCGACCACGACCTCCTCGGCCTGCTTGGTCTCGGCCTTATCGTCGCCTTCCATACCCTCGCGGATATTCTTGACGGTAGAGCCGAGGGACTTGCCGAGCTTCGGCAGGTTCTTGGGCCCGAAGATAATCAGGACAACGACGAGAATAATGATGAGCTCAGGAGCCCTCAGTCCAAACATGTAGACCTCCACAATACAGCGAGACAAGCTCGAATGAGTATACCGCGGGTATCGCGGTATCACAACACTAGCTAAAAAAAGGGACCGCAAGAAGCGGTCCCTCCTCATGCTCTGGTCGGGTTGACTGGATTTGAACCAGCGACCCCTGCGTCCCGAACGCAGTGCTCTACCAAACTGAGCCACAACCCGTTAGCTCGACTATAGTAACAAAGATTTTCGCCGTGTGCCAGAGAAATTTTTATTTCTTTGGCGCGTCGATTTGAACCGTGTTGGGAATAAGCTCAGTCGCGCAGGCCCACCAGCCATTTTGCTGGGCAGCATCGGCAAGCCTTTCGGCCGTGGCAGCGGTGTCGCAAATGGCAAACGAGCAGGCACCCGATCCGCACACATCTACAGCAACGGTTCCGTCCTGTTTACGCAGCCAGTCGAGGACCGTTTGAATCTGCGACTCCATCTGTGCGGAAATGACACCAAGGTTGTTATGGATGAGTGCATATGCCGTCTCGGCATCACCAGCACGCAAGGCAGAAGCTATCGCGCCGGGCTTGTCCGCAGGCACCGGGGCCTCGTCAAAACGTCGATAGGCTTCAATTGTCGAAACGCTTGCCTCGCGCGGCTTGACCAGCACGACGGGCGTCGCGGGCAGCGCGGGGTACTCAGTTGCCAGCACGTCTCCCCCACCTACGTAGAACGCAGGACTCGCGTGCAAAAAGAACGGGACGTCAGCACCAATGCCCCGCGCAATATCGTCGAGCGCTGGGTCGGTGCGATCAATGCCCCAGAGCTCCGCCAAGGCGACAATGACCGCGGCCGCATCCGTCGAGGGGCCGCCCAAGCCGGCGCACAATGGAATGCGCTTCTCAATCGTCACGCAGATGTTTGCCTCGCGGCCATAATGCTCGGCCATAGCAACCGCAGCCCGATACGCCGTATTCTTTTGCATGGGAAAATCTGATGCCGGAACCGTCTGGACGGTCAGCGCCTGCGCCGGCGTGACCGTCACGGTATCGGAAAGACCGACGGCCGCCATCAGGGAATCGACTCTGTGGTAGCCGCGGTCATCGCGCTCGGTATGAACCCCCAGGTAGAGGTTAATCTTTGCCGGCGCGGAAAGAGTCAGGGACCGATCGGTCACCGTTAGTGCTCCTCGAGCTGATTGCCGAGCGGGGTAAAGATGTGCTCGCCGCTCTCGGGGTCGAACAGCTCGACCTGACCGGTGAGCACATCGATATACTGGTAGGACTGACGCGACTTGCGGCCACGACGCTCGTCGACCTCGACAATGAAGACGGCCGGGTGGACGCTCTTGATGGTGCCCATGCGCTCGACGACGCGGGTACGGCCCATGTTGGCCTTAACCTTGACGCGATCGCCCACCATATCAGTCAGCTTCTCGTGGATGTCGTCGACGTGATTGACTTCCATCTCTTCCATGAACAGGGCCTCCAGAAGGTGCAATTCAAAAAGGGGATAATACCCCTAAGATAGACAAAACTCTAATACTATAGCACCCTGTTGTGGCCATACGCAAGTAGCTAAAAAGCCCCGTCTCGAATACGTACCAGACGACAACCTCGCATGACCAGTTGTTACGCGGTTTGGTAAAACCGCGTAACCTAAAGGTTGTCGGTGTCCAAGACGATGGTGAATGGGCCGTCGTTGACCAAGTCGACTTTCATATCGGCGCCAAAGATGCCGTGCGCCACGTGTTCGACATCTTGGCGAACGAGCGTCAGGAAGTACTCGTAGAGCTCGTTGGCGACATCGGGGGCGCCGGCATCCGTAAACGATGGGCGGCGGCCGTGACGGCAATCGGCGAACAGCGTGAACTGCGACACCACGAGAACCTCGCCGTCGACATCGGCAAGTGCCAAGTTGGTCTTGCCGTTCTCGTCCTCGTTAATGCGCAAGCCCCGGAGCTTGCCCCACAGCTTATCGGCCTCGGCGCGCGTGTCGCCGTGGCCCACGCCCAGCAGCACCAGATAGCCGCGCCCGATTTTGCCCACGCACTCGCCGTCGACCGTCACGCCGGCGTTGAGCACGCGCTGCACCACCGCACGCACGGCCTACTCCTCGCCCGTCAGTTTGGCGGATAGGTGCTCGAGCGCATGGAATCGATGGCTGATGGCGTTCTTCTCGTCCGCCGTCAGCTCGGCCATGGTCTTGCCCGGCGTGTCGACCGGCAGGAACAGCGGGTCGTAGCCAAAGCCGTGATCGCCGCGGCCCTCATGTGCGATAACGCCCTCGCAGGCGCCCTCACCATAGGTGACCAAACCGTCCGTGTCGATGAGCGCGACGACGCTCATAAAGCGCGCGGTGCGGTCCTCGTCGGCCACGCCCTCCAGATTCACGAGCAGCTTGGCATTGTTGGCGGCATCGTCGCCGTGAACGCCAGCGTAGCGCGCGCTATACACACCGGGCTCACCGTCCAACGCGTCGACGACCAGGCCCGAATCGTCGGCAATGGCCATGAGCCCCGTCTCTTCGACGGCAGCCTGCGCCTTGATGATAGCGTTCTCCAAAAACGTCGTGCCGTTTTCCTCGGGGTCCTCAAAATCGCCCAGCTGGCCGAGCGCCACAAAGCGAACCTCGGGCATAACCTTGCCCAAAATGGCCTCGATCTCGGTGAGCTTATGGGCGTTGCCCGTTGCCACGACGATGGTCGCCGCCGGGTCGAGGGTGTCGATGTCAATCTTCTCAAGTGCCATAGCTGGCCTCCTTGTCCGTATAGCAAAGTCACGTAAAAGGGACTGACCCTTCGGCGTCTCCCCTTTTATGTGGCATCAACCTTATCTATCGGCGTTTCCGCAGATAAAACCTGCCAAAATTAACATCCCTTTTTGGCAGGCTAGGCGAGGGCTTGGCGCTGGAGCTCGATGAGCTCGGCAATGCCCTTGTCGCCCAAATCGAGCAGGGCATTGAGGCGCTTGCGGTCGAAGGGTGCCTGCTCGCCGGTACCCTGGAGCTCGATCATCTCGCCGGTGTCGGTAGCGACGAGGTTCATGTCGACCTCGGCATGACTGTCCTCGGAATAATCGAGGTCAAGCAGCGTATTGCCGTCGACAACGCCCATAGAGATGGCAGCCACCTGGCCGGTAAGCGGGATGCGCTCGATCTTGCCCGCCTCGACCCACATGGCGAGGGCGTCGTGCAGCGCCACCCAGGCGCCGGTGATGCTCGCTGTACGCGTGCCGCCATCGGCCTGAATCACATCGCAGTCGACGGTGACGGTGTACTCGCCGAGCGCCTTCATGTTGACGACGGTACGCAGGCTGCGGCCAATGAGGCGCTCGATCTCCATGGAGCGACCCTTGCGGTTGGCGTGCTCGCGCTTGCAGCGCTTGCCGGTCGACGCCGGCAGCATGGCGTATTCCGCGGTCACCCAGCCGGCCTTAGCTCCCTTTCGCCAGCCCGGCACGCCCTCCTCGATAGTGGCGGCGCACAGCACGCGCGTGTCACCGAACTCGGCCAAACACGAGCCGTGGGCGTGCTTCATGACGCCACGGGTGAGCTTAACGGGGCGCAACTCGTTGGCGGCGCGACCGTTGGCGCGGTTGACCTGCATGTACTCCATAGAAATATCCTTTCGGCAAAATATGTGGCGAAGGCTTTGGCGGCTGCCTCACATCTATTTCAGCTCATCGATATCGATATGTTCGATGCTCTTGAGCGGCTGACCAAAGATAAAGCTGCCCGCCACCGCAAACTCGGCAATGTTATCGGCCGTCGTGGCAAAACGATGCTGCGGCTCGGCGGCGTCGCCCGCCAGCTGCTCGCGGCGCGTGAGGATATCGGTCAGCTCGCGTGTGGTCTCCTCGGCGGAACTCACGACGCGCACCCCAGGCCCCAGCGCATGGCGGATAGGTCCCACCAACAGCGGGAAATGCGTACAGCCGAGCACCACGGTATCGATACCGTGGTCGCGCAGCGGCTCAACCGTGGCACCCACCAGCGCACGCACGGCAGGCGTATCGAAGATGTCCTCGTTCTCAAGCCACTGTTCCTGCAGATGTGCACCCGAGGCGAGCTCGTGTTCGACAACCTCGACAAAGCTCGAGGCAGGACAGCCGTATACATCGACGCCGGCATCTAGATCCTGAATGGCGCGCGTGTAGGCGCCCGAGCGAATGGTGAGGTTGGTAGCGAGCACGCCCACGCGACGCGTACGCGTGCTGTTGATTGCTGCACGGGCACCCGGCGCAATCACGCCGATCACGGGAACGTCGAGCACCTGCTGGGCCAAACGCAAGGCCGCAGCGGTCGCCGTGTTGCAGGCGATGACCATAATCTTGACGTCGTGCTTCGAAAGCCAACGACCCGCCTGCAGCGCAAACGAGCGCACTTCATCCTCGGTGCGCGTGCCGTAGGGGCAGCGCTTGGTGTCGCCAAAGTAGTAGACGGACTCGTGCGGCAGCGCCGTCGCAATCGCGCGCGCAACCGTCAGACCGCCCAAACCAGAATCGAACACGCCAATCGGGCGCGTGTCGCCTGCCGGATTCTCGATATCGGACATTACCTCACCAGTCTCTCTCGAAAAGACATGTCCAAGTGCGGCGACGCCGCACTACGAACGCGCCGCGACCAGCAGCTCTGCCGTCGCCGCCCAACCATCGACAATTTTGCCGCGCGTAACGAAAGCGTTCTCGCAAGCAGCCAGGAACTCGGGCGCGCCGGCGCTCGTCAGGCCATTCTCGACCAGGCAGAACGTGCCCACGTGATCGGCCATGTAGAAGTCGGACTCGGAATCGCCGAGCGCGAGCGTCTCCTCGCGCTCGATCCCCAGGTGCTCGCAGAAGCGCGCGATGGCAACGCCCTTGTTGAGACCCGCGGGGTTGATGTTGAATGCGCGACCGTCCTCGACGCGATCGAGCTCGAGCGTCGTCGGCTTGGACAGGTGAGTCAGATGGCCGTTACAAGCCCAGATCAGACCGCAGCCGGCCTCGTCCAGGATGGCCTGGACCTCATCGTCGGGCACATCGCCGCGCATGCCGACGGTGACCTCACGGTATTTGTAGCCGGTCGACATGTCGTTGTGATACTCGATCTTGTGCGGCCAGCGGGCGAGGATCTTCTCGCACACGCCGGTCTGCTCGATCACCTGGTGCGGCGTGAGGCCGCAAGAGGAGTCGTAGGGCATGTCGCCGGTCAGATACTCCCAATCGTTGGCTTTGAGGTCGTACATGACCAGGCCGCCCATCTCGCCGATGTAGGAGTTGAGACCGAGCACGCGCGCGTCCTCGTGGATCATGGTACGGTTGCGGCCCGAGGTGGGAACCACCTGAATACCAGCGCGAGCGAGCGCCACGACGGCCTCGACGAGTTTGGTCGAGGGGTTGCCGTCGTTGTCGCGCAGCACGCACGAGCCGGGCGCGAGCATCGTGGCATCCAGGTCGGTAAAGACGTACTTGACCTTGGCCAAGCGCTCGCGCATCTCGCCCGAAAGCTCGGCAACGGTCGGCAGGGTGTTGTGGGACATGGTTACTCCGTTTACGTAGAAGGG
Source organism: Collinsella sp. (assembly GCA_048448865.1). Classification (GTDB taxonomy): domain Bacteria; phylum Actinomycetota; class Coriobacteriia; order Coriobacteriales; family Coriobacteriaceae; genus Collinsella. Next base: position 8,679 of record DBGBLM010000041.1, read on the forward strand.
TTTGGACTTGGACGGCATGTTTTGATTGAGGGAACACGCTTATGGCGACAGCGCACTCAGGGCGCCGCCGCCATCATGGTTCATTAGTCAAACTGGGTAACATCGATCAGGCGATTGGCCAGCGAAAGGTCGCTCTCGATGGGCACGAACTCGTCGCCCACGTGCATGAGCTCCTCGTCACCCTTTGCCAGCAGCAAGACAATGGTGGGAGCATCGGGGTTGACGTACTCCTCGCGCGCCGCCTTGAACGCCGCATGCACAGCGGCTTCGCGGTCGAGGATGATCTTGTTCGGCGTATCGTCGGGAACATGCTCGGCAAGCTCGCGACAGACCTTCATCGGGTCCTCGTGAGCTGGATCCTCGTTGGCAAAGATCATCAAGTCGGAATACGGTGCGGCCTCGCGCGGCAATTGCTCGCGGCGCTCCTGAGCCTTGCCGCCGGCAGCGCCAAACAGCGCAATGACGGGGCTAGCGGGAAACGCGCGCTTGACCGACGAGAAAAGCGAGCGGAACGAAAGCTGGTTGTGCGCATAGTCGACGACGCAGATCACGCGACCGTCCTTCGACTCCACGACCTCCATACGGCCCGGCACACGCAGTTTGGAGAGGCCCTTCTTGATGGCATCGATACCGATGCCGATCTCGCGCGCAGCGGCGATAGCGACCAGCGCGTTTTCCACGTTAAAGTCTCCCGCGATACCCAGCAGGACCTTCTCCCCCGCCTCGGACTCGTCGGCACACAGGCCATGCAAGTTGAACTCGATGCTAAAGCCGACCATGCGTACGTCGCTCGCCCACAGGCTTGCCTCGGGATGCTCGACGCCAACGGTCACCAAGCGCTCGGCCGTCGACGCTGCCTCTAGCACACGGTCAACCTCATCGGTGCCCAGATTCACCACGGCGGTCTTTGCCTGGTCAAAAATCCTGAGCTTGCTCTCAAAATAATCCTCAAACGTGGGGTGTTCGATCGGCGAGATGTGGTCGCGGCCGATGTTGAGGAAGCACGCCACGTCAAACGGCAGATTCTCGACGCGTTGGTACTTGAGCGCCTGGCTCGAGACCTCCATGACCATGAACTGGCGACCGGACGTACGGCAGTTGGCGATATGGCGCCAGACCTCAGGGGCCTCGGGCGTAGTATTGGTGCTCTCGTAGCACTCGATGCCATCGTCGGTACTCACCGAGCCGATCATGCCGCAGGACTCGCCCGCCGCCTTGATGATGGACTGAAGCATAAAAGCGGCCGTGGTCTTTCCCTTGGTGCCGGTGATGCCCACGATCTTGACGTCGTGGTCGGGACGGTCGTAGACCTCCGGCGGCAGCAGGGCCATGGCCGTGCGAACGCTATCAACAACCAGCATCGCAGCACCGCTCTCCTGCGCCAGCGGCTCCAGAGACTCGACCAGCGACTCCTCGCACACAAATGCGACGGCGCCCGCATCGAGCGCCATGCTCAAAAACGCGGGCTTAAAGGCAGCACCTTTGCAAAAGAACACGTCACCCGCCGAGACCGCGCGCGAATCAAACGAGCAGCCGGTCACGGCACGCTCGTCAACCTGCTCTGATGCGCGTAGCTCGCCGCACACATCGAGCAGCTTGGCAAGCGTATCGACCGTGGTCACGGTCGCGGAATCCGAATGGTGCATCTTTCACCTTTCTCAGCCATTTGGCAGGGACGGTTTTATAGTAACTGAAACGCACCCACGCAAAAACGGCTCCCGGAGGAGCCGTTACGCGCAGGCGTTCGTCAGCCGAGGCTAGGCAGCCTGAACAGCGGGCTGGTCCTCGTCGATAAAGAAGCGCTTGTACCACACCAAGAACACGAGCGGCGTATAGATCTTGCGCTGGAAATCGCCCTTGCCCGCAAAGTGCAGATCGAGCAGGTGCATGAGCTCGTCGGTATTGAAGAACTCACTTGCCCACGGCGCGGTGAAGTACTCCTTGACATAGTCGTACCACTTTTGCTCGCGCAGCCAGTAGACAATCGGCACCGGGAAGCCCACCTTGGGACGGGTGGCCCACTCATCGGGCAGCGACTTGTTGGCAGCGTGGCGGAGTACCTGTTTGTTGCCGTTCTCGTTGATGCGGTAGCGGTCGGGAATGTGCTCGGCGAACTCCATGACTTTGCGGTCCAGGAAGGGCACGCGCAGCTCCAGCGAATGTGCCATGCACATCTTGTCGGCCTTGAGCAGAATGTCGCCCGGGAGCCACATGTTCATGTCCAGGTACTGCTTCTTGACCAGTTCGGGCTGACCCTTCACGCGTGCGTAGATGGGTGCAGCGAGCTCGAAGGCGCCGTCGCCGGTGTTGTACTCGGGCTTGAGCACGCCGTCGACCTCGCGCTCCGGCCATACCAGAGCCTGTCCCAGGAACGACTTCTCGGGGATCTCGGCACCCTTGACCAGGAAGTTATGTCCCTTGAAGTACGGCATATGCAGCGCCAGGTTACCGAGCGCGCGACGGACGGGCAGCGGCACCATCTTTTTGTACTTGCGCACCGGGACCGTATCCTCGTAGTAGGCGTAGCCGCCAAAGAGTTCGTCGGCGCCTTCGCCCGAAAGCACGACGGTAACGTCCTTGCGGGCCATCTCGGCCAAGAACCACAGCGGCACGGAAGACAGGTTGGACTGCGGTTCGTCCATGTGATACTGGATGTCCTCGAGCGCACCGAAGAACTCGTCGGCGGTAATCATCTTGCGAACGTTCTCGACGCCGAGCTTATCGGAAAGCTCCTTGGCGTAGTTGGTCTCGTTAAAGTTCTTGTAGTCAAAGCCCACCGAGAAGGTCTTGTCGGGCATGAGGCAAGCGGCGATGTAGCTAGAGTCGACGCCACCGGAGAGGAACGACGCGACCTTGACGTCGGCGATGCGATGGGCCTCGACGCTCTCGTGCACGACCTCGTCCAGCTCATCGACATACTCTTCGAACGGCTTCTCGACGGCAGAGTAATCGCAATCCCAGTAGCGCTCGATGTTCATCTTGCCGGTCGGGATATCGACGGTAAAGTAGTGCGCCGGCGGCAGCTTGTAGACACCCTCGAAGAAGGTCTCCTCGGTTGCCGAATACTGCAGCGTCATGTACGGACGCAGAGCCTTTTTGTTGACCGCCTTGTGGAAGTGCGGGTAGTCCAGGAAGCTCTTGATCTCGGAACCAAAGAGCACGCCCGGAGCGCCGTCGCCCGCATCGGCCATGGGATAGTAGTAGAGCGGCTTGATGCCAAAGATGTCGCGGGCGCCAAAAAGCTTGTTCTTCTTTTTGTCCCAGATGACGAAGGCGTACATACCGCGCAGGCGATCGAGAACGGCCTCGCCCCACTCCTCGTAGCCGTGCAGGAGGCTCTCGGTGTCGGCGCCGCAGTGGAACTTGTAGCCCTTGGCCTCGAGCTCGGAACGGAGTTCTTGGAAGTTGTAGATCTCGCCGTTGAAGACAATGACGACGCTACCGTCCTCGTTGGCCATGGGTTGGGCGCCAGCCTCGGTCAGGTCGAGGATCGACAGGCGGCGGAAGCCGAGGGCAACGCGGCCGTCGATAAACTGACCGCCCATGTCGGGACCGCGATGGACGATGCGGTCCATCATCTTGGTGAGCACCTCGGATTGGTTATCCGTCCCACCGACAAAACCGACAAAACCGCACATATACTATCCCCTCTGCTGTTGCTGGGCATCAAATCGAATCAGTAGCTTTTGAGTATACCCGAGGGCGTAAAGAGGGGCGGAATGTTCAGGCAATCTCAACTGAATCAGCTCCGCTGTGACACGCGCCAGTTACCTTTAATGGATATGAGGTGAATGAGGCGATTGTTTTGCTATACTCTCTCCGCACGGGCGATTGGCGCAACGGTTAGCGCAGGTGCTTTACACGCACAAGGCTGGGGGTTCGAATCCCTCATCGCCCACCACTGAATTGGAAACGGTCCTCGCAAGGGGACCGTTTTTTGTTTGGGCCCAGCGCATGGGATTCGAACCCGACAGGGTGCGGAGCTGAGGAAACGCGAAGCGTTTTCCAGCGCAGCACGCGAGGGCCGCAGGCCCGAAGCGGAAGCGGGCGGCGCCAGCCGCACGCGGACTTCCCTCATCGCCCACCACTGATTTGATAGGCTCCCAGCAATGGGGGCCTTTCTTTTTTGGGCCCATCGCAGAGGGATTCGAACCCGCCAGCACGTCTGTCACAAAGGCCGTGGTCAAAAAATGGCAAAAATGAGTACTGCTACTTTGCTTGCAACATATAAACAGATAGTGTTTGCTTAGGTTACGCAACATATGTCCATTATAAGGAC
>DBGBLM010000042.1:0-3500 GCA_048448865.1 Collinsella sp.
GGATATGAGACTGAGCCGAAGGCGTCGATGACATGCCGGGGGCGGACCGGGACGGGTTAACGGCAGGCCCCGCCGACCGATTGCAAGCGGTCGGCGGGGCCATTGTGGCTCTTGACAGCGGATTGGGTCATATGAGCGAAAACGCCCCTAAGCGAGCAAGGTGACGTGAAAGAGGAGGGCATTGACCTTTTGGTCATGCCCGACGATTGAACGTCAGATTGCCGCTTAGGGGCGTTTGCAGCGTCGCGCCGTTACGCGGTTTGGTAAAACCGCGTAATCCTACAGTTCAGTCACGACAACGCTGTTGTAGACCTCGTCCCAGCGGTCCATGACCAGGTGGCCGGTCTTGGGATCCATGGCGTTGAGCTTGCCGCAGGTATTGGCGGTCTTGAGCACCGTGACGTCGTCGGCGCCGGCAGCAATGGCATGCGCAAAGCCGGCGATGGTCGAGTCGCCGGAACCCGTCGCGTTCACAGCCGCAATCGCGGGCGTCTTGGCGCGGAACGCGCGACCCTCATGGAAGCCCACCGAACCGGCAGCGCCCATCGAAACGACAACCCAGGGAATACCGGCAAAGCGGCCATCGGCGGCGAGCGCCTCGCGCAGGGCATCGACATCATCAGTCGTAAAGGACGTACCCAGCAGGCCGTTAATCTCGGTCAGGTTGGGCTTTACGAGCTCGGGCTTAGCATCGGACTCCAGCGCGGCCTCCAGCGATGCACCCGAGGTGTCGAGCAGCACCTTGGCGCCCGCCTTCTCGGCGATCTTGACGAGCTCGGCATAGTAGCCGGCATCGACGCCACGCGGCAGCGAGCCCGAAAGCGTCACAACGTCCGCCTTCGATGCAAGCTCGGCGAACTTGGCCGTAAAGGCCTCGAGCTCGGCCGGGGCGATCTGCGGACCGCTCTCCAAAAGCTCGGTCTGATTACCCTCGTGCAGAATATTCAGGCAGATGCGCGTCTCACCGGCGATGGGCACAAAGTCGTTCTTGACGCCGTCGGCATCCATAAGCTCGGCCATATAGGCACCCATGTGACCGCCAAGCAGGCCAGTCGCGAGCACGTCATCTCCCAGCTGCAGCAGCACACGGCTCACGTTGAGGCCCTTACCGCCAGCAGTCTTTTCGGGCGTCACACGGTTCACGTCGTCGATGATCAACTTGTCGAGCTGATAGCGCGTATCAATCGACGGGTTCATGGTAACGGTCAGAATCATGTTGAACTCCTGTTCCGGGGCGGCATGACCCGCCCCAAACATACGATAACTCGTTAAAGGATCTCGATCTCAAAGCCACGGGTGACGGTCTCTCCCGGCTTGGCCACCAGGCAGCCGCGCTTGTGCTCCAGGATATCGTCCTCGTCGGAGCAGGTGGACAGACCACCCCACGGTTCAACGGCCACAAAGTCGCCCTCGGGCTTGCTCCACACAATCAGGTACGGCATATCGGGGAACGTCAGGCGCACGCCCTTGTCCTCGGTTTTCTTGGTCAGCGTAACCACGCGGCTCTCGAGCATGTCGAAGATGGTCTCCGCGAAGTCAAAGAGTTCGTGGGTCAGCGGCAGGTCATGGCCAACCATCGGGTTCTTGCTGCGATGCTCAACATCAATCAGACCCGTCGAAGGAACGGCAGTACAGAGCTCGGCGGCCTCGCGCTGATCAAAATGGAGCTCGTAGTCGTCATAGGACTCGCCCTCGTCAAGCGGGCACTTAAAGCCAGGGTGGCCACCCACAAAGAACGGCATGTCCTCGGTGCCCTCATTGGTCACCTCGTACGACACGGCCACCTTAGCCGCATCGATCGTGTAACGAGCAACGATCTTAAACGGATACGGGTACTGCTCGAGCAACTCGGCATGGTCGGCAGAGCTTAGGCTCAGCGCGACCATGTTGTCGCCCTGCTCCTCGAGCTTCCACTCCTGTTTGCGAGCAAAGCCGTGACGGGCGAGCTTAACCTCGCGGCCGCCCATGGTCATTGCGCGACCGTCACGAAGGCCGCCGCAGATCGGGAAACAAATGGGTGCCTGGCCCGACCAGACCGCCGGGTCACCCTGCCACAGGTACTCACGGCCGTTGGCCGTAATAGAAGTGAACGACCCGCCCGCCGTGCTCAACGCAATGCGGACAGAGCCGTTATCAAGAACAAACTCCATGGGAATCTTCTCCTTCACATATCATCTCGCACGATCCATTGTGAATGTCGTGCCTTTAGCAGAAAGGTAATGAGGCAGCGCCGCAAACAAAAGAACAATGCACGTCCAGCCCGCTGGGCCAATTGGGCTGATAGAAAACCGGCCCGCGCCCCCTCACAGAAACGCGAGCCGTCAACGGACTAGTTAATTACGCCGGATACCCGCTAATCGTGGTATTCACCGCGGTCCCACTTCTCGAGGAACTCGTCAAAGAAGTGCGGGTCAGCCTGAGCCTCAGCGTCGGCCTTATTGCAGGCATCGATCTTGGCAATCAGGGCATCGTGCTCGGGGGTCTTCTCGTAGGGCTCCTCCAGGAAGGCAAGCATGATATCGGCCATCAGGAACTCGCCGGTGATCTTGCCGCCAAAGCCCACGATGTTGGCGTTGAGCTCGCGACGGGCATACAGGGCAGAGGTCATGTCGCGGACCAAGGCGCAGCGGGCGCCGGGAACCTTGTTGACGGCGTTGGTGATGCCGATGCCGGTACCGCACAGGGCCACGCCAAAGTCGGCCTTGCCGCTGGCAACAGCCTCGCCCACGGCCTTACCGTAGATGGGGTAGTGCGTACGGGTGTGGCTGTAGGTGCCGCAGTCGAGCACCTTGTAGCCAGCCTGCTCCAGGCGGTCGGCCAGATAGATCTTCTCGTCCGTAACGATATGGTCGCAACCGATTGCGATGGTCTTCTTCATCAGAACGTCCTTTCGTCTGAATTCACAAGTTGAGGTAGAAGTTCGAGTTCTCGGTGGCTCTCGTTAGGCCATCTTGTTGAGCATGTCGACACGGATCTGGTGACGGCCGCCGGCGTACTGGGCGCGCAGGAACTCGCGGGCGATCTTCTTGGCGACCTCGGTGCCCACAACGCCCGGGCCCATGGTGACCATGCGCGAGCCGTTGTGCTCGCGGGTCATGTAGGCGGAACGCTCGTCGGAAATGTTGGCGACGACCATGCCCTTTATCTTGACGGCGGCCATATAGGAGCCGACGCCGTACTTATCGAATGCGAAGCCCTGGGAATCCTTGTGCTCCAGCAGGTCCTTGGCAACGGCGGTCGCGGAATCGACAAAGTCCGCGGCAGGGGTCTCGGAATAGTCGACGACCTCGTGACCGTCGGCGATGAGCATCTCCTTGATGGACTCCTTCATCGACATACCGTCGGCATCGGAAGCGATTACAACCCTCATGACATCCTCCTTGAGAGATACGCAGGTGCGTAGTTTCTGTTTGGAAGTGTTGAATCGCGTTCAGGTCCGGGCATCTGAATGTGCGGTTCTTCACTGTTCGTGTTTATTTGAACACATTCGAACAGTAACT
>DBGBLM010000043.1:0-4153 GCA_048448865.1 Collinsella sp.
GTCAATGCGCGCTCGATTCCGCTGCTGGCAGAGGCAAAGGCCATCGTCGGCAACCAAGGCCGCGTGACGGTTATCTAAGCTACCCCGGGTGAGATTGGAGGAAGTGATGGCGCAGGGGACGTTTGTGCAGGCGCTTCGTAAAGAGGCGGCGTTGAGCGGCACCTTTATGAAGGGGCGTTCGCTCATGCTCAACGGCGCCGTGCTGTCGATCGAGGACAGCGGCTCGCGCTTCTCCAAAAACGTGACGGTTGAGGGCTCGGTGCGCGGTTCGCGCGGCGACCTGTACAAGACGCACGTGGCGCTCGACATGGACGAGCACGAGGTGATCGACTACGACTGCGATTGCCCCGCCGCCTATCGTTACCCCGGTATGTGCAAGCACGCTATTGCCACGGCTCTGGCGTATTTGGATGCCAGCGGCGCCGAGCCCGTCGAAGGTTTGCGCACGCCGGTCCGCACGTTTACGGCGCAGCCGAAACAGCCCGCGCGCACCGCGCTCAAAGCGCCGGCCGTCAATCCCAACTTTCCCTTTCCGGCGCCCGTCCCCACGAGTCCCAGCCTCATGGCGGCGCTCTCCGATCTTTCGGACGCGCGCATGGATGAGCTGGCGAGCATGCGCCGCAAGCTCGCCAGCAGTGTGGATCCCGATGCCCCCAAGGCGGTGTTGGAGCCCTCGCTGGTGCCGTACTACAATCCACTGTTTGCCGACCGCTTTAGCTGGGCGCTCGAGCTTCGCATTCGTTGTGGATCGGTCTCCTACGTGGTCAAGGATATCGACGGCATGGCCGACGCCTATGTCCGAGGCGGCACCTTCTCGTACGGCAAGAAGCTCACGTTTGTTCATACGCCCGAAGCCTTCGAGGACGTGTCGACAAAGCTGCTCAACCTTGTTGTGACGACAGTTGCCTATCTCGATGACATCACAAGCTCGCGTTCGGCGTCGTACGACTTTGCCCGCAGCGGTTTTGTCGCCGAGCGTCAGTTGCCGCTGTCCGAGCATAGCATCGTATATGTGCTGGACCTGCTGCGCGGCCAGACCATCTCCTTTGAGCCCGCTTGGTCGCGGGGGACGACGACGCATCGCACCTATGACGTGGCGGTTGAGATGCCTCCGGAAGGGGAGGACGAGGCGCTGTCTAAGCGCCCACCGCTCCTTGCCGCCAAAATTGCGCCGGCGGCTGGTGGTAGCTACGATCTACGCCTGCCGGCCGATGCATACTGCTTTGCTTCGGGCGACGTTGCCTATCTGGTCGACACCCGCCGTGCGCGCCGCGCCGATGTAGCGTTTGCCCAGCATGCGGCGCCGTTCCTATCGCGCTTACTGCCCTGTCGCACGCCGATCCATATCGCTGTCGACCAGGTGGGGGAGTTCTGTCGTATGGCGCTGCCCATTTTGCGCGACTACACCGACCTTACCGCGCCCGCCGCGCTCGATAACGTGGCGCCCGAGCCGAGCTTTGCTATGGCGATCGGCGTCGACGATGGGCTTGTGACCTGCAAAATTACGGTTACCTACGGCGACTGGTCGGCAGACCTCTTTAGTCTGGGCGCTCCGGGCAGCCCCTTCGAAGAGCGGCGCCCGGGCGTGCCGCCCCGCGACGAGGTGGCGGAGTTTCGCGTTATGGACACGGCGGCCCTGTACTTCGATTTCTACGAGGGCGGTCTGGCGTTTGAGGAGCGCGATGACGAGAGCTTGTTCTGCCTGCTGACCGAGGGCCTATCCGTCCTGTCCAAGCTTGGTGAGGTCATGCTCAGCGACCGTCTGCGCCAGATTTCGGTCCGCCCCGCGCCCAAGCTTTCGGTGCGTGCGACCGTCAAGAGTAACCTGCTCGACGTCGAACTGAGCGCGAGCGGGCTTTCGGCGGCAGACCTTGCCATCTATCTGGACTCCTACAAGCGTCACCAGACGTTTGCGCGTCTCACGTCGGGCGACATCATTCGCCTGGACGAGGGGGCGCGCGCCGCGTTTGGCCTTGCCGAGGATCTGGGGGTCGATGCTGTCGACCTGCTCGACGGCGTGTCGCTTCCCGCGTCGAGTACCCTGTTCGTCGATAGCATGCTCGCGCGCACGCCCGCGCTCGAGGCCGATCGTGACGCCGCGTTCCGCCGCACCGTCGAGCGCTTGGATACGCTCGGCAAGATGGACTTTACGGTGCCGGTCTCGCTCAAGGCCACACTGCGCGGCTACCAGGTCGACGGATACCAGTGGCTCGGCTCGCTCGAACACCTGAGCCTTGGCGGCATCTTGGCCGACGACATGGGCCTGGGCAAAACGCTCCAGATGATCGCGCACATTCTGGCGCGCGTGGAAGCGGGGGACACTAAGCCCACGCTTGTGGTGTGCCCTGCGTCGCTTGTGTACAACTGGACCGCCGAGCTGGAGCGCTTTGCCCCGTCGCTAGATGTGTGCGCCATCGTGGGCGCCAAGGCGCAGCGTCGCGTGCAAATCGCCGGCGTGGTCGAGCATAACGTGGTCGTGACGTCGTATGACCTCATGCGCCGCGATATCGACGAGTATGCCGAGCGGGACTTTGCCCGCGTGGTGCTCGATGAGGCCCAGTACATTAAAAACCCGCTCACCCAGGTGGCGCGCGCCGCAAAGCGCCTGCCTGCCGGCGTGCGCTTTGCCCTGACGGGCACGCCCATCGAAAACCGCCTATCCGAGCTCTGGAGCATCTTCGACTTTTTAATGCCGGGCCTGCTCGGCACGCGCGAGTCGTTTGCCAAGCGCTTCGAAAGCCCGGTCGAGCATGCCGAGGGCGACAGTGCCGCTCGCCTGCAAGCGCTCGTGTCGCCGTTTGTGTTGCGCCGTGTCAAGGAAGACGTGGTGGCCGACCTGCCCGAGAAGATCGAGGATACGGTCATGGCGCAGCTCACCGGCGAGCAGCGCAAACTCTACCTGGCCAACCAGGACCGCATCGCCCAACAGGTGCAGCATCGCGAGGCATCCGAGTTTAAGAAGGACAAGCTCAAGGTGCTCGCCGAGCTCACCAAGCTGCGCCAGATCTGCTGCGACCCGCGTCTGCACTACGAGGATTACAAGGCGGGGAGCGCCAAACTCGATACGTGCATGGAGCTCGTGCACGGCGCACTCGACGGCGGACATCGCATCCTGTTGTTCAGCCAGTTTACGGGTATGCTCGATATTATCGGTAAGCGCCTGGCCAAGGAGGACATCGCCTTCCTTAAGCTCACGGGCGCTTCGTCTAAGGAGAGCCGCGCCAAGATGGTCGCGCAGTTCCAAGCGGGCGAGGTTCCGGTCTTTTTGATTTCGCTCAAGGCGGGCGGCGTGGGCCTTAACTTGACGGCTGCCGACGTGGTCATCCACTACGACCCGTGGTGGAACGTGGCGGCGCAGGACCAAGCAACTGATCGTGCACACCGTATTGGCCAGCAGCATACCGTGACCGTGTACAAGCTCATCGCCAAGGACACGATCGAGGAACGCATTATGCAGATGCAGGAGTCCAAGCGCGACCTGGTCAACAGCGTACTCGGCGGCGACGGCATCTCGTCGGCACTGTTCACGCGCGAGGATGTTCTGGCGCTTCTCGGCGGCGACGGGCGCTAGCCGCGCGCGGGGTGGGACTGCTGGAGTGGGCAGGACGGTCGACGCATTTTGGCCCGACCGCTTGCCTGATCCGTTATGTGTTCATTTGCAATGCCGTGGATGGTTTGTCTGCCTTTGGGCATAAGAACCATCAAGAACATTGGCACATCAGCAAAGGAGAACATCATGGCGAAATTCTTTAAGGACCCCGACGGTAAGCTCATCGCTGCCCTTGGCGACGACGTTGCGACCCCTGCCGGTTGCACGGAACTGACCGCAAACACTGAGGACGCGGCGCACGAGAAGCACGTGCCTGTTGTCGAGACCGAGCGCGACGGTCACGTGATTCGTGCACGCGTTGGCTCGGTCGAGCACCCCAGCCTGCCCGAACACTACATTGAGTGGATTGCGCTTGAGGCCGAGGGCCGCTTAGAGGTTCATTACCTTGAGCCCGGCATGAAACCCGCGACGTTTTTCGCGGGCGGCTCCAAGACCGGTACCGTCTATGCCTACTGCAACCTGCACGGGCTGTGGTCCGCGACATTCTAGGAGCGCGCCCCCGCTCGGGGTATCATAGCTAGCATATGCACATGCAAGCGCCGG
>DBGBLM010000044.1:0-6950 GCA_048448865.1 Collinsella sp.
CCGCCCAGGCCCCAACACTGGTCTGCGGAGTGTTCTGAAAACTAAGCCCGGCCCCCGCCTGCGGTGACTCGGCTGCGAGCGGCTAGCGATGGGGCCGTTGTTGGTTGGGGCCGCTGGGCTGATGTGAGGGCACGTGGCCGCTGCGGGCCCTGGTCCCGGCGGTGGCCTCGGCGCTTTGCGCCTGCCGCCTTGGGGGACTGTGGGGCGCGGCCGGCAGCTGCGGCGCGTTGCGCCTGCTGCCTGGGGTGACTTTGGGGTCGATTGGGGTTGTCTGCACAATTCGCGGTATTATGTTGCGGAGTTTTGAAAGGAGCCGCTGGTGGTCACGACGACGTTTGCTTCGCCTTTGGGCGAAATCTTGCTTGCCGCTGATGGCCGCGGTCTGACGGGGCTTTGGTTTGAGGGGCAGGAGCACTTTGGCTCCACGCTTCTCCGGGAAGACTCCGAACATGTTGAAGGCGCCGATGCGGTTTCTGGTGCTGGCGGCATGTCTTCGGTGAATCCGACAAACGGTGCTGCCTCGTCGGTACTTGAGCGTTCTTGGGCTTGGCTGAATGCTTATTTTGCGGGGCAGGAGCCTCGGTTTACGCCGCCGTTGCATATGATTGGTACGGCGTTTCAGCGCGAGGTTTGGTTTGAGCTGCTTTCTATCCCGCGTGGCGAGGTCGCTACGTATGGTGAGATCGCCCAGCGTGTTGCGGCTCGACATCGTGTACCGGGAAACGAAGCACCCGTTGCGTCTCCCCGTGCCGTGGGGGCCGCGGTCGCGCGTAATCCCATTTCGATTATTGTGCCGTGCCATCGCGTGGTTGCCGCCGATGGTTCGCTCAACGGATATGCCGGCGGCCTCGACCGCAAGGAGTGGCTGCTGCGGCTTGAGGGCGCGTACGAGGAGTAACGCTCGAGCACTTTGCATAACTAGGACGCCGTGAAAGGACGAGTCACTGTCCCTTCGCGCTCGGTATGCGTCCAAGCCCTCGGCATCTGGGCCTTAAGTTTGGCTAAGCCATATCCTGCGTATTTGAAAACGCGCAGGTTGAGCAGCTAAGGCTGCGCTAAGGCGGTTGACGGTGCGCTATCATCGGCAGTATCGAAACCTGTAGAGCCGTGCGCCAAAGGAACAACTATGAAGCTGATGCTTGCCGAGGACGAACCTGGCCTCTCCCGCGCCCTCACCGCGATTCTTCAACATAGCGACTACGAGGTCGACACCGCCCTCGACGGCCTGACGGCGCTCGAGTATCTACTCACCAACGATTACGACGCCGCAATCCTGGACATCATGATGCCCGGCATGGACGGTATCGAGGTGCTCAAGCGCACGCGTGAGGCCGGCAAACGCCTGCCCATCATCATGCTTACGGCCAAAAGCGAGGTGTCCGATAAGGTCGAGGGTCTGGATGCCGGTGCCAACGATTACCTGACCAAGCCGTTTGCCGCCAAGGAACTGCTCGCGCGCATTCGTGCTATGACGCGCGCCGCGACGGCAATTGACGCCACGACGCTCAGCGTGGGCAACGTGCGCCTCGACACGGCATCGTGCACACTTGTGGGTCCCTTGGGCGAGGAACATCTGGCTAATCGTGAGTTTCAGCTTATGGAGCTCTTTATGCGCAACGCCAGCACGCGCATGCCCACCGAGCGTCTGATGCTCGGGGTTTGGGGTGAGGACGCGCCCGAAGGCGCCAACGTGGTGTGGGTCTACATCTCGTACCTGCGCAAAAAGCTGACGGCGCTTGGTGCCAACGTGGCCATCCGTGCATCGCGCAACCAGGGCTATTCGCTCGAGGTTGTTGAGGAGGGCGAATAGGCGTGAGCGCGAGTGCGTGGTGGAAGCGCACGACGGCAAAGTTCGGCATGGGCGCGGACTCGGGTAATCCGGGGCGCGCCGATGCTGCCAGTGCAATGGGACGTCGCCTGCGTCGTAAGTTCATCCTGGTTGCCATGGGTGCCGTGACCGCCGTGCTTACGCTTATCATCGCCGGCATCAATATCGTCAACTACTCGCATGTCTGCAAGATGGCCGACGCTCGTCTGGGCTATATCTTGGCGGGCAAGGACGGCATTGATTGGACGGATGAGCCTAAGGCCGATCCCGGTCAGGATGCGGTTGCCGGCAAGGTTGCTACCGGTAACCGGGCAGCCGTTCGCGATGGGCATTTTGAAGGCATGACGGCGGAGTCTCCCTTCGACACGCGCTACTTTACGGTGTCGATTGCCGGTGGGCAGGTGACCGATGTCAACACGGCCCGCATTGCCGCGGTGGGTGCCAAGCGTGCTGCACGCATCGCTGCAGGACTATATTCCAAGGGTCGGACCTCGGGCTTTTCTGGTAACTACCGCTATACGGTTACGGTTCAGGGCGACGAGACCACCTATGTGTTTGTGGACTGCTCGCGCGAGCTTGCAAGCTTTCATTCGTTTTTGAGCGCGAGCGTGGCGATCAGTTGCATTGGCTGGCTGGCGGTGTTGGCAATTGTGGCGGGTGCCTCGGGCGCGGTGATTCGACCGATGGTCGAGAGCTACAGCAAGCAAAAGCGCTTTATTACCGATGCAAGCCACGAGATCAAGACGCCGCTAGCCGTGATTGATGCCGCTAACGAGGTGCAAGAGATCGAGAGCGGCGAGAGTGAGTGGACGCAGAGCATTCACGAGCAGGTCGCGCGGCTGACGGCACTTACGGAGCGTCTGGTATTTTTGGCTCGCATGGACGAGGGCTCGGCGGGCTTTGCCATGACATCGATCGATCTTTCGGAGGCGGTGGACAAGGCGGCGGCGCCGTTTGAATCGGTGGCGGTTTCGCGCGGCAAGCGGCTGTCGACGTCGATCGCGAGCTCTGTGCGGGCCCATGCCGATGCCGCGGCAGTGACGCAGGTTGTTGAACTACTGCTGGACAACGCCACACGCTACGCAAGCGAAGACAGCGTTATCGAGCTGAGCCTGCGTGCTGTTTCGCGCGGTGCGGGCAAAGGCTCGGCCGAGCTTGTCGTTTCGAACGCCGTGGACGAGCTGCCCGAAGGCGACCTAGATCGATTGTTCGACCGCTTCTATCGTGCGGACGTATCGCGCAGCTCCAAGACGGGCGGCTCGGGCGTGGGCCTATCCGTGGTGCGTGCCATCGCCGAAGCCCACGGCGGGAGCGCTTCTGTCTGCGGCCACGGTAACCAGACCACCTTTACCGTCCGCCTCTAAAACCTGCCAAAATGAACCTGTCCCTTTTTGGTCGGTGCGAAATGGGTAATACTAAGGAGTTATCCGACCAGATGGGAATTAATCGATGGCTTATATCGAATTCAAAGACGTCATCAAGGCGTACGGCGAGGGCGATGCCCGCATTCACGCGCTCGACGGCGCGAGCTTTACCGTTGAGCGCGGCGAGCTCGCCATTATCCTGGGCGCCTCGGGTGCCGGCAAGACTACGGCGCTCAACATCCTGGGTGGCATGGATACGGTAACCTCCGGCACTGTGACGGTGGACGGGCGCGACGTGAGCTCCGCCAACGAGGCGCAGCTCGTGGAATACCGCCGTGCCGACGTCGGCTTTGTCTTCCAGTTCTACAATCTGGTCCCCAACCTGACGGCGCTCGAAAATGTCGAGCTTGCGGCGCAGATTTGCCCCGATTCGCTCGATGCCGAGCAAACGCTTCGTCAGGTTGGCCTGGGCGACCGTCTTGCTAACTTTCCGGCGCAGCTTTCGGGCGGCGAGCAGCAGCGTGTGTCCATCGCCCGCGCGCTGGCCAAGAACCCCAAGCTGCTCCTGTGCGACGAGCCCACGGGCGCACTCGACTACAAAACCGGCAAGCAGATCTTGCAGCTGCTACAGGACACCTGTCGCAAGCAGGGCATCACGGTCATCATCATCACCCATAACTCCGCGCTGGCGCCCATGGCCGATCGCCTGATCCGCTTTAAGAGCGGCCGCGTGGAGAGCGAGACGGTCCAGCAAAATCCCGTGCCTATCGAGACGATCGAGTGGTAGCGCCCATGGACCAAGATCGCCAAAACAGCCAAAACCACGATACGGAGCACGCAGACCGCGACTGGGAGTTCGCGACCTACCGCACTGCTCAAAGCTCAAACGATATGGTCCCGACGATTTTTCGCCGTGGCATTTACCGCACAATCCGAGGCAGTCTTAAGCGCTTCTTGTCAATCGTGGTCATCACCGCGCTCGGCGTGAGCGTGATGTGCGGCCTTAAGGCGGGTTGCGAGGACCTGTGCGATTCGGTCGACGCTTACTTTGACCAACAGAATGTTTACGACATCAACGTGCAGTCGACCTATGGCCTGACTGACGATGATCTCGACGCCATCCAAGAGGTCGATGGCGTCGAAACGGTCGAGGGCATCTACACCGAGACCGCCTACACCGCCGTGGGCACAACGCGCGAGCGCGTGGTCGTGCAAAGTCTCTCCAAGGAGAACATCGATCAGCCGGTGCTCGTGAACGGCGATTTGCCTGAGAGCGCCGATGAGGTCGCGGTGACTTCGAAGTTCCTGAAGGCTTCGGGCAAAAAGCTCGGCGATACGGTGAGTTTTGCCGCCAACGATGCGAGCTCGTCGAACCAAAGCGCCAAGGACCAGTTTGCCGATAGCGATTACACCATCACGGCCGAGGTTCTCGATCCCACCGACGTGAGCTCCGACTCGACAGTCAACGCCTTTCGCGCTGCTTCGGCGGCGGACTATAAGTTCTATGTGAGCGAGGACGCCGCGACATCTTCTTCCTACTCCGCGGTCCACGTGATCGTCGAGGGAGCCAAGGATCTCAACTCCTATTCGGATGCCTACGCGGCAAAGATCAATGAGGTCAAGGGCAATATAGAGAAGATCCGCGAGGAGCGCGAGAAAGCGCGTGCTCAGGAGCTGACGGCCGATACGCCGGCGAACTTGGACGCGGCTGAGCGTCAGGCGAATATGGTCTTTGGGATCGAGCAGGACAACATCAACCGCATGGCCGAGGGCAGCGACGAGCGTGCGCAAGCGCAGGCCGACCTGGATCAGCGCCGTGCCGCCGCCGACCAGCAGTTTGCCGATGCCCGCGCCGAGTTTTCCGATCTGGGAGAATGCACCTGGTACATCCAGGACCGCGGCAATATCGCAAGCTACTCGAGCGTGGAGAGCGATAGCTCGTCAATTGAGGCCATCGCCACGGTGTTCCCGTTCATCTTCTTTATCGTCGCCGTGCTCATTAGCCTCACCACCGCCACCCGCATGGTCGAGGAGGAGCGCACGCTTATTGGCCTTTACAAAGCACTCGGCTATTCGCGCGGACGCATCCTGTCCAAATACGTGGACTACTCGCTGTGGGCGTGCCTGATCGGCGGCGTGCTCGGCAATATCATCGGCTTTGTGGGCCTGCCGCTGTTCTTGTTTACGGTGTTCGACGACATGTACTCGCTGCCCCAGATGTTGCTTTCGTACGACATCGTGTCCTCGATCGTTTCGGTGGCGCTGTTTGCCGTGGGCGTGGTGGGCGCCACGATTATCGCCTGCCGCCACGAGATGGCCGAGACCCCGGCCTCGCTTATGCGTCCCAAGACCCCGCGCGCCGGCTCGCGCATCTTGCTCGAGCGCATCGGCTTTATCTGGCGCCGCATGGGCTTTTTGAACAAGGTGGCAGCACGTAACCTGTTCCGCTACAAAAAGCGCGCCTTTATGACCATCTTTGGCATCGCGGGTTGCACCGCGCTTGTGATCTGCGGTATGGGTATTCGCGACACGTCGGTCGCGCTTTCGCCCAAGCAGTATGGGCATATCACGCGCTATGACTTGCTGGCGGTTGCCAATCCCGACGATTTTTCGCAGACGTGCGCGGCGCTCGACGAGCGAAGCGCAGCCAAGGATTCCGACGTGACCGTGACTTCGACGCTGCCGATTATGACCGACAACGTCACCTTTACATTCGGCGGAAAGAGCGAGACCGTGCAGCTGATCGTGGTGCCCGATGACCGCACGGGTGACTTGGGCGATTACGTGCGCCTGGAGGATGAGTCCAAAGAACCGCTCGCCCTGCGTGACGGGGACGTGTATTTAAGCAAGAGCTCGCAGCTGGTGCTAGGAATCAAGCCGGGCGATACAGCACACGTCCAGGATTCGTCACTCAACGTCGCCAAGGTCAAGGTTAGCGACATCTCGCTCAACTATCTGGGCAACACGCTTTACATGACGCAGGGCACCTATGAGCGCGCGTTCGGTCGAAGCGCACGCCTCAACGGTATCTTTGTGCTGCTTAAGGGCTCGTCGGCCGACCAGATTGCGTTTAGCAAGAAGCTTAAGAGCGACGGTTGGCTCACCATCTCGAGCACGGCCGAACATTGGCAGAACTACGAGGCAAACTTTGCGATTATCAATTCCGTCGTGGTGCTCGTGACCTTTATGGCGGCGTGCCTGTCGTTTGTGGTGGTGTTTACGCTGTCCAACACCAACATTTCGGAGCGCGAGCGCGAGCTGGCGACCATCAAGGTGCTGGGCTTCCGCCGTGGCGAGGTGCACCACTACGTCAACAAGGAGACGTTGATCCTCACGGCGATTGGCACCGCACTGGGCGTGCCGCTGGGTGGCCTGCTTGCCGAGAGCTTTACGTACATCCTGCAGATGCCGTCGCTCTACTTTGACGTTGAGGTCCAGCCGCTGAGTTATGTGCTCGCCGTAATGCTTTCCTTTGTCTTTACGTTTATCGTCAACCTGACTACCAATCGCACCCTCAATAGGATTGACATGGTCGGCGCCCTCAAGAGCGCCGAGTAACCTGTTCTTGGATTCAAGTTGTAGCGAGCTGTGACGTGCCGCAGTCGCTTTATTGCATAAACCGCCCCGCAGAATGCATATTTTGGCGGGGCGGTTGCTTTTTACCCGCAGGGACCCCCCGGGGCGGCGTGCACATTCCGGCGAATTCCGCATTCCGGAGTCCACGAGTTTGGGAGCGGGCGCCCAAAACTGCGCTGAAA
>DBGBLM010000045.1:0-7349 GCA_048448865.1 Collinsella sp.
ACGACGTTGCCGGCACCAACCTTAACATCCTCGCCGTAGTTGGCGCGAATCCACTCGATGGTGCGCTTCTGCCACTCGCTGAAGCCCTCGGAAGAGTCGATGCACAGGACGTCGGCACCGGCCTCGATGAGCAGCGGCACGCGCTCGGCATAGTCGCGGGTGTTGATACCGGCGCCGACCATGTAGCGCTTGTCGCCGTCGAGCAGCTCGTTGGGGTTGGTCTTGTGGCTGTCGTAGTCCTTGCGGAAGACGATACCCATGAGGTGATCGTTGTCGTCGACGATGGGCAGAGCGTTGAGCTTGTTGTCCCAGATGACGTCGTTAGCAACCTTGAGGCTAATGTTCTTGTCGCCCACGATGAGCTGCTCACGCCGGGTCATGAACTCGGAGACTTTCGTCTGGTGGTCATCGCGACTGGGGCGATAGTCACGGCTGGTGACGATGCCCAGGAGCTTGCCCTTGGGAGTGCCGTCGTCGGTGACCGGCATGGTGGAGTGACCGGTCTTCTCCTTGAGCTCGATGACCTGCTCCATGGTCATGTCGGGGGTCAGCGTGGAATCGGACTGAACGAAGCCGGCCTTGTGATCCTTGACGGCCTTGACCATAGCGGCCTCGGATTCGGCGCTCTGGGAACCGTAAATGAAGGACAGGCCACCCTCGGTAGCAAGCGCGACACCCATGTCGACGCCCGAGACGGACTGCATGATGGCGGAAACCATGGGGATGTTCAGGGTGATTGCCGGCTTCTCACCGCGCTTAAAGCGGGTTAGAGGCGTCTTAAGAGAGACGTTGTTGGGAATGCACTGCGAGGACGAGTAACCAGGGACCAGCAGATACTCCGAAAACGTGTGGGACTCACCGGGAAAGAACGTAGCCATGTTTCTCCTTTTTCCATGCGACCGGTCGGCTGCAGGCCTCGTAGGACCCAGCCCAACCTTGGGCGCCCAATACTGGGGAAGTATTTTAACGCACTTTGACTGCTACAATGCATGATTTAAGAAGAGCACACGAGGGCTTGACGCAGGCTTTGCGTTTGCCCAGCAAACACTTTAGCGGGGAGACGTGGAGCATATGGAGTACAAGACGACGGCAAAGCTGGTCATTCAAGCGTGCGACAAGGATCTGCCGGGTGTGTTCGGCCACGGCTGCGTCTTGCTGCTACAGGGTATTGCCCGCGAGCACTCGCTCAACCGCGCCGCCAAGAGCATGGGCATGGCGTATTCCAAGGCATGGCGCATTGTGAACGAGGCCGAAGGTCAGCTGGGCTGCAAGCTCATCGAGCGCGACGGCGCCCGCGGGAGCTCGCTCACCCCCGCCGGCGAGCGAGCCATAGCGGCCTACGAGGAGCTGCAGACCGACATCAACCAAGTAATTGCCGCAAAGGCCAACGACCTCATCGCCAGCATCAACCAAAGTAGCTAATTTGGGACGGGGCTTTTTTAGCTACACAACCCCTTCTCATAAGTTGCGGTGAAATAGGGACTGTTTATGCGGTTAAAGCCGTAAATCAATCCCTATTTCACCGCAACTTATGGAGTCGGGGATGATTTAGCTAGTTGCGAAGGGCATTATCTAGGGTGGACGCTACAACTAGGGGGTCGTCGGTGCCGGCGAAGAGGCGGACGGTGCTCCCCTGCTTGCCGCGGGGAGCCGAAAGACGCGTCGCTGCGCCACCAGCAGGCGATGTACGAAACTCCCCCGGCAAGGCATCGAATAGCTCGCCCGCCGTACGGCCGATAAGGTCAAATTCAACTGCCGGGCCAAAACCATGCTCGAGGATTCCCGTTGCAACCGCATGGTCGGGATGCGAGCTCAGTCCGGGATAGCGAACGTTGCGCACCATCTCGTTGGCGGCCAGATACTCGGCCAGCGCACGGGCGCGGTCGAAGTGTGCCTGCATGCGGGTATTGAGCGAGTCCAGCCCGCGCTCCAGCACACCGGCCTCCTCGGTAGAAAGGTCGAGCGCCAAAGCACCGCAGCCCGCAAACAACGCATGCGCGCACTCGGCAGCAGCATCCACGCGATGGCGCTTGAGCTGCGAGCGCGCCACCGAAGCGGCAACGAGCTTGCGTGGAGCTTTGCCGGCGCACACGCGATCGAGCGCCTCGAGCGACAGCGCAGCACCCAGCCGCAGCGGATCGCAGCCAAAAGCCGACGCCACGGTGTTGTCCACAACCAACAGCGCGCGGGCATCGCGAGCCGCGCGACCCAGGGCGCGAAGATCGGGCACGCGCAGACCAAACCCGCCGATGGAGTTGACAAACCACCACAGGTGCGGCCCCTCGGCATCAAACGAAGCATCAAAGTTCTCGGACGCGGCGACAAACGCTGCAACCGACGGCTCACCCACCATAGCCACGTCGCAGGCATCAAAGCCGCTCGCAAACGCATCGGCAAAGTCGTCCGCAAAGGCCACCAGGCGGTCACCGGGACGTACAATCCCCAGCTGCGGCAGCGCTGCCGGCACATGCGGGGCCGCAACCAGTCGCGCCTCACGCGCGCCGGCCCTTACAGCCCAGGCCTCTTCTAACTGCTGTACGCCCCTGCGGTACCGGCCCTTCAAAACAAAAACCCACGATGCGGGTGTCCCCCGCATCGTGGGCAACGGCTGCAGTATAGCGCCGATATGCAACGAATCGCCTAAATGTTGAGCGTGTGATAGTTCACACTCGCGCCCGGAGCGTCAACGGCCACGCCATAGGTCTCGGGATAGATGCGCGTCGAAAACACGAGCACGCCATCGTTCACAAACACCTCGACCGACGAGACATCGCCGACAATGCGCACGTTACGAACCTCGTCGATGGGCTCCCAGCGCACGGTACGACCGCAGCCGGCAGAAGCGCGGCCCTCATCGGTAAATCGCATCTCAAAGCGCGCGGGCAGCTCGCCCTCGGCGGGCACAAACGCCAGCTTCAGCTCGCCATCAACGGACGCGGTAAACGCGCCGTCGACACCGTCAACAACAACGTCAAAGCAGGTATCGCCGGCAACCTCCAGCGAGCCCTCCCCCACACGCACCGAGGCATAATGGCGCTCAATCTCGCGCGCCGGCTGCTGCAGGACTACGCCGCCGTCACCGGCTGTAAGCTCACGCGGCACCGTCATGCAGTGCTGCCAGCCGCACACCACAGTGGGATCGTTGCCATAGGTCGGCTCATCGGGCATGCCCATCCAGCCGATCAGAATGTGGCGACCGTCCTCGGCCGTGAACTCCTGAGGCGCATAGAAGTCAAAACCGGCGTCCCACAGGCGGAACTCACCCAGCTCATAGGTACCGTCACCACCGGTAATGTCGCCCGTTACAGGCATGTAGCCAGCAGCGTATACGTTGCCGCGGTCCCAACGGCCGCCCTCAAGGCCCTGGGGCGAGAACGACAAAAATGCAGCGGTATCGCCATTCGCATCGAGCTCGATATAGCCGGGGCACTCCCACATAAAGCCAAAACGCTCGGGCGTAGACACGCGGTTCTCGAGCTCCCAGCTCAGCATATCGGCCGAGCCATACACCAAGATCTCACCCACATCGCGCCCGGCACCCTCGCCGTGCATGGCGCAAAATCGACTATCGACATGCGGACCATCCACGCGACGACGCGCGCCCAGCACCATATGGTAACGCCCGTCCGCGTCACGCCACACCTTGGGATCGCGCACGTGGCAGGTCAAATCCTCGGGATAATCCTCGGACGCCAGCACCACACGCTTGGCGCCAAACGCCTGACCGTCGGCACTCTCCACATAGACGGTATCGGCACGACGGCCGGTATTGACGTAGTCGTACGTACCGCCCGCATCGGAAAGCTTAACGTTGCCTGTGTACAGCACGCGAATGCGACCGTCCTCGGCAAGCGCAGAGCCCGAATACACACCGTGGCAATCGAACGGCTCGTCGGGCAGCAGTGGGGCGCCAACGTAGTCCCACGTCATAAGGTCGCGGCTCGTCGCATGGCCCCAGACCTTAACGCCACCCTCGACATCAAACGGCGCATACTGAAAATAGGCATGGAACACGCCACCCACCTGGCAAAGACCGTTGGGGTCGTTGAGCCAGCCCGCCGGCGGCATAATATGGAAGCGCTGGCCATACGCACCATGACCGCACTCAGAGGCGGCAGCGTCAACAGCGGCAACCAACTTTGCAAGGTCGCGACCAAGTGCATTAGACATATCAAAGTCCTAACGAATCGAAAGTAACAAGGCGCCAGAGATCGGCACCAGATACGGGAAACGCCCGCGAGCATACGACACGCGGGCATCCCCTCAATCAAAAGCTCTTAGGCCTGCTCGGAAGCCTTGGGCTCGTCCTTGTACAGGACAAACGAGACGGCAAAGGAGACCAGCGCGGCAACCGCAAACATGATCGCGTACTGCACGGGCTGGGCCAGGCACAGCAGGATGCCGAAGATACCGGTAACGCCCGTGCCGGAGGCAGCCAGCGAAGTGAGCGCGCAGACCAGGGCACCGCAACCGCCGCCGATGCAGCCGGCGATGAAGGGCTTAAAGAAGCGCAGGTTCACACCGAAGATGGCAGGCTCGGTAATGCCCATAAAGGCGGACAGAGCCGAAGGAAGCGCCAGGCCCTTAATCTTGGCATCGCGGGTCTTAAAGGCAACGGCGAGCGCAGCGCCACCCTGGGCGATGTTGGCAGCGCTGGCGATGGGCAGCCAGTAGGTCACGCCGTACTGGGCGAGCTGGCCCAAGTCGATAGCGGTGTACATCTGGTGGATACCGGTAACGACCGTGGGGGCATAGAAGAGGCCGACGATAAAGGAACCGATGCCGAAGGGCAGGGTCAGCAGGGCCTGGATCAGACCGAGGATGGCGTTCTCGGCCCACACGAAGATGGGGCCGACGGCAACGAGCGTCACGAGCACGGTCACGAACACCGAGACGAGCGGGGTCACAAAGAGGTCGAACATCTCGGGAACGATCTTGTGCAGGCGCTTCTCGAGGAAGGCCAGAATGGCGCAGGCGATAACGATGGGGATCACGTGGCCCTGATAGCCGACCCACTCAAAGCTGTACACACCGGGAATAACGGTGACCATAGTCTGCACGCCCTCGGAGGCAACCGTGTAGGCGCTCTGCAACGAGGAGTTGATGAACGCACCGCCGACGACGGCACCCAAGTACGGGTTGGCGCCAAAGGCCTTAGCCGCGGAGTAGCCGATCAGGATCTGCAGAATGCCAAAGGACGTGCCCGAGACCAAGTCGGCGATCTTGTAGATAAAGTTATTGGTATCGAGCGCGATAAAGCCGTTGGAGGCCATAAAGTTGAGGGCGCTCATAATGCCCAGCAGCAGGCCCGAAGCCACGATGGCGGGGATGATGGGGACAAAGACGTCGCCGAGCACCTTAATGGCACGCATAAAGATGTTCTGCTGCTGTGCCGCGGCCTCCTTGACCTCGGCCTTGGTGGCAGCCTCGACGCCGCTGAGCGCGATGAACTCCTCGTAGACCTTGTTGACGGTGCCGGTGCCAAAAATAATCTGGAGCTGGCCCTGGGCCTCAAAGACGCCCTTAGCGCCGTCGATATTCTCGAGGGCCTCCTTGTCAACCTTGGCGTTATCGGCAATCACCAGGCGCAGACGCGTGGCGCAGTGTGCGGCCGAAACAACGTTGTCGGCGCCACCGATGTTGTCGAGCACCTCTTGGGCTGATTTGCGGTAGTCCATGACTTCCCTTTCCTCCAACGGGCGCATGTGCACCCGGCCATCTTTGACACTTAAACTGTAATCGTTTTCAGTTTCATATGACTGCAATCGTTTTCATATAACGGTGAACGGTAGGAAAAAGCCGGCGAATGGTAGTTTTGAGACAAACATAAGGGCTCAGAGGCAGGCAGACGTGCCCAAAGCCTAGACATTCATAAGCTGATGGCCGAGCTTGAGCGTCTTGAGACCGCTCTCCCCCTCAACGCCATCGAGCGTGTTGAGCAACATATTGGTCGCCTCGACGCCACTGGTCAGGTAGCCATAGTGCACGGTGGGAATGCCGCCCGTCAGCGCGCGCAAAAACGCGTTGTCACCAAAACCGCTCACGCGGTGTATGCCCTCGCCCATGCCGCGAACCTCATCGATGGCACGCAGCGCGCCCGCCGCCATGGTGTCGGTCGCGCAGGCGATAAACGAAACATCGGGAGCGACGGAAAGCAGTTCACGCGCCGCACCATAGCCCGAGTCGAGCGTAAACGAGCCCAGGCGAATCAAGGCAGCATCAAGCGGGTTACCCGCGGCGCGCAATCCGGCCTCAAAACCGCGACGGCGGTCATAACCAGCAGCGCGGTCCTCTTCGGTAACTCCAATGTAGGCGATCTTGCCGTCCACGCGACCCGCAAGCGTACGGCCCAACTCAAAGGCAGCCTCGTAATCGTCGTGATAAACGCAAGCCGTGCCCTCGACATTCTGGCCGATCAGCACGATGGGCACGCGGCACGACTCAATCGCCCGACGGTGCTCATCGGTAATCATAGTTGCCACCAGCACAATGCCATCGACCGGGTGGTTTTGGAATAAATAGAGGTATTCGAGCTCACGATCGGCCGCGTTGTCGGTGTTGGCAAGGAGCATCTGGTAGCCACGACGACCGAGCACCTGGCCAATACCGGCGGTAATGCGGCTCACGGACTCCGAGTTGATCTTGGGCACGATGACGCCAATGAGCTTGGTGGAACCGGTGCGCAGCGCGCGAGCCTGGCTGGATCGCACGTATCCGGTCAGCTCGATTGCATGCTTAATGCGCTCGGCCTTGTCCGCCGAGATATATCCACCGTTGAGGTAGCGCGAGACGGCGGCGCTCGAAACGCCGGCCAACTCGGCCACATCTTTCATCTTAACCACGAGCACCCCTGTCATTGAAATCGCTTTCACCATAATACCCGCGAACGCGCTCAATGAATCAACTCGCTCATCCAGGTCGAGCAAACGTCAGCGAGCGGGCAGCTGCCGTGGCGAGGTGCCGCGAAAGAGGAGCGAAGCGTACTTTATGTACGCGAGCGAAGGTTTGAGCGGCAGATCGCCCGGCAGATGCCCGCGCAGCGTCGAGCGGTCCGGCGTTTGTTAAAACGCCGGACCATAGTTAGCCGTGATATTCGCCGTTATATTGGATCAACGTCAGATCTTCAACGCCGTCGAGCGCGCGAATGGCATCCGCATAGGGCATGTCAACACCGTCCGAGAAAAGCTCGACGGCCATCTCGACTTTGTCGCCGCGCATCGTCTTGGACTTGACGGTAAACTTGGTGCGCCCAAATGCACGCACGATATCGTCGCCGGCGGTCTGGCCCGTGTAGTGGATGACCATCATGTACACGCGTGCCTTATCCTGGTGGCTCGCAAAGCCGGCAA
>DBGBLM010000046.1:0-10134 GCA_048448865.1 Collinsella sp.
AATCAGTATGCACAGCCACAACCGGACGTGTTCGTAAGCGATCGCGGCAACGCCGCGCTGGGCTATCTGGCGCAAAATCAAGCGTGCGGCGCAACCGATCTTGCGAGGGCGTTTGGAAACTCGGCCCCCACTTGGTCACGCACGCTCAATGACTTGGCGCAGGCCGGCTTGGTCATCAAGCATGGCCAGAAATACCATCTGACCGAACTCGGCGCCGCTCGCGTGCGAGCTCAGAGCTAAAGAACGGGAGAGACAGTGGACGAGGAAGCAAGCATCATCCTGGGGGATGCCATCGCCTTTTGCCAGCGCGACGGCCAAGATGCACGCCTCATCAACATGCTGGGGCAATCGCGCGCCATAAGCCTGACCGAAGATACGCTCACGATCGAGGCCCCCTCGCGCTTTGCCATCGCGCAGCTCAAAAAGCATCAGCCGACTATTGAGGCTTATCTGGAAGAAATCGCCTTTGCACCGATTGCACTCGACATCGTGGCGCCGCAAGGCGCCGCGACGGAATCCGCTGCCGCGACGGCGCCCGCCACGGCTCCCGCTGCTTCCCCGACGGTACCAGCCTCCGCAAGCGACGTGCCGACAATCGAGCACCAGCACAGCGATGTTTCCCGTGAAACCATGGCGCCGTTGCCGACCGCGGCGGCGACGTCAACGAACGCACCCGTCACGCACATGCCCATCGCTCACGACGCAGCGGCGGGCGCGGATTCGGGCATTGCAATCAAGAACACGCTCTCGGCCGATGATTTTCGTCGCATGATGAACCAGATGAAGGGCGGAGCGCCGACCAAATCCACGCAAGCTGCGACCCCCGCTTCACCCATGCCAGCACCGACCGTGCCGGCCGAGCAGAATACGGATGGAGCCCCGCTCGCCGCGAACTCAAAATTTACCTTTGAGAACTTTGTCTACGGCCCCGAGAACAGCCATGCCTATCGCTCGGCACTCAAGTTTGCCGCCCTCGCGGACGAGCGCGGCACATGCACATCACTGTTCATCTACGGCAAATCGGGCCTGGGCAAGACGCACCTGCTGCTTGCCATCAAAAACGAGCTCGCCGAGAAGTCGCCCGAGATCAAGGTCAAGTACGCCAACTCCCAGGCATATCTGGACGACCTGATGACCGAGTTCGACCGCCAAAAGAAGAGCAACGCCCCCATCATGCAGGCGTACCACGGCGTGGACGTGCTCATCATCGATGACATCCAAAACATCATCGGCAAGCGCGCGAGCGTGGACTACTTTTTCCAGCTCATGGACGAGTTCATCCGCAACAACAAGAAAGTCGTCATCGCGGCAGACCGCGCCCCCAAGGACCTGAGCATGGACGAGCGTCTGACCAGCCGCTTCAACGCCGGCATGCTCTGCCTAGTCGCAGAGCCCAGCTACGAGATGAAATACAAGATCTTGCAGCGCTATTACGAGAACACCATCGTCGCCGCTCCCGAGGCAGGCGACGACTCGCTGCTGGCGGCCTATGGGGGCGACGGCGGGCACCTGACCGATGAGCACTTTAAGCACATGGCAGAGGTGTCGGGCACCAACATCCGCGAACTCGAGAGCTTCTGCGAGCGCTGCGCCGGCGAGGCGGGCGACCGCGAACGCGAGGGCGGGGAGCTCACCTTTGACGATATCGACGCCATCGCCAGCCAGTACTTCGACACATCGGCCAAAAAGATCAACGTGCAAACGGTTCAGTCCGTCATCGAAGAGCAGTACGGCGTGACGCACGAGGAGCTCATCGGCCCGCGTCGCAACGCCAATATCGCCAAAGCACGCCATATCGCTATCTACCTGGCCATCGAGATGTGCGAGATGACGACCACGGCGGTGGGCGCCGAATTTGGCAACCGCAACCACTCGACCGTCAGCACGAGCTACAAAAAGGTCCAGAAGATGATCCAGGAAGACCGCACCGTCACCGAAGACCTTAAGTCGCTGCGCGATAAAATTACACTGCGCTCGTAGGGAAATAGAGACACCTGTTGAAAACTTGTCGAAACCACGGGCATAAGGTGTCTAAAACCCAACCCGCGGTGATGAAAAGTTTTGCGCAGGTTTTGAACGTGGAAAACCACCCCTGTTGCACACAGGTTGCTGTCGATTCTCTTTTTGGGTCTGACCTGCGTCTTTGGGAGTAATCAACAGTTTCGTCAGTGCTATTACTATTATTAAGATATTTATATCTATAGAAAGGTATTAAAAGATGAAGTTCACCGTCAGCCAGAGCTCGCTTACACAAGCCATCGGCGTCGTTATGAAGGGTGTCGCTTCGGCATCCACCCTCCCCATCCTGTCGGGCGTGCTCGTTAAGGCCCAAGACGGCATCTTGGAATTCCAGACCTCTAACTACACCATCTCGATCCGTCATCGCATCGCGGCGCATGTCGAAGAAGAGGGCGAGATGGTTATCCCCTGTAAGATGCTCTCCAATATCACCAAGACCCTCCCCGATGCCCCGGTCACCTTTGAGCTGTCCGAGCGCCAGGTGCTGATTGGTTGCGAGAAGAGCTCTTTCCGCCTGAACACGCTTGATGCTAATGACTTCCCCGAGTTTCCGGCCTATGCCATCGAGAGCGCCGTGGAACTGCCGACCGATATCTTGTCCGAGATGGTCGGCCGCGTGTGGCGCGTCACCTCGACCGACAAGGCCCGCCCCATCCTGGGTGGCGTGCACATGAAGGTCGAGAACAACACCGTGCGCCTGGTGGCGACCGATTCCTTCCGTTTGGCCGTGTGCGATACGCAGGTCGAGACCTCGACCCTCGAAGGCTCCTTTGAGCTCAACGTTCCGGCTGACGCCTTTAACGACGCACTGAACATCATGGCCAGCCAGGCGACCATCATGATCGGGGCTACCGACACCCAGGTCGTCTTCGAGGCCGGCAACACCACCTACGTGTCGCGCCGCATCGAGGGCGTGTACCCCAACTACAAGCAGCTCATCCCCGATTCGTGCGTGACGAGCGTCAAGATCGACGTCGCCGCCTTTAACGCCGCCCTCAAGCGCGTGGCCGTTATCGCGAGCGCCAACCCCGCCGTCAAGTTCGAGATCGATGTCGAGAACGGGCAGATGGGCCTGTCCTCCATCTCCAATGACCAGGACCTTGCGCAGGAGACGATCGATGTCGAGGCCGAGGGCGAGTCGGGTACCATCGCCTTCAACTACCACTACATCTTCGGCTGCCTCAATGCCCTGTCCAAGGAGAAGGAGATCACGCTGGAGCTCAAGAGCTACTCGCAGGCGGGCATCTTCAAGTCCTACGACAAGATCAACTACCTGTACCTGGTCATGCCGGTTCGCATCTAGCGCTGCGCCATGACCATGTTCGCCCGCGATCTTTCCGTCGCGCACTACCGCAGTTTCGAGAGCTATCGTCTTGCCCTGGACGAGGGCGTGACGATACTTGCGGGACCCAACGCGGCGGGAAAGACCAATCTAATAGAGGCGCTGCAGCTGCTGACGAGCGGCGCCTCGTTTAGGCATCCGACCGCAGCCGAGCTCGTCCATGATGGCGTGGGCTCGTGCAAGATCGAGCTGAGGCTCGAGGGCGACGGCCGCGTACTTGATATGGGATTGAGCGCGGAGGACGGTAAACGCTCGTTTAGCCGCAACGGCAAGAGATGCTCTGCCGCCGGTGTGCGCGGGGTTCTGCCGAGCGTGCTGTTTTGCCCCGACCATCTGGACATGGTTAAGCGAGGCGCCAGTGTGCGCCGCGCCGTCCTCGACGACTTTGGCATGCAACTGAGCGCACGCTATGCCGATCTTGCGAGCACCTATGGTCGCTGCGTGACCCAGCGTAACGCCTTGCTCAAGGAGGCCTGGTGCTGCCGCGAGATGCTCGGCGCGTGGAACGATTCGATTGCCCGCGCGGGCGCGGCTCTGCTCGTGCACCGGTTGGCCCTGCTCGACCGGCTGGCGGGCCATGTGCGTACTGCCTACGGGCAAGTGGCGTCCGGTGAAGCCGCCAACGTGTCCTATGCGTCCACGCTGGGGGATTTGCCCCAGGTCGAGGATCGCGAAGAGCTGAAGGGCTGGGCGTACGAGCGCATGCTGGCTGCCCTTGATGGGCACGCCGACGAGGAAATTCGCCGCGGCGTGACGCTGGTGGGACCGCATCGCGACGAGATTGAGTTTACCGTTGCGGGTCGCTCCGCCCGTTCATTTGCCAGCCAAGGACAGCAGCGAACGTTGGTACTGTCCTGGAAGGTGGCCGAGGTGGCCGTGGCTCGCGATGTCCTGGGCACCGCCCCGCTGCTGCTTTTGGACGACGTGATGAGCGAGCTCGACGGCGAGCGTCGCGGTGCTTTCCTGCGGCTGATCGGCGATGATATCCAGACGGTCATAACCACGACCAACCTGGGGTACTTTACCGATGACCTGCTTGATCGAGCCAAGGTGGTGAGCATGGGTGAGACGTGCTAATTACGAGCGCGAGAGCGAAACGGTCGCCTTCAGTGGCTTTTTGAACGCAGAGCGCCAGCGCATCCTGGCGGCTGCGACCCCTGAGCGCCGTGCGCAGATGGAGGCCGCCGAGGAGTCGCGCGCGGTCTATCGCGCGTGGAACGCGGTGTGCTCGGGCACGCGCGAGGGGCGGCATGTGACGGGCCTGCGCTACCTGCCCGAGTCCAATGAGCTGCTGGTATATCTCGACTCGCCCTCGTGGACGCAGGAAATGACGTTGTTGCGCGAGATCATCCGCGCGCGCATGGAGCGCGCCGGTGCGCATGTGGACGGCCTGGTGTTCAAAACCACCGCGCCCGGTCACACGCCGCCCGCCGCCAAGGATCGCCTTCGCCCAGCGACGACCGAGCGCCCGCCGGCCCCACACGCCGACCTCAGCGATGCCGAGCGCACCGAGATTGAGCGCCAAGTGGCGCCCATCGAAGACCAAAAACTGCGCGAGGCCCTCGAGAACGCCATGAGAGCCAGTGCCGAGTGGGCCAAGGGCGTGCAAAGCAAAAAAGAGCCTTAAATCGCATCTGGTGGCCTTGTAGAGCCAAATACCCTCGTTCCCGAGGGTATTTTTTTACGATAAACTAGTAAGGCTGTACACATTTTCTTGACTGAAGGAGGACGTGTGGCAAACGAAAACGATTACGATGGCGGCGAGATTAAGATTCTCGAAGGTCTCGAGGCCGTTCGTAAGCGCCCGGGCATGTATATCGGCTCGACGAGCGCCAGCGGTCTACATCACCTGGTGTGGGAGATCGTTGACAACTCCGTCGACGAGGCCATGGCCGGTTTCTGCACCGAGATCCAGGTGACGGTCCACGCCGACAACTCCATCACGGTCGTCGACAACGGGCGCGGCATCCCCGTCGACGAGCACCCTGTTAAAAAGATCCCGACGCTCGAGGTCGTCATGACGATCTTGCACGCCGGCGGTAAGTTCGATAACTCGGCCTATAAGGTCTCGGGCGGCCTGCACGGCGTGGGTATCTCCGTCGTCAACGCACTGTCCAAGCGCGTGGTCGTTCAGGTTCGTCGCGATGGCAACACCTACGAGATGGAGTTCTCGCGCGGCAAGACCGTCAAGAAGATGGAGGTCGTGGGCACCTCGGATTCGACGGGTACCACCGTCACCTTCTGGCCCGACGACGAGATCTTCGAGACTTGCATCTACGATTTCGATACGCTGCACAACCGTCTGCAGGAGACGGCGTTCCTCAATAAGAACCTCAAAATCGTGCTGACCGACGAGCGCGAGGCGACTCCCCACGTGGAGGAGTTTTGCTACGAGGGTGGCATCATCGACTTTGTCAAGTTCCTCAACGAGGGCAAGGACGTCCCCGAGGCCTTTAAGGAGCCTATCTACATCGAGGGCAAATCGGACCCGGACGCACCTGTGGCCAAGATGGGCGAGGTCGAGGTTTCCTTGCAGTGGAATAGCGGTTACGGCGAGAACGTCATGTCGTTTGCCAACGACATCTACACTCCCGAGGGCGGCATGCACCTTGAGGGTTTCCGCACCGCGCTCACCCGCGTGATCAACGATTACGCGCGCAAGCAGAACCTGCTCAAGGAAAAAGACGCCAACCTGACCGGCGACGATGTGCGCGAGGGCCTTTCGGCTGTCATCTCGGTCAAGCTGCCCGACCCGCAGTTTGAGGGTCAGACCAAGGCCAAGCTCGGCAGCTCCTATATGCGCGCGCTGACGCTCAAAATCGTGACCGACGGCCTCGCCGACTACCTCGAGGAGCATCCTAAGCCCGCCCGCGAGATCGTCAAGAAGGCCCAGCAGGCCTGCAAGGCCCGCAACGCCGCCCGCAAGGCGCGCGAGGCGACCCGCCGCAAGAGCCTGCTCGAGACGGCGTCCCTGCCCGGTAAGCTCGCCGACTGCTCGGTGCGCGATGCCGAGCTGACCGAGCTCTTCATCGTAGAGGGCGACTCGGCAGGCGGCTCGGCCAAGGACGGCCGTCGCCGAGACATCCAGGCGATTCTGCCCCTGCGCGGCAAGATTTTGAACGTCGAGCGCGTTGGTGACCATCGCGCGTTCTCGAGTGACACCATCCAGTCGCTGATTACCGCGATCGGCTGCGGCGTCACGACGAGTGCCGGCGACGGCGGCGACTTCGATATCACCAAGGCGCGCTACCACAAGATCATCATCATGACCGATGCAGACGTCGACGGTGCGCATATCCGCATCCTGCTGCTGACGTTCTTCTACAAGTACATGCGTCCGCTAATCGATGCCGGCTACGTCTATGTTGCCTGCCCGCCCATCTTTGGCATTAAGGTGCGCAACAAGATCCACTACGTGTATCCCAACGGCCGTCAGCCCGAAGACGAGATCCTGCGTGACACCATCCAGAGCCTGGGCCTGAACCCCGATGATAACGACGAGGACGGCAAGGCCAAGGACGGCAAGATCACCAAAAAGCGCAAGGGCTATACCGTCCAGCGCTACAAGGGCCTGGGCGAGATGGACCCCAAGCAGCTTGCCTCGACGACGATGGACCCCAAGACCCGCATCCTGCAGCGTGTGTCGATCGAGGACGCCGTGGTGGCGGACCGCGCCGTGCGCGAGCTGATGGGTTCCGAGGTCGGCTATCGCCGCGAGTACATCGAGAAGCATGCACATGACGCACGATTCTTAGACGCCTAATCCCTGCGGCTTTCCCAGCCACCGCACCTTCGCCCTCAATCGTCGGTCGCGTACCCAAGTACGCTTCCCTCCTCTTTCGGGCGAATCTGCGGCACCTGGAAAAGCCGTCTCCGTGGTTGGGAACTAATGGACCACGCAAACCATGAGGAGGTAACGTGGCAGACGATATCAACAATAACGAGGGTATGGACGAGGCCGGCGACGCCGGTATGCCCGATGATCTGAAGCGCCTGCTTGCCCGTGCTGAGCAGGGCGAGGACGGCGACCCGGACGCCTATAACCCCGATGCCGATGATGATGAGGAAGAAGACGACGCCGAGCTCGAGGAGAGCTTTGGCGAAGTCGACCGTGGCGCCTCGGCCGGCGAGGATATCAACGGCGGCCAGCTCCAGATTTCGGAGTTTGGCCGCGAGATGAAGCAGTCGTTCATCGAGTATTCGATGTCGGTCATCACGGCGCGCGCCCTGCCGGACGTGCGCGACGGCTTAAAGCCGGTGCACCGCCGCATCCTGTACGCGATGAACGAGAGCGGCATCTACCCCAACCGCCCACACAAGAAGTCGGCCTGGACGGTCGGCGAAGTTATCGGTAAGTACCACCCGCATGGCGACTTCGCGGTCTATGAGGCCATGGTCCGCCTGGCGCAGTGGTTCTCCATGCGCACGCCGCTCATCGACGGTCACGGCAACTTCGGCAACATCGACGGCGACGGCGCTGCGGCCATGCGTTACACCGAGAGCCGCCTGGCAAAGCCCGCCATGGAACTGTTGCGTGACTTGCAGAAGGATACCGTCGACTGGCAGCCCAACTACGACGAATCGCTCGCCGAGCCCGTGGCGCTGCCTGCGCGCTTCCCCAACCTGCTGGTCAACGGCAGTCAGGGCATCGCCGTCGGCATGGCCACCAACATCGCCCCGCATAACCTCACCGAGGCGATCGAGGCCACCTGCTACCTGATCGACAACCCCGACGCCACCGTCGACGAGCTCATGCAGATCATGCCCGGTCCGGACTTCCCCACCGGCGCCATCATCATGGGCAGCGCCGGCATTAAGCAGAGCTACGAGACCGGCCGCGGCTCCATTACCGTGCGTGCCAAGGCACATGTGGAGTCCACCAAGACCGGCCGCAGCCGCCTGGTCTTTACCGAGATTCCCTACATGGTCAACAAGGGCACCCTGCAGGAGAAGATCGCCCAGCTCGTCAACGACAAGCGCATCGAAGGCATCTCGGATATGCGCGATGAGTCCAACCAGAAGGGCATCCGTCTGGTCATCGAGCTCAAGAAGGGCGTCATTCCGCAGGTCGTGCTCAACAACCTGTATAAGTACACCTCGCTGCAGACGACCTTTGGCGCCAACAACCTGGCGCTCGTCAACGGCGTTCCCAAATGCCTGAGCCTGCGCGAGATGCTGCAGCACTACATCGATCACCAGGTCGACGTCGTCACCCGCCGCACCCGCTTCGACCTTAAGAAGGCCCAGGCGCGTGCCCATATCCTCGAGGGCTACCTGATGGCTCTCGACCATATCGACGAGGTCATTAGCATCATCCGCTCCTCGCAGACCGACTCCGAGGCCAGCAGCCGCCTGATCGAGCGCTTTGGTTTTACGCCCGAGCAGACCACGGCCATCCTCGAGATGAAGCTGCGCCGCCTGACCGGCCTGGAGCGCGACAAAATCCAGGAAGAGCTGGACGGCTTGCGCCGCGCCATCGCCTACTACGAAGACCTATTGGCGCACGAGGAGAAAATCCTGGGCGTCATCAAGGAAGAGATGCGCGAGATTTCGAAAAAGTTCGGCGACAAACGCCGCACCGAGATCAGCCATGTCGAAAAGGATCTGGATGTCGAGGACCTCATCGCCGACGAGGACATGGTCGTGACCATCACCCACACCGGCTACGTGAAGCGCATCCCGGTGGCTGCCTACCGCGCCCAGAAGCGCGGCGGCAAGGGCGTGTCGGGCGTCAACCTTAAAGAGGACGACGTCATCGACGAGATGTTTATCGCATCCACGCACGAGTACGTGCTGTTCTTCTCGAGCAAGGGCAAGGTCTACCGCCTGAAGGTGCACGAGCTGCCGGTGGGTACGCGCCAGGCACGCGGCACCGCGATCGTCAACCTACTGCCCTTTGAGGAAGGCGAGAAGATCGCGAGCGTCATCAGCTGCCGCGAGTTCCCCGCCGACGAGTACCTGATGTTTGCCACCAAGAGCGGCATGGTCAAGAAGACCGTGATGAGCGCTTACGACCGCAGCCGCCGTGATGGCCTGATCGCCATCAATCTGAGAGACGACGACGCGCTGCTCGCCGTGCGCCGTGTGCGCGAGGGCGACAAGATCATCCTGGCCACCACTGCGGGCAAGGCGATCATGTTCCCCGAGGACCAGGTTCGCGCCACGGGACGCGACACCAGCGGCGTTCGCGGTATTAGCATGAAGGACGGCGTGAGCGTTTTGGGTATGGAGGTTACCAACGGCAACGGCGACCTGTTTGTCATCACCGAGCGCGGCTACGGCAAGCGCACGCCGGTCGCGGACTATCCGGAGCAGAACCGCGGCGGTCAGGGCGTCTACACCATCCAGATGACCGAGCGTAAGGGAAACCTCGCGGCCATGAAGACGGTGGGTCCGCAGCACGAGCTGTTCATCGTGACGGAAGGCGCGACGGTCATTCGCGTCAAGACCGATGAGATTAGCCAGACCGGCCGAGCCACCCAGGGCGTCAAGATGATGACCGTCGACGACAACGACCGCGTATGCGCTGTCGCCCGCATGGCGGCAGCCAAGGAAAAGCCCGAAGGCGAAGGCGCCGAGGACGAGGCCGCAGCCGACACCGAAGAGGCCCCAGTCGACCTAGGCGACGGCAACGACATGCCAGAAGATCTCCTAGACGAGTAAGAGGCCCTAGCTGGTAGAAAAATCAGACCCCATATATCGGCGGTCGGCGCACCTGCGCGCCGACCGCTTTTTTGAAAACCTTGGGACCCCATGGTCGCTGGGCTGGCGAG
>DBGBLM010000047.1:0-23089 GCA_048448865.1 Collinsella sp.
CCAGGCGCTTTGAGTCATCGTCGTCATAGATGGTGAAGTTGGGCGCGTAGCCGATGGCCTCGGGGTCCTCGCGCAGCATGCGCACGCACATGGCGTGGAAGGTGCACACCCACATGCCGCGGGTACCGCTGGGAATGAGCGCCGTCAGACGCTCGCGCATCTCGGCCGCGGCTTTGTTGGTAAACGTGATGGCAAGAACCTGCCAAGGCTTAACGCCCAGATCGCCGAGCATATGTGCGATGCGGAAGGTCAAGACGCGGGTCTTGCCCGAGCCGGCGCCGGCGAGCACCAGCAACGGGCCCTCGGTGGTCAGGACGGCCTCGCGCTGGGCGGGATTAAGGCTGTCGATGTCGACGAGCGGCTTGGTGGGTTTGGGTGCTGGCGCGGGAGCGTCGTAGATGTCGAGCGGGACGAGTTCGGGCTCCGGCGCAGCGGGGGCAGTGTATGCATCGAGCGGCACGGGTTCCGGCGCGGGCGGCACGGGTACCGCGGCATTCTTTTCCCAGGGCAAGGGCTGGGTCATGGGCGACTCCTCATCTGACGGACGGCGCGCCTGCGGGCGGCGCCATAGTTTGAGCCGTACCAGTATACCGAGCCGCGCGGACACCGACGCAAATCACACCACGACTCCGTGCGCCACCGTCAGGCCCGCCCAGCGGATTTGGTGCAATGGGGTCAGGTTAGTCTGCACCAATCTATTGACAATCACGAAACCGCCGATGTCATGGCAGCAGCAGCGAGCGACGGTCAGGGCGAACAAATTGGCATGAAAAGGGGGCGGCATAGACCTTTTGGTCATGCCGCCCCCTTTGAATGACAAGTTGTCGCCCTGGCCGCCGCGCAGCGTCGACTAAGTTAGAGGCCGAGCATCGGCTCCAGAACGAAGAAGTATGCGAGCACTACGATGCCCAGGATAATGCGGTAAACACCGAAGCACTTAAAGTCGTGACGGCGGACGAAGCCCATGAGCCACTTGATGGCGATGAGCGAAACCACAAAGGCCACAACGCAGCCCACGCCCAAGATAGCGACCTCGTTGGCGCCGAACGTGCCGCCCTTGATGAAGTACTTGACCAGCTTGAGCGCACTCGCGCCAAACATAACAGGGATGGCCAGGAAGAACGTAAACTTGGACGCCACCGAACGCGTGCAGCCCAAAAGCAGGCCGCCGATGATGGTAGAACCGGAGCGAGACGTACCAGGCACCAGCGAAAGCACCTGGAAGCAGCCGATACCCAGCGCAGTCTTCCAGCTCAGGTCCTCGAGCGTGGCGATGGAGCCAAAGTCCAGATCCTCGTCATCATCCTCATCCTCAGCGGTAGCCGCGGCGGGCGCCGCAAAGTGCGCACCGGCGGGACGTCCACCCGACACCACAGCACGCGAACCAAACGAACCGGCAACGGCCATTTCCTCGCGCTTGCTCGCGCGCCAGTTCTCGATCACGATAAACAGCACGCCGTACACAATGAGCGCCAGCGCCACGACGGGAGCATTGTAGAAATGCTCCTCCATCCAGTCGTTGAGCGGCAGGCCGATCGCCGCCGCAGGAATGCAACCGAGCACAATCTTGCCCCACAGCACCCAGGTGTCGCGACGGCCCTCCTTGCCCTTGCTGGGCGAGAACGGATTGAGCTCATGGAAGAACAGCACACAGACGGCCAGAATGGCGCCGAGCTGAATCACGACCAGGAACATATTCCAGAACGTCTCGCTCACGTTCATCTTGACGAACTCGTCCACCAAGATCATGTGACCGGTCGACGAAACAGGCAGCCATTCGGTGATGCCCTCGACCAGGCCCATGAAGGCAGATTTTAGAAGCTCGATGATATCCAAAGGGACCCCCTCGTTAGACACCCGCCGATATTGTTCTGCGGACGGTGCGGGCGATGTCCCATTATCAACCGTTCGTGCGCGTCTGCGCCTACCCTTACCAAAAAACTCGCCCGTTCACAGAATTGCGAGCGGTCAAACCGAAATCCTTGGGTATAACTGCAACAAGATAAAGTGTCCGGCGGCCAACGCGCCCGCGCCCGCCCGACGCACGAGCCCCGCGCCCGTGCGATAGACCAAGGAGGAAACCATGAACGAGGGCTATACCAAGGTATTTGTTTCACTCGACGGTACTGAGCAGCAGGATTTTGTGCTCGCACGCGCCATCAAGGTCGCCGCGAACAACGGCGCCAAGCTAATCATCGGCCACGTTATCGATTCCACGGCGCTCGAGAGCGCCGGTTCCTATCCGGTCGATCTGGTCAACGGCCTAGAGGAGGCATTTAAGAACTCCATTGCCAAGCAGCTCGAGGAGGCCAAGGCCAATCCTGACATTCCCGAGGTCGAGGTCATGATTCGTGCTGGCCGTATTCGCGAGACGCTCAAGGACGAGATGCTCGACGTAGTCAAGCCCGACCTGGTGCTCTGCGGCGCACGCGGCCTGTCCTCGATCAAGTATGCGCTGCTGGGTTCGATTTCGACGTTCCTGCTACGCAATACGGACTGCGACATTCTGGTCGTGAAGTAGGTTCCTTCCCGCCGGCGCAAGGCCTGCGGGGTTATCACGCCGACGTCCTCGCCGCTTCGCGGCTGCGGGATGTCGGCTTTGATAACCCCTCCCGGCCTTGCGCCTTCGTCACCGTACTTCAGCGAGTTGTCTGATTGAAAAATAGCGTGCCGCCCCGTTTGGGGCGGCACGTTTTGTTTGAGGCGGCACGTTTTTGTTATGGGGGATTCATTTGAGCCCCATAGTTGTGTTCACGTTCGGGAACATAGCCGTCCGTGCCGCAAGACGGCCCGGCTACTCGAAATATTGGAACTTGTTCGTTGAAAAAGCGAATGTTACGACAAAGCCTTCGCCCGGCTCCGATGCTGCGGTGACGTCGATGCCCATCTTGGAGCACAGGCGCGCCACCAGATAGAGACCGATGCCCGTTGCACGCTTGGTGGTGCGGCCGTTGTCGCCAGTAAAGCCCTTCTCGAACACGCGCGGCAGGTCTGCCGCACACACGCCGCAGCCGTTGTCCGCGACGGTAAGCTCGATGCGCTCGCTCGCCAGACCCTCGTCCAGCAACGCACCCGAAAACACGATCTTTGCGCCGTCCTCACGCGCATATTTAATGCTGTTCTGAATGAGCTGGCCCAGAATAAACTCGAGCCATTTCTCGTCGGTAAAGACCTCAAAGTCGAGGTTCTCGCACACCGGAGCCACGTGCGCCGCGATAAGCTCGCGCGCGTTGGCTTTAATCGCGCCCGTCACCAAGGTCTTGAGATCCCAGCGGCGAATCAGGTAGTCGCGCTCCACGACTTCCGAGCGCGCATAGTACAGAGCTTGGTCGATATAGCGCTCCACGCGGGCAAGCTCGCGTGCCAGATCGTCCACGCGCGACAGGTCGTCTTCGCTACCGTCCAGGTTTTCCAAAATCAGATGGGCCGCCGCCAGGGGCAGCTTGGCCTCATGGACCCAGCTCTCGATATAGTCGCGATAGTCATCGGTCTGACGGCGGCCTTCGGCAACCTCGTCGCAAGCGGCTTTGCCCACCCGGCGCAAGACCTCGTACTCGAGCTCGCCCTCGGCATAGGTCGGGCATTG
Organism: Collinsella sp.; assembly: GCA_048448865.1. Lineage (GTDB taxonomy): Bacteria > Actinomycetota > Coriobacteriia > Coriobacteriales > Coriobacteriaceae > Collinsella. Next base: position 3,587 of record DBGBLM010000047.1, read on the forward strand.
CACCATCTCCTGCACCCATGCGGGACTCTCGAGCTCCTCTGCCGCGCGCTCCAACTGACGCAGAAAACGGCGACGGCGAGCGTACTCGATCACGATGCCGAGCATACCAAAGATAAAGGACACGCCAACCGCCACGACCACGATAGAAACGGGTGCACCGGCGACCGTCAGCACAAAGCAGCTCAGCAGCACGCCGCACGTCCACACGGCGACGGGAAGCAGCGCGTCTTTAAAGAACTTGGCAAACGACATAGCCGGCCCCTAGACCGAATAGCCTTGGCCGCGGTGCGTCGTCAAATACCCCTTGATGCCGATTTTTTCGAGCGTGGTGCGCAGGCGGTTGATGTTGACGGTAAGCGTATTGTCGTCCACGAAGGCGTCGGAGTCCCACAGATCCTGCATGATGGCCGAGCGCGAAACAATCTTGCCCGCGCGGCTCAGAAGCAGCGAGAGAATACGCAGTTCGTTTTTTGTGAGCTCGGTGCTGGTGCCCGTTTGCGTGTTGGTGACCATGGAGCGTGCGAGGTCGAGCTCCAGTCCCTTGTGGACGAGCGTGCTGCGCTCGCCCGCCGCCGCGGTGCGACGCAGCAAGGCATTGATGCGCGCCACGAGCACACGGGCGCTGTAGGGCTTGGGAACAAAGTCGTCCGCGCCGAGCGTCATGGCCATGACCTCGTCGATCTCGGTCGTGCGCGACGTGAGGACGATGATGGGAACCTCGGATTCGCGGCGAACCTCGTGGCAGATATGCTGGCCGTCCTTGACGGGAAGCGTGAGGTCGAGCAGCACCAGGTCGGGCGCGGCGGCGAGAATATCGCGCGAGACATGCTCAAACGATTCGCACGCCTCAACCTCAAAACCGGCGCGGGCAAGGATGTCGATAAGCTCACGACGAATGGGCTCGTCGTCCTCAACGACATAGATCAGCGCCATGTGTCCTCCCATTTCGCGTAACTTGCACCTTTCACACCATTATGCCCACAGCGTCGCGAGTACACGCCTCGCGCGGTGCCAGGTGACAGAACTGTTCGCGAGCGGGGCCGTTTTGTCCGCCTCGCACTCGCAGCGGTGGCGGGGACCAAAATGATTCTTTAATCCCCGTCCCAGAAACATCATTTAGCGGCGGGCACGAAGCTTTTCGTAGCCTTCGGCGAAGAAGGCGACCGTGGCGGCGTCGGAGTCGGCGGCGTCGGAGTCGGCGGCGGCAACCACACCGTGCTCGTCGCTCACCAGGAACAGGGCACCCTTGAGCTGCGCGGGAATATCTACGCGCGTGACCGGGATGCCCTTGGTCTGGGCCAGCTGCTCGATGAGCGTCGCCGTGCCGCACAGGCACTCGTCCGCTGGCGCCACAAAGGCCAGCACGCCGTTATCGACGGCGGCGAGCAGCGCGGGCGCCACGCCGGTTTCGTCGGCCTCGGAGCGGGCCTCGGCGGAGCGGGCACGTAGCGCCTTGGCCGACGTATCGGCCAGCGGTTCGTACTCGCCCACCGTCATGGCGGCGTTACCGTTGATGTCGATCACCAGCATGAGCACGCCATCGTGCGCGGTATAGTCGCCCTCGGCTAGTGACCACTCAACGTGCTGTTTGGCCCAGCTGAGCATGTTATGGGTAAGTGGCTCGCCCTGCACCAGGCGCTCGGACAGTGCGCGAATGTGGCGGTTGAGCATGGGCACCTTTTTATTGGACATGCGCCAACGGCAGATAAGCGCGGGCTTGTCGAGCGTAAACTTCTCGACCGCCTCCTGATTGGCGCAAAAGTCCTCGTACGCACGCTGATCCTCGGCATTGCCAAACAGCTCGGCATCATCAATCTGGGGCATGGTTGTACCTTTCGTGTTAGTCATTCCGTCCTCTTATACCAAAAAGACGGCCCTCCAAACGGAGCAGCCGCCTTTTGCAGAGATTATTTTGTCCCGGGGCGAAACTTAGTGACGGAAATGCCTGGCACCGGTGAAGACCATAGCAATATTGTGCTCGTTGCAGGCCTGGATGCTCTCGTCGTCGCGCTTGGAGCCGCCGGGCTGGATGATGCAGGTCACACCATGCTCGGCAAGCACGTCGACGTTGTCGCGGAACGGGAAGAACGCGTCGCTTGCGCAGGCAAAGCCGCCCTTCTCCACGCCCTCGCGCTCGCAGAAGTCCTCGGCGCGCTCGCAGGCAAGCAGCGCAGAGTCAACGCGGTTGGGCTGACCCGGGCCCATGCCAATGCCGGCCTTGCCCTTGGAGACCAGGATGGCGTTGGACTTGACGCCCTTGCAGACCTTCCAGGCAAACTCGAGCTCGGCCATCTCGGCGTCGGTGGGCTTGCGGTCGGTAGGAAACGTGAAGGTCGCGGGATCCTCGGTCACGTGGTCGACTTCCTGCACCAGCATGCCGCCGTCGACGGAGCGCAGCTCCACCTGGGCGCCGTGGTCCACGCCGCCGGTAGCCAGCACGCGCAGGTTAGGGCGCTTAGACATGCGCTCGAGCGCCTCGGCAGTGTAGCTCGGGGCGATGATAACCTCGACGAACTGCTTGTTCTGATCGGCGAAGTGCTCGACCAGCTCATAGGGAACCTCGCGGTTGCAGGCGATGATGCCGCCAAAGGCGCTCTTGGGATCGCAAGCAAACGCGCGGTCGTAGGCGGCCGTGATGTCCTCGGCCGCGGCGGAGCCGCAGGGGTTCTGATGCTTGAGGATCACGCAGGCAGGCTCGTCGAACTCGCGGACCAGGTTCCAAGCGGCGTCGGCATCCAGATAGTTGTTGTAGCTGAGCGGCTTGCCCTGGATCTGCTCGGAGCCAACGAGCGGGAACTGCGAGCTCGCGGTGTTCTCGCAGCCCTCGGCAAAGCGATAGACCGTAGCCTTCTGCTGAGGATTCTCGCCATAGCGCAGGTCGTCGACCTTCTCCAGCGAGATCTCAAGCTTGGCAGAAGTGTCCGCCACGTCGCTTGCCTGGGCGGCAAGCCAACGGGAGATAGCCGTGTCGTAGGCGGCGGTGGTCTGGTAGACCTTCACCTGCAGGCGACGACGAGTGGAAAGCGTGGTGCAGCCACCGGTCTCGTGCATCTCGGCCAGGACGGCATCATAGTCGGCCGGGTCGGAGATGACGGTAACGCTCGCGGCGTTCTTAGCGGCGGAGCGCAGCATGGAGGGGCCACCGATGTCGATGTGCTCGATGGCGTCCGCGAAGGTGACCTCGGGGTTGGCGACGGTTTTCTCGAACTCGTACAGGTTGACGACGACCAGGTCGATCAGCTTAATGCCGTGCTGAGCGGCCTCCTGCATGTGCTGCTCGGAATCGCGGCGGGCCAGCAGCGCGCCGTGAACCTTGGGGTGCAGGGTCTTAACGCGGCCGTCCATCATCTCGGGATAGCCCGTGAACTCCTCGATGGGGGTTACGGGAACGCCCGCGTCCTCAATGGCACGAGCCGTGCCGCCCGTAGAGATGATCTCGACGCCAAAGTCATCGACCAGCGTCCGTGCGAAATCGACGACGCCCGTCTTATCGGTAACCGAGATCAACGCGCGTGCGATCTTCACATCAGATCCCATGCAGTCCTCCTGTCTGGTACGCCGCCGTGCTCTGTGAGTCGGTGATACGTCGATCTGCAGCGCTCGCGCAGCGGCATTGAAAATACTGATTCAATGTAGCGCATCGAGCGCATCGATGCACCCCGCAACGGGCGCATATGCAGAAAAAGTTTGCGAGCAGAGGGGATGGGCACGGCACCGGGCACGGTGAGTTCATGGAACACAGGGGCACCATAATTAGATGCCAATGGCGTGGTAGAACTGTGCTCGATATGCATCCGCGAAAGAAAGAGGCACCATGGTCTCGCGGGTTCTCTACCGACCGTTTGATACCGAAGACTTCGACGCCATCGCACTGATTCTGCAGCAGCTTTGGCATAACAATTCGGATAACGATGAGTACAACCGCCTTGAGGCCGCGTGCGACCTCGCCTACTGCCTTTCGTCGTCGACGTTTTCACAGGTTGCCGTAATCGACGGTCAGGCGCGTGGCATTTCGCTCGCGCGTGCGGGACAGAGCTCCGGCGCCACTATCAACGAGCATTGGATGGATACCGAACGCGCGCTGCTATCGCAGATGCGTGAGCTGGAGCCCGATGCCTGCGCCGAGTATCTCTCGTTTGTGCGCGCAACCATCCGAACCAACAACCGCCTGCTCGAGAGCAGCCCGTTGCCGCACGACAACGAGGTCACGCTGCTTGCCGTGGATCGCGATGTCCATGGCCTGGGCGTTGGCACGGTTCTGCTCGATGCCGCGGTCTCGCACCTGTCCTCACTTGGAGCGACGAGGGCGCACCTGTACACCGACTCCAACTGCTCGTGGAAGTTCTACGAGCTGCACGGCTTTAAGCGCACGGCCACGCACCGCGCCAACCGCGAAGAGCGCCGTCACGACATGCCGCGCGAAAGCTTCCTCTACGAACTCGATCTAACAGCCTAAACCTGGCAGTTAGGGACGTTCCTTTTGTGCCGGCACCCCGGGACACTCCTGGGCAGCAACCGCACCTAGTCGTTGGGGACATTCTTGGGTAACACAGTCGACGAAACCCTCGTTGGCGTCGCCCTATAGAGGGGTCTGCAAATAGCTGTGGGCAAAAAACATCAAATATGAGTACTGTTACCTTTTTAGTAGCAGCGATTTGGGGCATTTTAGACATAGCAGCCAGTCAGGCGAGCTGACGTATTTCCACAAATGTTCAATAAAATGGGCCCCTAACGAGAGATAATCTCATTAGGAGCCCATTATTTAGTGCAAATATATGTCACTATAATGGCAACAGTACTCATATTTGGCATTTTTTGCCCACTGCCCCCTGTGTGGGGATCCGTAACGGAAAGATAGACCCATTTCAAAGCATAAAAATGGGATAGATTTTCCGCCAACAGTCGCCGGAGAAGATCCATCCCAAAAATCAGAGCGCGCTAGAACGTTCCGCCGCCGCCTCCGCCGCCGCCCGAGCTGTCGGAGCTCGACGCCAGCTCACGGATGCTCTCGTGATACACGTCATCGAACGAATCGAGCGGAGACTTGATACCGTAATGATGGTAGTACCACCAGTAGCAGGGATAATTGTCGTAGAAGCCGTCGGCCTCGCGCACCTCGGGAGGAACAGCCTCGGCAAGCTGACGCAGGACTTCCTTCGAAACGCCCAGCGCCACGCCCATCACCAGAAGTTTATTCCACAGGACCAGATCGCCGGGGACGGCTTCCTTTAGGCGCGTGAAGTCCTCGAGCCAATGCTTGAGCGCCTTGCAGCGAGCCGCCACCTCGGCGCCCTCCGGCGTAAAGCGGCGGAAGGTGAGACTCACGCCAATGCCCACAAGCACGATGGGCACCGAGATAATCGCAGCGATAACGTTTGCCTGCGCGCCATCGGTAAAGAAAATGGATCCAATAGGAATAAAGGCAATTAGAATGCCCAGGACCAGGCCAAACACCATTGCGACAATGCCGTCCGAGGCAACGTACTCGCTATCGGCCAGCTTGCCCTTAACGGTGTTCTGATAGTCCTCGAGCTTGTCGCCCACGGGCGTAGCGTGCTGTTTGACGTAGTGCTGCAGCTCGTCAAACGTGCGCGAGCGATCGCCGTTCTCGTCAGGCTTAGCACCGGCAAAGAAGACCTTGAGCACCATGCGGTCAATGCCCTTGGCCGACTTCCAGCCCGCATCGCTCACCGTCACACGATACGTCTGCTCTTCTTTTTCACGCCCCAACGGACCCTTCTTGGCCTTGGTCACGGTCGCCTGCTCCAGCTTGATCACACGGTCGTCAGTGAGCTTCATGAGCGTGGCGATATATGCCTGATCGGGCACCTCGTTCCAGCTCATGAGGGCCGAAAGCACGGCGGGATGGTCGGCCGAAGGCACATCGCGGAAATATTCGTCCTGGAAAAACGGCTTGGGCTTGCGCTTGCGCAGCTTGAGCATAACGATTGTGCCGGTAAAGGCCACCGCCGCAACAACACTTAGCACGGCAAGTGCATTGGCAATCATGCGAGCGTGAGCGCGGCGGGCGTTAGCTTCGTCGGCCCATTCCTTCTCTTCGCTCAGGATCGTTGACATGCGCTCTTCGCCCGAAGCGGCAAGCTGCGGCACCCAGTCGCTAGGGAAGGCGATGCGTGCCTCGGCGAATTCGCCCTGATGCACGCAGGGAATGGTATAGGTGACCATGGGTTCGTCCTCATCGAGTGACACGTCGCCCGTCAGCGGACCGTGGCCCCATGCGCGGAAGTTATCGCCCTTGACGGCCGCCGTCCCGGCAGCGGCATTTGCGAAGCGCACTTCCATCTCGACATCGTCGGAATCCGCAGACCAGCCGTCGCCCACAAACTTCCAGTAGAGCTCGGCGGTATCGGCCCAGTTCATAACCGCACCGGTCATGGTATAGCTCACGTAATAGGTCGCGCTGTCGCCGCTCTCGTGAGGACTGAATACCTTAATCTTTACGCCGTCACCGGTCTGCTCGACCGTATAGACGCCAGAGTCACCCTTGTTCGCGCTATCGACTTTGTTAAACGCGGTGTCCTCTTCCTCGACACTCAGCACGTCGACGGCCGCCGAGCCACCCTGCTGGTTGGAGCCCGTATTGATCTCCCAAAACACGCCGTTGATGTCGTCGTCGAAATCAAACTGGCGTCCCTCGACAACGGTCAGCGATCCATCGGCCTCAACCGTGGCACTGATATAGGTTTGGGTCATGGAATAACCGTCGGCGTGCGCGGCGGCGGGCAGTAGCAGCAATGCAAGCGCGACGAGTGCGCAGACGGAAGCAAATCGCGCAAACAGGCGGCGCTGCCGACAGGTTTTGGCAACGGGGTCGTTCATGGGCACATCCTTTGTCTGTGATACCAGTAACGCCATTGTCCCACGTTTACGGGCGCACATGACGAACATCTAGGCCAGCGGAGTATCAAACGGGACGAAAGTCACGCCCGCGACCGGCACCTAGGGACGTTCCTTATCTGCCGGCAATCTGGGACACTCCTTGGCATGGCCTGCGCCAGCAATAGATACCACTTCATAGCTCCGTCACAGGTGTAGCGGCTTTGTGTGGGCGCGGCACGCGCTGATTGAGCCGCCAGCCGAGGGGCATAAAGCAGTTGAGCGAAAACGGTTTGCCCCTTTGCCGTTCGCTCGAGGATCATGTCCCCCTTTTCCGCGGAAACCCCGGCAGTTGCGAAGAGCTGCCGGGGTTTCTGTCGTCTAAGGTGCCAAGTTGATGGACGGGAATCAAAGCACCGAGTCTGCAGCCCGTCACACGCAATGCGGGGCCCCGACAACTTACGGACCACAGCGACGCCTCCCCATCGCGTCCCGCGCTATACTCGTCCGCATGGATATCAAAACACGCAACATAGCAACGCCCGCCGCGGACGCGCCAGCGACGCCACCCGCCTCCGCCCCCGCGCCCGTCGTGGGCCGTTTCGCCCCGTCGCCCTCGGGCCGTATGCACCTGGGCAACGTGTTCAGCTGCCTGTGCTCGTGGCTTTCGGCCCGCAGCCAGGGCGGCAGCATCGTGCTGCGCATCGAGGACCTGGACGATCGCTGCAAGCGCCCGGAACTTGCCGCTCAACTGATTGACGATCTGACCTGGCTGGGGCTCGAGTGGGACGAAGGCCCCTACTACCAGCACGATCGCCTGGATCTGTACGAGGACGCCCTGCGCCAGCTGCAAGACGCCCGCCTCACCTATCCCTGTTTTTGCACGCGTGCCGAACTCCACGCCGCGAGCGCGCCGCACGCCAGCGACGGCACGCCCATCTACCGCGGCGCCTGCAGAGGTCTTTCTGCTGAAGAAATCACCCGCCGCAGTGCCCTGCGTGCTCCGGCCACGCGCCTGCGCGTGCCCACCGTCGACGACCTCGCCAGCGACGTGATCGAATTCGTGGACCGCACGTACGGAGCCCAATGCGAAGCACTCGCCACCGAGTGCGGTGACTTTTTGGTGCGCCGCAGCGACGGCGTTTTTGCCTACCAGCTAGCCGTGGTGGTCGACGACGCTGCCATGGACGTCACCGAGGTCGTGCGCGGATGCGATCTGCTGGGCTCCACGCCCCGCCAAATCTACCTGCAGCATCTGCTGGGACTTCCCACACCGCACTACGCGCACATTCCGCTGCTCATGTCGCCGGACGGCCGCCGCCTTTCCAAGCGCGACCGCGACCTGGACCTGGGCGAGCTCCGCGCCCGCTTTGGCGCGCCCGAGGCACTGCTGGGCTGGCTCGCCGGGCAAACAGGCATCGCGCCGGACGCCACACCGCGCTCTGCCGAGCAGCTGGTTGAGCACTTTAGCTGGGATGTTATCCGTACGCATCGGGAAAACATCACTGTAACGGTCGAGTAGCCAGCCACCCCGCCCCTACGCGACATCCCAGGGCTGGAGTTCGTCGCCCAGGCGGACAATACAGTCGTAGAGCACGGTGTGGCACTCGGCTGGGTTGGCGTCACGATGAAAATGCCCGTAGTACCAGCGTTTGTAGTCTATGCGATCTTCCAGCTCATCGAAAAATGCCGTAAGTCGATCAACCGTGGGGCAATTCCAGCCGGGTGCCGGATAAAGCGTGGGTGAAAGCATGCGCGTAGAGCAGGTGTGGGTGATCACGTAGTCGACCTTCCAACCCACGCTGCCGAGCTTTGCCCGCGCCTCCTCAAAGTTGCGCTCGTCCGGCAGCTCCTGCGGCCACCAGCTGGAATACGGAATGCGGTATTCCTTGTCCACGCTCGTGGCGCCGCCCATGGTAAAGATCGTTGAGCCGTCGAGCTCAAAAACCTCGCCGCGCGTCAGGCGTCGGATGGGCGAGGTGTCCGACAGGCGCTGCGTCAGGCCGCCGTGCCACAGTTCCATGGGACGCTCCGCCCAGTGATCGAAACGTTCGTGGTTGCCGTCGGCGAACAGCACGGTATAGGGGCGCGACTCCAGCCAGGCGATGTCGGCACATTCCTCGGCAGAGAAATCCCACGGAAAGCCAAAGTCGCCCGCGATGATGAGATAGTCGTCACTCGTCAGACCATCCCCAAGATCCCAGTCGCGAAGCTTTTGCATGTCGACGCCGCCGTGAATATCGCCCGTCACATAGACCGTCATCGGATCACCACTTCCCTGTAAGTCGCTAGCCCACATTCTGCACGATCACTAAGCCAACCGTTCCAGCCCTTCCATCCTTTGGGACCTACCCCTCGTTCTTCCATCCAAACGGGTCAAGCACCCAAAAAATCAGATCGAACACGCCGCCGGTCATCATGGCGCCGGCAAGGGCCATGCAAACGTGCAGGGAACTGGCACTTCGGAGCACGTCGAATGGCCCCAGAACAGCCAGCAGCGCGACCGCTGCGCCGGCTACGCACGGCGCGAGGCACGGCCCCGCGTCCTTAACGCACTTCTTTGCGAGATGCTTTGCGTTGTCACTCATCGGTATCGAACTCCTTAGAGGGTCGTTGTTCAGACGCATGCCGCCGCGGCAGAGCGGGGCGGCAGGGTAAGTGTCACATGCTGTGCGGACATCAATGGAGAAACCGCCTGCTCGACCAACCTTTGACGCCGTTTTGCACCGGCACCACATCCCCCGCTATCGAGGTCTAATACTTTTCCCACCGCTACCCAAAAACTCATCCAACATTAATCTTGGCTCAAGAATCGCTTAATCTATAACCTGCACTATAGAGTTCGAACAAGGGGCGGGGCGGCGCCGCGCAACGCAGGCCGCCGAACGCAACGCTCGCGCCCGGGCAGATCGCCCGGCGTCGCGCCCATCGAACGAAAGGACAGGTCATGGACGACCTCGAAAAAGTTGAAACCATCCGCACCAAGTGCAACGTGAGCTACACCGATGCCAAGGCCGCGCTCGACGCTGCCGACGGCAACGTTTTGGATGCCATCATTTGGCTCGAGTCGCAGGCCAAGACGCAGACCACGTCGGCGCATGCCGCCACCGAGTCCGAGCCGGTCGATGAACCCTCGGCCGAGATGGTCGCCGCGCAGGCCGCCTACGAGAAGTCGAGCGAAAAGACCGACTTCTCCAAGAAGATGGACGGCGTGTGGGAGTACCTCAAAAAGCTCTTCCGCCTGAGTCTGGACACCAAGTTTATCGCCACGCGGCGCGATGCGATCATCCTCAACATCCCCATCCTGATCCCCATCGTCGCGCTGTTTGCCTGGGGCGCCACGATATGGCTGATGCTGATTGGCCTGTTCTTTGGCATGCGTTACCGCATCGATAGCGACGGCGACGTGCCCGGCAGCATCAACAACCTTATGAATCACGCTGCCGATGCCGCGGACGACATCAAGCAAAATCTCAACGACGACAAGTAATCGCAGACGGGGGCACGTATGGCACGAATCCTGATCGTAGAGGACGAGGAGAAAATCGCCCGCTTTGTGACGCTCGAGCTGGAGCACGAGGGCTACCAGGTGGAGCACGCCGCCGACGGCCGCACCGCCGTGGACCTGGCGCTGGAGCGCGACTACGATCTGATTCTGCTCGACGTGCTGTTGCCGCAGCTCAACGGCATGGAGGTCCTGCGGCGCGTACGCAAGCACAAGGATGTGCCGGTGATTATGGTCACCGCGCGAGATGCCGTGATGGACAAGGTGGCCGGGCTCGATGCCGGTGCTGACGATTACCTAACCAAGCCGTTTGCCATTGAGGAGCTGTTCGCACGGATCCGCGTTGCGCTGAAGCGCTCGGAGGCCGTGCGGGCGGCTTCGGGCGTTGGCGGCATCGGGACGGGCGCGGCAGGCGGCACGGGTGTCGGCGCCACTGCGATGCCCCCGGTCAGTGACTCGACCCAGGTTTCCGCCTCGCTCTCCCCCGCCACGCTCGCCGTGGGCTCGGTTGCGCTCGACCCCGACCGCCGCGAAGTCACGGTCGGCGGCTCGCCCATCGCGCTCACGGCCCGCGAGTTCGATGTCCTCGCCCTGCTTATGGCGCATGCCGAGACCGTGCTCACGCGCGAACGCATCGCGCACGAAGCGCTGGGCTACGAATACATGGGCGACACCAACAACGTCGACGTGCACATCGCGCATCTACGCGCCAAGATCGAGGACGCCGGCGGCGCCCGCATCATCCAGACCGTGCGCGGGGTGGGCTATGTCTGCCGCGCGTAACGCCGAGGCCAAACGCGTCACCTCCATCGCCCGCGCCATCAACTGGAGCTATATGTGGCGCCGCCTGATAAGCTACGTTTGGCTCGACCTGCTGCTAGTAGTGATTGTGGCGGCGATCCTTGTCTATGGATACAACCAGACGCTGCCCAACGGCGCGTTTACCGCAGGATGGATCCCCGGCGCCACCGTTCGCGGCATGTCGCTGAAGCCCGCGCGCGGCTGGGACCTGACAACGCTCACCTATACCGTCGAGCTTGCGCGTACCACCAAGACCTTCCCCCTCGCGCAGGACCTCATCGCACTTTGGCCCCTCTATATCGTTGTTGTAGGTTGGCAGGTCATCAGCATGCTCGATATGCTCGGCGGCGCTCGCCGTGTGCGCCGCACCATGGCGCCGCTCAACGACCTGGCCCTGCGCGTGGACGAGCTCGGCCGCATGCAGCTCTCCGGCGGCAAGATGGAAACGCTGGAGCAAGCCATCGAGCGCGCGAGCGTCGACTCGCCGAGCGTCACCACCGGCGACGCCGACCTGGCAAGCATCGAGGTCGCACTCAACCGCCTGCTGCGCCAGATGCAAGAGGCCAAGCTGCAGCAGATGCGCTTTGTCAACGATGCAAGCCACGAGCTGCGCACGCCCATCGCGGTGATTCAGGGCTACGTGAACATGCTCGACCGCTGGGGCAAAGACGACCCGGACGTGCTGGCGGAATCCATCGCGTCCCTCAAGGCCGAAAGCGAGCACATGCAGGAGCTCGTGGAGCAGCTGCTGTTTTTGGCGCGCGGCGATGCCGGGCGCACGGTCCTGCGGCGTGCGCATACCAACCTGGCTGCACTGGTCGGCGAGGTTTGCGAAGAATCGCAGATGATCGATGCCGGGCACACGTATCGGCTGGCCTTTGACGCTGCGCTTATCAGCGACCCGCGCTGCGACGCGTCCGTCGATGTCGCGCTCGTGAAGCAGGCTCTGCGCGTGATCGTGCAAAACGCCGCCAAGTATTCGGACGCGGGCACGCCCATCTCGTTTGGCGTAGCGCCGGATGCGGGCGCGGGCACGATCGACATAAGCGTTGAGGACGAGGGCATCGGCATGAACCAGGAATCCGCAGCTCACGCGTTCGAGCGGTTCTACCGCGCCGACAACGCGCGCGATGCCGGAGCGCAGGGCTCGGGCCTGGGGCTCGCCATCGCCAAGTGGATCGTCGATAGCCACGGCGGCGTCATCGGCGTGACCTCGGTCGAGGGCGTCGGCAGCCGCTTTACGATTCGCCTGCCGCGGTAGGAAGCCCCTCGGCATAAATAAAGGGATAGGGCCACGCAGCCCTATCCCTTTTTGCTAGCTATGACAGCTTGTGCGCTACTCGCGGCACAGGTGCACGGCGAAGCCGGCGAACTCGCGCTTAAAGTACACGAGCTTGGTACCACCGTCGGGTAGCAGCGCGCGCGACTCCTCGTTGACCTCGAGCCCGCGCTCGGCAAACCACTTCTCAGCTGCATCGATGTCGTTAACGGCAAAGCCGATGTGGCCTTTGGTGCCACGACCGTTCTGCTTCATGACCTCGACCAGCGAATCGTTGAAGTACGAAACCGGGGTCTCGATAACAGGCAGGCCCATCATCGTCGAGAACAGCTCCGCGATCTCCAGGGCGTCTGCCGGGTCGGCGGCGTTAATGCCCACATGGGCAACGCGCATGCCAAAGAGCTCGACCGGGTTGACGTTCTGCTCACTCATACAGGCAGTGCCTACTGAGCCATGACGTCGAGAACGGCCTTCTCGGCAGCGACGCGGTTCATGCCGGTCATGAAGGGCACGCCGCTCACGTACGGGCAGGTGAGGCCTTCGGGGGCAACGGTGGTGGCGATCAGCAGGTCGGCGCCCTCGTCGCAGTAGTCCTTGGCCTCGGAGATGGCGCACTGCACGATCTCGTACTTGTCGGCGTAACCGTTGGCGTCGAGCAGAGTAGCGACCTTCTGGGCAACGAGCGTGGAAGTAGCAGCGCCAGCACCGCAAGCCAAAACGATCTTCTTCATAGGTAATGTCTCCCTTCATGGTTTACTTTAGGTAAGTGTACCGCAGCGATCGATGGCACTCGGCCTCGATGAGCTTTTATGCCAGTTTGCTTGCGCGCTGCGTATAATACATCTAGTACGTGTTGTCATACCGCTCGCTTTATGAGCGACTAAGGACCCTAATATGCCCGATTCCCGCACACTCTGGACCGCCGTCGTTATCATCTGCATCGCCGTGTCGGTGTTCTTTAGCGTCAAAAAACGCACCACGTTTAAACGCCTGCAGCAATTGATGGCCGCCAAGCAGTGGGACGAGTTCGATCGTTTGCTCGACGGCAAACTCACCAGCATGCTGTACCCGCGCTACAACCGCGACTACCTGCGCCTGAACTCCTATCTGCTGCGCGAGGACCATAAGCGCGCCGACGAGATGTTCGACCTGCTACTGGGACTCAACCTGCCCAAGATGCAGCGCGTCGACCTGGTGATCAAAGCTTTTAACTACTACGTTGGCCAGGAGGACCGCAAAAAGGCCAAGGAGTTGCTGCACGAGATCAAGGGCTTTGAGGGCGGTCAGGCCGAGGCAGTCGCACACGAATGCCAGCTGATGTACGACACGATGATCCTCAAGCGCCACAACGACATTCCCGAGCTGGAGCGCATGCTCGAGGATGTCGGCGACGACCCGGTCAAGCGCTGCCGACTGGAGTACCTGCTGGCCCTGCAGTATCAAAACAAGGGCGACGAGGCAAAGTTCCAAGAGTTCCTGGAGAAGTCGGGCCAACACTCGATGGCCGTCAACGCGTAACGGACGGCTTGTGCTAGACTTCTAGTCTTACGGGGGCGTGGCGGAATTGGCATACGCAGGAGACTTAAAATCTCTCGCCGCAAGGATTGTGGGTTCGAGTCCCACCGCCCCTACCATATGGAGCTTTCGAGCCCGTGTTCCTCAGGGATGCGGGCTCGCTTCTTTTAGATGCCGGTGGGACTCGAACCCGCGAGGGGGCGAGCGTTAAGCGGACGCGCAGCGTCCGAAGCGAGCCGGCGAGGGCGCCGACAGGCGGCCGAAGCCGGTGCGTATTTGCGCAGCAAATGCGCGGACGTCCCACCGCCCCTACCATATGGAGCTTTCGAGCCCGTGTCCCCAAGGGATGCGGGCTCGTTTCTTTTACACGCCGGCGGGGCTCTAAGTTGCGGTGGAATAGTTCCTGTTTTGGCAGTTTACCAGCCCATTTAGGAACTATTCCACCGCGACTTAGGTTGGTGTTCCCACATTTTCCGATGGAAAAACGTGGTTGTCTCCCACATTTTCCGATGGAAAAACATGGTTGTCTCGCACATTTTTCGATGGAAACGCCCAAATGGCCTTATACTAGCCGAGAGGGTTGGGAGGCAATATGCAGCGACAGCTTATGAGTGAACTTATCGCTTGGAAATCAAGGGCGAATCGCAAACCTCTCTTGCTTAAGGGAGCCCGCCAGACAGGAAAGACTTGGCTTCTTAACGAATTCGCAAGCCAGCAGTATCGAAACGTCATTCGTTTTGACTTTATGCTCGAGCCGAGCACACGCTCGCTGTTCGATGGGGACCTCGACCCCAAGCGCATCATCTCCCAGATAGAACTCCTACGTGGCCAAACTGTAACGCCAGCAGACACGCTCATCATCTTCGACGAGATCCAAGAGGCCCCGCGCGGGATCACCTCGCTCAAGTACTTCAACGAGCTTGCACCCGAATACCACATCGTAGCAGCCGGTTCCTATATGGGCCTCGCGCTCCGACGCGAAAACGAGTCATTTCCCGTCGGCAAAATCGACCAGCTCACCATGCGTCCCATGGGGTTCGCCGAGTTCGTTCGTGCCGTCAACGGCGACCCGCTCGCCGACGCCATCCTTGCCGCAGACATGAACCTTCTAGCAAACGTTACCGAAAAGCTCGAGCACTTGCTCAAGGAATACCTTGTTGTCGGCGGTATGCCCGAAGTTGTCTCCGCTTTCGCCGAGACACGCGACTTCATCGAAGCCCGAAGGCTTCAGCAGCAAATCATCGAGGCTTACGAATCCGATTTTGGCAAACATGCACCCGCCCGCATCATCGAGCGCATGAGGTTGGTTTGGAAATCCCTTCCCGGCCAGCTTGCCAAAGAGAACAAGAAGTTTGTCTATGGCGCCCTTCGCCCCGGAGCGCGCGCACGCGATTTCGAGGAAAGCCTCCAGTGGCTCACGGACTACGGAATCGTTCATAAGGTGCCACGTGTTTCCGCTCTATAGGCGCCGCTCTCGAGCTACGAAGACCTCTCGGGCTTCAAACTGTTCTGCATCGACACCGGCATCCTCGGAGCGCTCTCCGGTCTCTCTCCGGCCATCGTTCTTAACGGATCCGCTGTTTTTACCGAGTTCAAAGGTTCGCTGACCGAACAATACGTCGCGCAGGAGCTTTTGCTCCAGGACAAAACTCCCGCGTATTGGTCCTCTACCTCTGGCAATGCCGAAACCGACTTTGCCATCGACCATGCGGGAACCGTGCTTCCGCTTGAGGTCAAGGCGGCAGAGAACCTTAAAGCGAAGAGTCTGAAAATAGCCTGCGAAAAATTCAAGCTCGAGCGTTGCGTGAGGAGCTCCCTGGCGGCATATAGAGACGAGGGCATGCTCGTCAATATTCCGCTTTGGGAGATTGGGCAGATCGACAAGCTGGCATAGGCGCTGTGGGGACGCCCCGCAAGGACTGTCCCCAGGTGCCGGCTGTTGAGTTGCGGTGGAATAGGGACTGTTTGGTGCCCGAAAGGGCGATTTTAGTCCGTATTTCACCGCAACTTATTTAGAGGGCGCTGAGGCTGGGGGTCCAGCCGATGGTGGGGGTCGCGCCGTCGAGGGTCTCGTTGATGGTGGCGGCCATGCCGGCGAGGAGGCTGTTCTCGCTTACGGTGAGCATGTCGTAGCCGCCGGCTCGCATGAGCTCGCGAATCACCACGGCGCCGGCCAGAATCACGCCCGCGCGTTTGGGCTGTACACCCGGTAGCGCGGCGATACCTTCCACATCCAGCGTAGACATACGATCGATGGCGGCCGAGATCTGCTCCATCGAAAGCTCGCGCAGGTGAACAAAGCTCGAATCGTACGGTTCCAGCTCGTGGACCAGAGCCACCAGCGTAGTCACCGTGCCACCCACCGCGACCAGACGCTCGGCGCGCTCAAAGTCGCTGGGCAGGCCTTCAAAATAGGCGGCGAACTGCTCGCCTGCCCACGCGGCAGCGGCAGCAAGCTCGCCGCGTGCGGGTGGCAGCGTCGAGAAAAACCGCTCCGTCACGCGGCGGCAGCCAATGTCCAGCGAGCGCGTCCCTTCTAGCGCAAAGACGCCACGCTCCGGCGCATAGACGCCCGTCGCGAGCTCCGTGGATCCGCCGCCCGAATCGGCAACAATGATGCGCTCGCCGGCAAAGTCGTGCGCCACGCCAAAAAACGTCAGGCGTGCCTCGACCTCGCCCGGAATCACCTGTGGCTCAAGCCCCAGATCGCGCAGGCCGTCCAGCAGCAGTGCTGCGTTGGACGCATCACGCGCGGCGCTCGTGCAGGCGGTGCAGATGCACGCGGCCCCAAAGGCACGAGCCTCGTCCACAAACATGCGGCACGCAGCGAGCACGCGCTCAACGGCCGCCTCGCAAAAGCGGCCCGTCGCGTCCACGCCCTCACCCAGATCGGTAATCTCGGTATGCTTGGACGATTCCACGATTGCCCCGCCCTCGACCTGGGCCAACACCAGTCGCGACGACACCGTTCCCAGGTCGATCGCGGCCACCTTATAGCGTTTGCAATTTGTCATTGCGAGCTCCCCTCCGGGCGCTATTTGCCGTTGGACACGACCGTCTGACCCTCGACGCCGTTAAACCCAAACAGCATGTCGAGCGCTTGGATGTACCACGGCGCGTCCTTACCGACTTCTTCGATTTCCTTGGCCACTTCGCTGGCCTTCTTGGCGTTTGAGGACTTTTTGCTCGACGAGGCATCCGAATCGTCGTCCAGGCCCTGCACTTCAATCCTCTTCTCGCCGGGCATCACCAGGCCCAGGTCCTCGGATGCCGCGTCCTTGATACCCTCCTCCGAGAGCAGCTTGTCGACGCTTTTTTGCAGGTCGTCTTTATATTGCTCGCGAATCTCGACCTGCTTGGCCAAGATGTCGCTCGAGCGTTTTGCCACATACAGGTCGCGCACGGGGAAATACAGGCTCACAAGCGCCAGGGCGACGACAATGCCAACAAACAGCCCCCGCTGGGGACCGTGGGTAAAGTCGTAGATTGCCTTGACCACCGCGTTATCGTTGGCGTAATGCATGAAGTCCGAGCCCGAAAGACGGTTCGAGGGCCTACTCGGCTTTTCATGCGTTTGAGCCGAGGAACGCTGAGCATGCTCCGAGTGCGCCGGGCGCACCGAACGTAGCGGGCGGTCCGTCGACGTATTCACTTGAGCACGGGAGTGTGAGGCACTTGTCGGTCGCTGCGTGGAGCAGTCGGCACCGGCGTAATCGGACCCGCCGAGCTGCACCGTGCGCGCACGGCGAGGTGACGGCTCACGCGAACCGGCGGAATAGTACCTGTTGTCGTAAATCTGATCCATGTGCGCCTTGTGCGGTTGAGGTTTGTTTGCGCTAAGTATTCTAGTTATAGCACGAGCGCCCGCACCGCCTTCGCCAGCCTTTGCTCGACATAAAAAAGGCGCTGAGCCATATGGCCCAGCGCCCAATGGCGGCCATCAGAAGTGGAACGGAGCCGAGTCAACCCCGCTCCCCGCGCGCACCACTTGTTTAGCGAATGTTGTAGAACGCGGCCTTGCCGGCGTAGCGCGCGCTGCCCTCGAGCTCGTCCTCGATGCGGATGAGCTGGTTGTACTTGGCGATACGGTCGCTGCGGCACGGGGCGCCCGACTTGATCTGGCCGGCGTTGACGCCCACAACCAGGTCGGCGATCGTGGAGTCCTCGGTCTCGCCGGAGCGGTGGCTCACGATGCAAGCGTAACCGGCCTCCTTGGCGGTCTCGATGGCCTCGAGCGACTCGGTGAGCGTGCCGATCTGGTTGACCTTGACCAGGATCGCGTTGGCGGCACCCAGCTCGATGCCCTTCTTGAGGCGCTCGGTGTTGGTGACGAACAGGTCGTCGCCCACCAGCTGCACCTTGTTGCCAATGCGGCGGGTAAGCTCGACCCAGCCGTCCCAGTCCTCCTCGGCCATACCGTCCTCGATGGAGATGATGGGATAGGCGTCGACGAGCTTCTCCCAGTAATCGACCATCTGGGCGCTCGTGTACTCCACACCCTCGCCCTTGAGCTCGTACATGCCGGTCTCGACGTTGTAGAACTCGGTCGAGGCCGGGTCCATGGCGTACATGAAGTCGACGCCGGGCTTAAAGCCAGCCTTCTCCACGGCCTTGGTGATGTACTCGAACGGCTCGGTATTGGTCTTAAGGTTGGGGGCAAAGCCGCCCTCGTCGCCCACGCCGCCGCCCAGGCCGGCCTCGTGCAGCACGCCCTTGAGGGTGTGGTAGACCTCGGCGCACCAACGCAGGCCCTCGGCAAAGCTCGGGGCGCCCACCGGCA
The DNA here is from genome assembly GCA_048448865.1 of Collinsella sp. GTDB lineage: Bacteria > Actinomycetota > Coriobacteriia > Coriobacteriales > Coriobacteriaceae > Collinsella. The sequence goes on from DBGBLM010000047.1 coordinate 22,304, forward strand.
TGATCATGAACTCCTGGAAGTCGACGTTGTTGTCGGCATGCACGCCGCCGTTGAGGATATTCATCATAGGTGTGGGCAGCAGATGAGCGTTGACGCCGCCCAGGTACTGGTACAGCGACAGGCCCGACGACTCGGCAGCGGCGCGGGCAACGGCCAGCGACACGCCCAGGATGGCGTTGGCACCGAGCTTGGTCTTGTTGGGGGTACCGTCCGCGGCAATCAGCGCGGCATCGACGGCGCGCTGGTCGAAGGCATCGAGGCCCACGACGGCGTTAGCGCACTCGTTGTTGACGTGCTCGACGGCCTGCGAAACGCCCTTACCCAAGTAGCGGCCCTTGTCACCATCGCGCAGCTCGCAGGCCTCAAAGGCGCCGGTCGAAGCACCCGAAGGCACCATTGCGCGGCCAAAGCTGCCGTCCTCGAGCACGACCTCGACCTCGACGGTGGGATTGCCGCGGCTGTCGAGCACCTCACGACCGTAGACATCCAAAATATCGCTCATGTTGTCTCCCTCTCACTTGGAAACGGGTTGAATGCTTGGCAACGCGGCTTACACGCTGCAGCGACGTGCAGGTTCATAAGTTAGCCTTGTCGCACTTTTTGCATTATGCCCTAAGTTAGCCAAGGGATACAATCTTTTTTAAAAAATCAGAACCACCCTTAAAAAGGGTGGTTTGCTCTTAGGGTATAACCCACGGGCCCCGGGCTCGCGTCTAAAGGCGCGGGCCCGGACTTCGTCCAGGCCTAGTGCATCTTGACCCGTGGCGCGCCGGTCGAACCGGCGGG
>DBGBLM010000048.1:0-2690 GCA_048448865.1 Collinsella sp.
AGAGCTTATTATTCCGTTAGACTAAGCGTTGTCCGATGAATTGATGTTTGGTCAGGTGAGAAATGTTTGCCGTTGAGAGATGCCTCTACCCGAGAGCAGACGGGGACACGATGGACGGCTGGATCATCAACCATCCGGACGCCTACCCCTTCTGGGCGAACAAGTTCCTCCACAAGATGAGCATGGGCTCGCCCCAGACGGCGAGGCAGTACGCCTACAAGCTGTGCAAGTACCTCAACTACCTGCAGGACTGCTGGCACATCGGCTACGCCGACGCGACCGCCAAGCACCTCGCCAGCTTCTTGCGCTTCCTGCAGTTCGGAAACGTCATCCCGTTCGTCGGCGCAGTGGAGGGAAAGAGGTCCGGCTTCACCGTCAGGGGCTACTACACGGTCGTGGCCAGCTTCTACACCTTCCTGCGCTCGCAGGGCAGAGAAACCAAGATGGAGGTCGCAGAGGAGCGAAGCGGGGAGAACCCGCACTCCTTCCTCTACGGCCAGGGAATCGTGACCACGTCGCCGCGCTATGTCGCCGAGACGTCCTTCGCCAGCGGCAAGCCGCCTGTGGACTACGAGAAGTGGTACACGGACGAGCAGGTCGACGCCATCCTCAGCAACTTCCGCACCTACCGCGACAAGGCGGTCTTCTCCCTCTCGCTCGACGGCCTTCGCATCGACGAGATCCTCTCCGCCCAGATCGACCTCTACCGCGCCGACGAGGGCACATTGAAGCTGTTCCGCAGCAAGGGCAGGCGCGAGGGCGAGGGGCGCGTCTGCGTCTTGTCGGAGCGCTCGCGGCGCCTGCTGGAGGAGTACCTCTACAACGAGCGCAGCGCCGTCGAGGGGAAGCTGATCGATTCCGGAGTGCTCATACCGACCGAGATCTTCCTGAACCTGCGCGAGCGCGAGGGCAGCTTCGGCAAGCCGATGGCCTACCACAACGCGCTCGAGATCATCAAGCGCGCCGCCAAGCACGCCGGCCTTGACCCCGCCAAGGTGCGCACCCACTCCGGCAGGAGCACGAAGATGGAGGAGCTCCTCAGGCAGCAGGCCCTAGACCCCGCCTCCCTTACCGACAACCAGATCCTGGACATCATGGGCTGGAAGAGCATGGGGTCTGCCGAGCCCTACAAGAACAGGCAGGACAGGGTGACCGCCGTCGAGAACTGGAAGAGGCTCGAGGCCGCCAAGGAGCAAAGGCACGCCGATGATCAGACAACCTGAGGAGGCGCTCGAGCACATCAGGGAAAGCGTCAGGAGCGGGAAGCGCAACAACCTTCGCACCCATGTCGCCAGAGCAGCCACGGCATGCGACCTCGCCTCCTTGGCCGCTTGCATCGAGTCGCGCTCGCTGCTGTCTCTCTGCAGCGACCTGAGGGAGTCGATGAGTCCGCAATCCTTTCCGACCTTTTGCGCGGTCGCGCTGACCGCCATGTTCTCGGAAGAGGAGCTGGGCGACTACTTCTTCGACGTGCTCGTCTCCATGCACGAGGACGAGGCGGCCTGGGTGAGGCGCGACATGAAGAGGCTCTACAGGGAGATAACGGGGTCGGTTTACTGTCTCAATCACATGACGACCAACCCCTTGCCCCGTATCTATCACGACGCGTACAGGAGGCGCTTCTACCTGCGCTATCGCTTCCCGGTTCAGATCAGGGACCGCGCCGTCGAGGCCATCGAGCGCCGGGAGCCCCTCGCAGCTGTCTGCAGGGAGTTCGAGGAGAAGTACCACGGGAGCTTCCATGACTCCTTTTTGATGTGGCTCGACAACGCGGTTGTCGAGGAGGTGGGCGAGGAGGCGTTCGCGGCGTACGTGCGCGACATGGTGGAGCAATACGCCTCGGGGTTGCCCGGGCGCTGCTATCTCCACTTCAGCTACGAGCGCCTGACCACGTACATCTTCGGGTACTCCAGGCTTCCTGTCTCGGAGTTCCGCAAGTACAAGGCGATAAGGCCCCACTCCGGCTGCGACAGCTACCGCAGGCTGCACGAGATACTCGCCAGGGAGATGCTGCCCTACACGTACGCCGTGACTCAGAACCGCACCGCCGTCTACGACTTCTTGGATCTCAGCGCTGAAGAGCGGGCCTGCTACGACGAGAAGGCTGTCAAGGTCGACAGGAGCTTCGTCCCCGCCGGCCTTCTTGCCGCAGGCGACTCCCAGTTGGCGGTGCCGGAGCTGCCGGGGGGCGTCAGCTTCGAGGAGCTCCTCGGCGCATGCGACGCCTTCTTTGCCGGCAAATACCTGGCACCAGACTCTCCGAGGGGGCCGATCTTGCCCCTCCACAGATTCCGTCGCGACTTCAAGGAGCACTTGGCAGCCGAGGACGCGAGGATGTGCGCGGCATTCAGGATGACGAGGCGGACCCCCGCCCTCGCCAGCGCCTTCGACGAGCATCTCGAGGGCAAGATCGCCGGCCTGCGCAGGCTAATGTTCGACGGCAACGCCGACGATGTGGCCAGCGACAAGGCGGAGGTGTGGATCTACATCCCCAAGGGGGAGGCGTTCACAGGAAGGTCGGTCGACTTCTCCTTGCTGGGAAGCGCGGGCGCCTTCCAGCAAGACGCGAGGGAGTTCCTGAGGTCTCTCTACCGGAGGGCAGCCTCGGCTGACAACCCCCGCGCATTGGGGCGGATCCCGGAGGCGATGGGCGACCTGCTGCGCGTGCTCGCCATCCTCGGCGGCGAGTA
>DBGBLM010000049.1:0-2702 GCA_048448865.1 Collinsella sp.
CGATACCTAAGCCCACGGTCTGCAGCCTTTTTTGCCAGGACCTCAGCCTCAAAGTAGCCCGTGTGGTCGAGTGTCACATGCGGCTCCGCACACCACAGCTCAATGGACTCAAAGCCCAAACGCTGCTGCACATCAAGGAAGTAATCGAGCGACCACATGATGTAGTGGATATTCATGCCCGCAATCTGCTCGCGGCGCAGCGTCGGTTTGGATTCAGGCATCTTATGCCTCCTTATTTCGATCGAACACGATTCGTCCGTCCGACATCGTCATATCAACCGCAAGATCGCGTGCGTCGCGATAATCGAGGTCGAACACATCCCGATCGAGCACGCAGATATCGGCAAGCTTGCCAACCTCAAGCGTACCCAGCTCGTCTTCGCGAATCAGATCGTACGCGCCCCCGGCAGTCCAAGCGCGCAAGAGCTCGACAAGCGTCAGCGTGTTGACCTCATTCACGGGCAGTCCGTCGGCGAAGAATCCACCGCACGCGCTGTAGATTGACTCGCCCAGGCTCGGAATCAGCAGTGGCAAATCCGTTCCACAGCACACTGTGCATCCGGAATCTTCCATGCCGCGGCGATTCCAGCTGTGCAAAAGTCGCGTCTCGCCAATTTGTCGACGCATCATCGACAGGCAATCCTCGCGCCGGTCCAGCGTCAGAATCTGCGGATAGACCTCGCAAATTCCACCTAACTTGCCAAACTCGACAAGATCGGTCGGGTCAGAGTTCTCGAGATCGGTAATCGCATGGCGGCGAAGCATCCGTCCATGCTCGTCTCGAGGCAGCGAGGCATAGAGCGCCACAGTGCGGCGAACGGCGCCATCGCCCTGGCAATGCAAGGAGTATCGGAAGCCCTCAGCATCAATTGCACGCAGCTCGCTCTCAATCAGATCCCACTCTGGCTCCTCGACGACCGTCTTGCCGGCAGCGCCCGCATCGGCCGAGTCCTCATAGGGGTCTATCATCTCGGCAAGCCCCGCCCATACGCCGCGATCGGTCATACGGTTGAAGCCAGAAAAACGAACGAACGGTCCCCGGAAGCGCTCTCGTGCCTCGCGGGCATATGCCAGATTTGCACCGGCACCCACCGGCTGCGACATCATAGAGACGCGAACCGTCAGCTCACCAGATTCCTCACGGCGAGCCATTTCGTCGGCAAAGCCGTAGTAGTCATCAAACGCCATCTCCTTGATGGCGGTAACGCCGCGCTCGTTAAGCATGCTCATGTAGTCCGAATACCCGGCACGCACCTCGGGCAGCGCGAGGAAATCGCTCATCATGCGCCAGATCTTCTCGGCATAGCACGCCTGGGGTGTAAAGCCGTATCGCGCACTGGCGGCAGCATTGAGAACGCAGGTCTCCGCACCCGATGTAAAGCAGACGACGGGGATATCGCCAAAACAATCGTCAAACACAGCTGCTGTATTTGCGTTCTCGGCATCCGATGCCAACGTTTCGGGTAGGTTGTGGCCAAAAGCCGCCACGCAATCCGGATGATCTTCTTTCCATGCACGCAAGAGCGACACGGCCTCTTTGGCATCAGCGATGCCGGACAGATCAGACCCCAACGTCCGCAGCGCCCAGCCTGTATAGAAGGTATGTACATCGATCAGGCCAGGCATGACGGTGCGGTCGCCCAGGTCAACTACCTCGTCCGCCTGGGTCAAATACGAAGCTACCTCACACTTGGTGCCAACAGCCTCAATTCGATTGCCACGGACCGCTACGAAACCTTCAAGCGGCAGGTCCCCCGTACCGGTAAAGACGCTCTTAGACGTCAGGACCGTCAAACGATCAGACATCACAACCACCTACACCGGAAGCATGCCAGAGATTGCCGTTACGATCAGGCCAAAGACGACCATGAAAATGAAGAACTTCCAAATGGTCTTCCACCATTGGCCAAACGAAATCCTAGCCACGGCAAGACCGGCGACCGTCATGCCCGCCACGGGGCTGATGGTGTTGATGGTCTGGTTGGCAAACTGGAGCGCGGTGACGGCCGCCTCGGGATTGAGGCCCATGAGCTCGGTCAGGGGGCCCATAACGGGCATGGTGAGCGCCGCCAGGCCAGAACTCGAGGGAACCAGCAAAGAGAGCAGACCAAGGACGACATACATAAACGTGGTGTAGACGGCGGCGGGTGCACCGGCGAGCGCGGTAGCGAGCGCCTGGAGGATGGTGTCGATGATCATGCCGCCCTCGGCGATGACCAGAATACCGCGAGCGATACCGATAACGACGGCAGCGTACGCAAAGTCGGCGAGACCCTTAACGAACTCCTCTGCGATCGTCTGCTGGTCAAGTCCGCCCAGGATACCGGCAAGCAAGCCCATGCCAAGGAACACGGCGGAAATCTGATTCATGTACCAGCCCTGGGTAACAAGACCCCAGACGATAATGCCCATACCGCAAGCAAAATCGATAAGCACGAGCTTCTGACGGATAGTGAACTCTTCCTCGATGGAGGCATCGGTCACGGAAAATTCAATACGCTTGAGCTTATCGTCCTCGTACACAATGGACGACTCGGGGTTTTTCTTGACGCGCATGGCGTAGCGCATGGCCCATGCGATACCGACGGCAGTGAAGATGACCCAAGAAACGGCGCGCAGCCACAGTTGCGGATTACCCTCGATGCCAATGATGCCTTGGGCGATCAAAACATTAAACGGGTCGATGGTCGAAGCACAATATC
>DBGBLM010000050.1:0-13624 GCA_048448865.1 Collinsella sp.
GCATGGGAGCCCCTTCCATGAATGCGGCGTGGCCGCCACGGTTGGATTAGACACTCACCATTGTCGGCCTAATCCGCGGTCTTTCATGCAGCAGGGGCTCTCAATGTTTTTATGTCCTGCTCATATCGTCTCTGCCGGCAGCTTGGAACAGTCCTTAAAGCCCGCATCAATCAACTGCGGAAAGCGCATCCCAGAATGAGCGTCCAACATGGGACATGGTTTCCCTTGAGGGCCTCAACCGGAAAATGCATCCCGGAATGTTGCCGGAAAGTGGAACGTAGTTTCCCAAACAGGCCGTGCGCGGAAAGTGCATCCCGCTATCGAACTTCAAAGCGGGATGCATTTTCCGTGCCAGCAGTTCCGGGCAGCCAGAGACCACTCATTTAAGTCTGTCCCCAATGACTAGTAGTATGCCCACATGGCTTCGACTTCGTTAAGGACCTCTACGACGCCCCAGCGGCGGGCGCTGCGGCTGGCCGAGTTGGGGTCGTAGACGCCAATCTGGTCGGCGTCGTCAATACCGTAAAGCACAATGTAGTGGCCCACGTTGGTAAAGGTGCCCGGCCGAACGGCGGCGATGACGGGCGCTCCCGAACGCAGCGCCTGAGTCATCGAGTCGCGATCGTTATGGAGCTCCGTTCCGTTAAGTCCCAACTGCCACGCGCCGCTCGTCATAAACGACCATTCGGTTGCACCGGTGGGGGCGTAATTGCCCGCCTCGGAAAGCGCGCACATATCGACGGGGGTCATATCGGTGCGTCCCGTCTTAAAGATATAGACCATGGTGAGGCACGTAGGCCCGCAGGCATTTTGGCGGATGGTGCCGCCGGCGTAAGGCAGCTCCGACCACGCGGGGTCGATCTGATAGATATGGGGCATCGTGCCGGCTTGCCATTGCGAGCGCGGGGTCGAAAAGGCGAAAGAATAACCGGGCGCGACGGGGGCCTTGAGCAGCTTGTCCTCGGCGGTGGGACCGAGACCGGCCGAGCCGTGGGACACACAGGAGCTCATAAGCACAAAGGCCAGACAGGTGAGGATAGAGCACAGTGCGAGGCGAAGTCGACGAGCCGGCAGGGCGGGGGCATTCACGTGCGATGTCGAGCGGTAAGGCTTGCCGTCGCGTCCGCCTTGGGGATGCGAAAAGAAGCGGTTGATATGGATGCCGGGCTGACGTGCGCCGTTGCGGCGTAGTTGCGGAACCTCGGCCTGACGCTGTCGAGTGCGCGCGCCCAAGCGGCTATCTTGCTGCGCGCTTGTGCCCGTGCTCGGACGGCCACTCTGCCGCGTTCTGCTTGCCTGCTGCCGAGACGAAGGCCTGGGTTGTTCTTGAGTGCGTTGTGGATTGCTGCTCGTGGCACTTCTGGGCGTCGGCGTGGTACGGCCAGCAAGGCGAACGCTTTGTCGCCGTTGATCACCGTCGTTGTATCCGTATGCCATTCGTACCGCCTTGTCTCATGTATAACCTGTCTATCCTACAAAAAAGATGTGCAACAAATGGGTCTGCGCGTCAAAAGCTCGGTAAACGGTACGAAAGGCGCAAAACACACGGCCTCAAAAACATCTCTATATGCGTCCGATGAGCGTACGCCCGTCGGACGGGCGGCAACAATGAGCGGCAAACCGTGCCGTTCGTCCCAAAAACGACGCCGCTCGTTTTGCAGTTCTGCCTTCGGTCGAGCTACAAGCGGAGCTGCTGCGCCAAGGCCGTATCTTAAAGCCACGAAATAAAAGAGCGCGGCAAAACAGACCGCGCAAGGGGTGACGTCAAGGGGCGTCAAAAAGGAAAGGAGGGGAACAATGGCGGACAAGAACGCAGAAGTTGCAGTCGAGGACAACGGCGGTATGAAGAAAACGCTTTCGCTCTGGAACTTCTTCACCATCGGTTTCGGTGCCATCATCGGCACCGGTTGGGTTCTGCAGGTCGGCGACTGGATGGTCGTGGGCGGCGGTCCCGTTCCCGCTATGATCGCATTCCTCTTGGGTGCAATCTTCCTCGTGCCCGTCGGAGCTGTTTTCGGTGAGCTCACGGCTGCTATCCCCATCTCGGGCGGCATCGTCGAGTATGTCGACCGTAGCTTTGGCCGTACGCTGAGCTACATCACCGGTTGGCTTTTGGCCCTGGGCAACGGTATCCTGTGCCCGTGGGAGGCCATCGCCATTTCGACCCTCGTGTCCGAGATGTTCGGCAGCCTGCCCGGTCTTGAGTGGCTGCGCGCCGTCAAGCTCTACACCATCCTGGGCGCCGACGTTTACCTGTTCCCGACGCTGATCGCGCTCGGCTTCGCAGCCTACGTCATCTTCCTCAACTTCCGCGGCGCCAGCTCGGCCGCCAAGCTCCAGGCCTTCCTGACCAAGGCTCTGCTCTGCGGCATGCTGCTCGCCATGGGCGTCTCGCTGTTCACCGGCTCGCCGGACAATGCCATGCCCGTGTTCTCCCAGGTCACCGGCGCTGGCGGCGGCAAGGCCGCTACCGAGGGCGCCAGCCTGTTCGCCGGCATCGTGTCGGTCCTGGTTCTGACCCCGTTCTTCTACGCCGGTTTCGACACCATTCCTCAGCAGGCTGAGGAAGCAGCCGAGGGCCTCAACTGGAACAAGTTCGGCAAGATCATCTCCCTGGCCCTGCTGGCCGCCGGCGGCTTCTACATGGTCTGCATCTACTCGTTCGGCACCATCCTCGACTGGCATGAGTTTGTTAAGAGCCCGGTTCCCGCGCTTGCCTGCCTCAAGGGTATCAACATGCTCCTGTACCTGGCCATGCTCGTCATCGCCACGCTTGGACCCATGGGCCCGATGAACTCCTTCTACGGCGCCACGAGCCGCATCATGCTCGCCATGGGCCGCAAGGGCCAACTGCCCGAGAAGTTCGCCGAGGTCGACCCCAAGTCCGGCGCTCCCAAGCTCGCCTGCGTCGTTCTGGGCGTTATCACCGTCATCGGTCCGTTCCTAGGCAAGAACATGCTCATCCCTCTGACCAACGTGTCGGCCCTCGCCTTCATCTTCTCCTGCGGTATGGTCGCCCTCGCCTGCCTGCGCATGCGCTTCACCGAGCCCGACCTGCCTCGTCCCTACGAGGTGCCCGGCGGCAAGTTTGGCATCGGCCTCGCTATCGCTGCCTGTGCCATCATCATCGGCCTGCTCGTGATTCCGTTCTCTCCCGCCTCCCTCAACATGGTGGAGTGGAGCATCGTGATCGGCTGGTTGGCTATTGGCCTGGCCCTCATGGCTTTCACCAATTCCCGCAAAAAGTAACGCCTAGCCGGGGCGGATCGGGTGCGCGGGGCCCTCTCTCCCGCGCACCGAACCCGGCACCACTTGGGTAGCTTTGTGAGGCCTTAACCCAACACGGCCTCGCCCACTATATGGATCCATAAGGAGGAACCATGTCCACTAAGTATGCAATCGTTGGCGGCAAGCTCATCGACGGTACCGGTGCCGAGCCGGTCGAGAACTCCCTCGTTCTCGTCGACGACAACGGCAAGATCGAGTACGCCGGCACTATGCAGGACCTTCCCGAGGGCGTTGAGGTTATCGATGCCGCCGGCAAGACCGTCCTTCCCGGCCTGATCGACACCCACCTGCACTTCTCGGGCAACCTGACCGACGATGACACCGATTGGGTCATGCAGCCGCTCCTCGAGAAGCAGGCCGTCGCCGTCAAGCAGGCCTACGACTGCCTTACCCACGGCCTCACCACCGTCTGCGAAATCGGCCGCTTTGGTATCCAGATCCGTGACTGCATCGACAAGGGCGTCTTTAAGGGCCCGCGCGTTCTGGCCACCGGCCTCGGTTTCTGCCGCGTTGCCGGCCACGGTGACTCCCACCACTGCACCCAGGAGCTCAACAAGGAATCCCATCCCTGGGGCGACCAGGTCGACGGTCCTTGGGACCTGCGCAAGGCCGTCCGTCGTCGCCTGCGCGAGAACCCCGATGCCATCAAGATCTGGGCTACCGGTGGCGGCATCTGGCGCTGGGACTCCGGCCGCGACCAGCACTACTGCTCCGAGGAGATTCAGGCCGTGGTCGAAGAGGCCAAGATGGTCGGCATCCCCGTGTGGAGCCACTGCTACAACAACCACGCCGCTGCTTACGATTCCGTTCGCTTTGGCTGCGAGCAGCTGATTCACGGCTTCGATATCGATGAGCGCACCATGGACCTCATGGCCGAGCAGGGCACCTTCTTCACCCCGACGATCGCCTTCCTGCCCACCTGGTACGCCACCTATCCGCCCGTCTACGTCCCCGAACTGCACGACAAGTACGAAGGCACCCTGGTCGAGAAGGAGCTGCAGCGCAACTACGACTGTCTGCGCGAGGCCAAGAAGCGCGGCGTCGTCATGACGATCGGCTCCGACTCCTTCTCCTTCGTCACCCCGTACGGCACCTGCTCCATCGAGGAGATGTACGAGTTCGTCGACAAGATCGGCTTCACCCCGGTCGAGACCATCACCTGCGCCACCCTCAACGGTGCTAAGATGTGCCACATCGAGGACGAGACCGGTTCCATCGAGGCCGGCAAGTGCGCCGACCTGCTGGTCGTCAACGGTGATGTCGCCGCCGACATCCACGTGCTCAACACCGACAACATGGACGTCATCATGAAGGACGGCTGGATTGTCGAGGCCGGCACCTTCGGCGAGGCAAACAAGTACAGCGCCTAAGCTACCGTTCATCGATGGCTTGATGTAAAACACAGTATTTGATTGCATAATGCAATGGAGAGGGTCGCTTGCGGCCCTCTTTATTGCTATGGGGTGCGTCAGTAAGAAGGAGATGACGGTGGATCTCAATAGGCTGATTCTGGGCAAGAGCTACAACTCTACCAAGGTCTTTCGTACCGCTCAGCATGTGGTTCAAGCCATCTTGCTCAGTATTGTCGTTCCGCTGCTTATCCTGCTGCTCATCTGGGATCTAACCGATAATCCCAATCCCGTTCCGGCCGTTGTCGTCATTGCCGGCTTGGTCATGCTGTGCTTCTTCTTCTCGTACGTCTTTGTCGTTCCCGACGACCTCACATCGAGCGCAACCGACCGCACGCTCGCCATCGCATCAAAAATATTCGCCTACACGTCGCGCGGCCTTACGCCCGAAGCTGCTCTGGGCGCCTCTAAGATCATCCTGTCCGAAACTATCGCCTCTGCCATCTGCTTTACCGACGGCAGGCAGGTGTTGGCGAGCCGGGGCGAGGACTCGGCAAAATGCCCCGCGGGCACCCCGGTGGTACTGCGGACTACGCTCAACGTGATCAACAGCGGTGAGCAAAGCGTGTTCTCGCGCGATGCCTCGACCGAGACGGGTGGCTACTTTCCGCGCCTGCGCGCCGGTATTGTCGCACCGCTTACCGTGCGCGGGCATTGCGTGGGCACGCTCGAGCTGTATTATCCCCGTCTGAGCAGCATCGATATGCGCCAGACGGCGCTTGCCTCGGGCTTTGCCGACCTCATTTCCACGCAGCTTGCGAGCTTTGAGCTTGAGCGCCAGGACGAGCTTACGGCCCGCGTGGAGCTGCGCGCCTTGCAATCGCAGGTCGATCCTCATTTTCTGTTTAACACCATCAGCACCATCGTGTCACTCGTACGTACCGAGCCGGACAAGGCCAGGTCGCTGCTGATCGACTTCTCCAACTACTATCGTCAGACGCTTTCTGATTCCGATACGCTCACCACGCTCGAGCACGAGGTGGAACAGGGCACTCGCTATATCAATCTTATGCAGGCTCGTTATGGCGACGGCCGTCTGCGCGTCTCGGTCGATATCGACTTTGAGGTGCGCGATTGCATGGTGCCGCCGTTTATCTTGCAGCCGTTGCTCGAAAACTGCATCAAGCACGCGCAGCGCGAGACCGAGCCGCTTTCTATTCATGTTAGGGCTTTCGAGACCGATGACGGTTTGGAGATCATCGTCGAGGACGATGGCATCGGTATGAGCGAAGAGGTCTGCGCGCATCTGTTTGAGCAACATCGCCGAGAGGAGCCCGAGAGCATTACCGCCGACGGCTCCGTCAAGCGAGGTTGCGGCCTGGCGCTCTTCAACGTGCTTCAGCGCATCCATTTCTTTTACGGAGAAGATTCCGGCATGCGCGTGAAGTCCCAGGAGGGCGTGGGAACGCAGGTCATCGTCGAGCTGAACGGCGAGCCGCATGAGCCCGCGCCGTTGACGGCGTAGCACGCGGTTGGATTGAGAGAAAAAGAGGGGAAGCACATATGTCCGAAGGCTGGAACATCTTGGTGGTTGATGACGAACCTCCCATTAGGGCCGAGCTACGCTATCTGTTGGAAAAGGATACGCGTGTGGGCCAGATTGCCGAGGCGGGCAATGTCACCGAAGCCGTGGAGTCGATTCTGTCGAACAAGCCCGACGTGCTGTTTTTAGACATTACCATGCCCGGTCGCTCGGGAATTGAGCTTGCCGAGACGCTGCAGAACCTAAAGACGCCGCCGGTGGTTGTGTTTGTGACGGCGTTTGCCGAGTATGCGGCCGATGCCTATAACCTCGATGCCGTCGATTATGTCGTCAAGCCGGTCGAGGACGCACGCCTGTCAAAGGCACTCGACAAGATCGAGGCAGCCTTGGGTGTCCGTCGTGTTATCCACGCTCCGCGCCAGCCTTTGCGTCTGACGGTGGACCGCGGGGGCAAAAAGGTGTTCATTCCCGCCGCAGACGTCTGCTACTTTGAGGCGCGCGCCGATTTTTGCAACGCCATCTGCGCCGAGGGAACGTACCTGATCAATGAGTCGATCTCTTCGCTCGAGCGTCGCTTGGTCTCCGAGGGCTTTATTCGCGTTCATCGCAGCTATCTGGTCAATTTGGAAGACGTGCACAATGTCGAGATCGGTTCCACGGGTCTTATGGAGCTCAGGCTCGATCGCGTAACCTCGACGGTGCCGGTGTCCCGTCGTCGTGCCGCCGAGGTCAAGTCGCACCTGGGGCTTGCGTAAGAGGCTTGCGTGCCGTCGTTTACCATCGCAGGTTTGGCATGGGCGCGCGGTGGGCATAATGGGTGGCATCGAATGAAATCGAAAGGATCATTATGCCCGCGCTTATCACCCATCATCTGTTTGGCGAGGAAAGCATCGACCGTCTTCCGCAGGGCGTCATCACGTCCGATGAAGAGCGCATTGCCTTTATCTTGGGCAACCAAGGCCCCGACCCGTTTTTCTTTCACATTCTGACACCGCGTGTTTCCGACTGCACGCTGCTGGCGCAGGTCATGCATCGGTCGCGCATGTCTCGCCAGTTCGCGTGCCTGCGCGACGGCGTGTCGCATCTGCTGCCGCGCGACGCCAGCTTGGGTCGCGCCTTTGCGCTGGGCCTGCTGTCTCATTACGTGCTCGACCGCAACGCCCATCCTTTTGTCTATGAGCAGCAGTTTGGCATCGTGGAGTCCGATTCAGAGCTTGAGAACTCGAGCAGTCAGGTCCATGCCGTGATCGAGAGCGACCTGGATGTGCTGATGCTGCAGCTTAAACGCGATGGCGCTACGGTCGACGATTACCCGCCGGCGGGCGAGATCGTCACCACCGATCGCATCAATCGCGTGGCCGGCGTGCTGATGAGCTATGTTGCCGGACGCGTGTACGGCATTGACATTCCGGCGGGGGAGTACGGTGCTGCCGTTGCCAATATGCAGCGACTTTACCGCGCGATTGAGCCGGCCGGCTCCGCAAAGACGCGCGCGATCTCGCTGGTTGAGGGCTTGGTGCACGACTACTCGCTGCTCGACGGCCTTGCCCATCGCGTGACGACGGAGCTGCCCGAGCGCACCGGTAACCTGGGCCACCTGACATGGAAGAACCCCTTTACCGATGAGGTCTCGACCGAGAGCTTCCCCGAGGTCTTTGAGCGCGCACTGGTCGATTACGAGCTCACCGTCGCCCGCTTTATCGAGACCGGCGACATGGAGGCCGTGACCGGCCATATCAACTACAGCGGCCGCGTACTCGACGCCGACGAGGAGTTCGACCGCGAGGAGTAGGGTCCGTGCGTACCCCTTTGCCGAATCCTTACCAGCGCTTCTGTGCAATTGGGGTACGATGAACTAACTGCATATTGGGCGAATACGAAAGGGCCCCTGTCCATGAAATACACCAAGCTCGAGCGTAACTGGGTTATGTACGATGTGGGCAATTCGGCCCTCGTGTTGCTCAATACCTCGGTGGTGCCCATCTACTTTAACGCCATCAATACCGGTGCTTCCTCGGCAGACCTGGTGGTCGCTTGGGGCAACGCGCAGACGATTGCCTCGCTGGTCATTGCCATGCTCATGCCCATTCTGGGCGCGCTTGCCGACTACGCTGGCAACAAGATCAAGTTCTTCTTGGGTTTCTTCCTCACGGGCCTGGTTCTTTGCCTGGCGCAGGCTATCCCAATGTCCGCCATGGCATTTTTGACCGTGTACGTGCTGTGCACCATCGGCCTTAACTCTTCTATGACGTTCTACGACGCCATGCTGCCCGACATTACCACCGACGAGCGCATGGACGCCGTGTCCAGCTCGGGCTATGCCTGGGGCTACATCGGTTCCACCGTGCCGTTCATCATCTGCCTGGCGCTCATCATGGGTGGCCCCGCTCTTGGTGTCCCCACCATGCTGGCAACGCGTCTGTCGTTTATCATCACTGGTGCCTGGTGGCTCATCTTTACTCTGCCGCTCATTCGCACCTATAAGCAAAAGTACGGTCGCGAGCGCGGTCCCGAGGACACCATCGGCCACATCGTGGGCGGTGTGTTCTCCGAGGTCGGACACACCATGCGCGAGATCGCCCACAACAAGACCGTGCTGGTCTACATGGTCGCGTTCTTCTTCTATATCGATGGCGTCCACACGGTCATTTCCATGGCCACCAGTTACGGCTCAGCTTTGGGCATCGATTCGACGCAGCTTGTCCTGGCGCTGCTCGTTACGCAGTTTGTGGCTTTTCCGTCTGCCATCATCTACGGCAAGCTCGCCGGACGCGTGGGCACGCTCAACATGATCCTGGTG
This sequence comes from Collinsella sp., assembly GCA_048448865.1. Taxonomy (GTDB): domain Bacteria; phylum Actinomycetota; class Coriobacteriia; order Coriobacteriales; family Coriobacteriaceae; genus Collinsella. Next base: position 8,981 of record DBGBLM010000050.1, read on the forward strand.
GCCGTTGCCGCCTACATGGGCATTGTGCTGTTCGCCGCGTTTTTCCTCAAGACTGCCTTTGAGTTTTGGGTGCTTGCCATTATGGTCGGCCTGTTCCAGGGCGGCGTGCAGGCGCTCAGCCGTAGCTACTTTGGCCGCATTATCCCCAAGGAAAAGTCCAACGAGTACTACGGCTTCTTTGACATCTTTGGTCGTTATGCAAGCGTTATGGGCACCTTCCTGGTGTCGATCGTCACCTCGCTGACCGGCAACCCGTCGCTGGGCGTCCTTTCCATTGGCGTGCTGCTGATCGTTGGCTTTATACTGCTGGTCCGCCTGTCCCGCATGACTCGGGCGGCGGAGCATGCCGCATAGGAGCGAGCGGCTATTGTGCCTGTCCACGGTTCTCTTTTGGGGTTATCCGCAATAAACATTGCGACTTGCGAGCAATGATTTGCCCAAGTGGGTATGATGGAATCAGCTAGGTCGCGGGGCGTCGCCTGTGTTTGGCGGCGCCCCGTTTTTGTGTTGCAGGGAGGGAAGGCATGAACGCCACGGTTGTGATTCCAACATATTGGGCGGGCGATGATGCCCGTGCAAACGCTCCCGGCGCCTATGACCACTCGACGAAGCTTGACGCCACCAATCCCGAGCTCGACCGCTGCCTGGCCTCGCTCGAGCAGGTGCGCGACATTCCGAGGATTATCCTTTTGGTGGTCTGTCCCATCTCGGCTACGGCGGATGTGTCGAAGCGCGTGCACGAAATCGTCAACGCGCACCCTACGCTCAAAGTCACCGTAGTTACCAACACCCAGGCATCGCGTATCGCCGACCGTGTGGCGCAGATTGCTCCCAAGGGCTCGGGCGAGTGCGTGAGCCTGCGCGGATACGGCGCCATTCGCAATATGGGGCTTGCCTGCGCTGCGGTGCTCGGCCACGATGCCGTCGTCTTTTTGGATGACGACGAGACCGTTATCGATGCCGACTTTATGAAGCGCGCGACCTATGTGCTGGGCCAGCAGACGCGCCAGGGCCTGCCGATTTTGGTTAAGAGCGGTTACTTTTACGATCGCGACGGATCGCCGTTGGCGCCCACGGACAAGGTGGGCATTTGCCATCGTTGGTGGACCAAGCGCATCGAGTTTAATCGCTGGATGAAAAAGGCGCTCTCGGGCACCCGTATCTCGCGTTCAAACTACGTGTGCGGCGGCCTCATGGCACTTCATGCCCGCGCCTTTACCCGTGTGGCGTTTGACCCGTTTATCACCCGAGGCGAGGACCTGGACTACCTCTTTAACATGCGCATGTTTGGCTACGACGTGTGGTTTGACAACGAGTGGACCGTTCGTCACCTGCCGCCCGAGTCCGAGAAGCGCTCGCCGCGCTTTATGCAGGATGTGTACCGTTGGTACTACGAGCGTGCCAAGCTGACATTTGCCGCGCACCAGCAGGAGCTCGTCCCCGTCACGGCCGCGTCGCTCATGCCCTATCCGGGTCCGTGGATTTCGCGCGAGCTCGACGAGCGCGTGCGCAAGACCGCCATGGTCCGCAGTATGTTTACCCGCGAGCACGAGGGGTATCTACGCATTTGGCGCCACGGTATTGACGAGGCCAAGACCTACGCGCGCCAAAACGCTGCAAGCTACCTGCGTTTCCAGAGCTTCTGGCCCAAGATCATGGACGGGCTCTGGCGCGACGCACAACTGACCAGCATCCTGGAGGGGACTGAATGATCGACCGCCGCGCCCAGCGCGATAACTCAATATCAATCTTTCGCGTGATCGCCGTTGTCTGCGCCATTTGCGTGCTGGTGTACTTTATTTTCGCCCTGGCGACCGGAATCGAGCCAATCGCGACCGTGGTCGCCTGCGCACTGCTGTGCATCTTTCTGTGCATTTTTATCTATTTGACGCTCAATCCCGATTCGGTGCGTTCGCAGTACACCGAAGAGACGCTCTCGGTGGCCTCTGCCATGCTCGAGGACATCAAAGGCGGCCTGACGCAGGAGTCGGCGCGTCTGGTGTGCCAGCGTATTTTGCCCGAGACGCGCGCCATGACGGTTGCCATCACCGACGAGGGCAACGTGCTGGCCTGCGCGGGCGAGTTTGAAGAAAAGCTACTGCCCGATTCGCCCATCCACACACTTGCCACGCGCTACGTCATCGAGCACGGTATTGTCCAGTCGTTCAACCGTGTGGTGGACGTGGTGGGTTCGGATGGCTCGCACAACCATGTTCCTGCCGGTATCATCGCTCCTATCAAGGTGGGCGACCGCACCGTCGGCACGCTCAAGTTCTACTACAAGACCCCGCGTGCCGTCGACCGCACTCAGTACGCGCTTGCCTCGGGTTTTGCCGAGATCCTGTCCACGCAGCTCGCCATCCACGAGCTCGAGGTGCAAAAGGAGCTCACGGCCCGTGCCGAGGTGCGTGCCCTGCAGGCGCAGATCAACCCGCATTTTCTGTTCAACACGCTCAACACCATCGCGTCGTTTACGCGTACCGACCCGCTGCGCGCCCGCGAGCTGCTGCGCGAGTTCTCCTCGTTCTATCGCGCCACGCTCGACAATTCGGGCTCGCTCATTCCCGTGTCGCGCGAGGTCGAACAGACCAAACGCTACCTGACGTTTGAGAAGGCGCGCTTTGGCGAGGATCGCGTGCTGGCGACCTTCGACGTGTCCGAGGACGTCGAGGACACGCTGGTGCCGGCATTTGTAATCCAGCCGATCGTCGAGAATGCCGTGCGCCACGGTATGGGCGACGGCGATGCGCTGGGGATCGATGTGTCGGTCCACAGGGATGGCGAAGATGCGATTTTGATTGCGGTCGCCGATGACGGCGTGGGCATGGACGAAGGCACCGCTGCCAGACTGTTTGACGAACGCTCCGCCCGTCCCGACGCCAACTCCCCGCAGGGCGGCGGCGCCGGTGTGGCCATGCACAATATTTCGGAGCGCATCCATCGCTTTTATGGGCCGCACTCCTATACGCGCGTCGAATCGGCCCCGGGCAAGGGCACTAAAGTGCTCCTGCATCTCGATTTGTCGGAGAGCATCTTCGACATTCAAGAGTAGAATAATAAGTTATGGGTTTAACGCTAGTTGGCGGATGCCCGACGTAGTTAGTTGACGAAAGGTTTTATCCCTATGCTGCGTGCGATGATTGTGGATGATGAGGCCCCGGCCCGATCGGAACTTCGCTTCTTGCTCGAGCAGGCGGGCAAGATCGGCACGATCACAGAAGCGTCGAGCGTTCGCTCCGCCATCGAGATGCTTATGGAGAGCCGCGTCGATGTCGTGTTCCTCGATATTTCGATGCCTGGCGCTTCGGGTCTGCAACTTGCCGAGGCACTGCATAAGCTTAAGAATCCGCCGGCGATCGTATTTGTAACCGCATACAGCGATCATGCGGTCGAGGCGTTTGATGTGGATGCCGTCGACTATCTGATGAAGCCGGTCGAGGAGGCTCGTCTGGATCGAGCAATCGATAAGGTTATGCAACGCGCCAAGCCTGTCACGGACAGCAAGGTGACCATCGAGCGCATTCCGGTGGAAAAGGGCGGCCGCAAGGTCCTCATCCCCGTGGACGACATTCGCTTTATCATGGCCAAGGATGATTACTCCTGCATCTATACGGTCGACGACCGCTTTTTGTCGACGACCTCGCTGGCGCAGTTCGAGGCCAAGCTCTGCGACTTTGGCTTCTTCCGCGTTCACCGCCGCTATATCGTCAACCTGGCGTGTGTCACCGACGTCGAGACGGTTCCCTCGGGCGCTATCCAGCTGGGCATTACGGGCGTTGACGAACGCGTACCGGTTTCGCGCCGTCGTGTCGTACCGCTCAAAAAGGCCCTGAGCCTCTAGTACACTGGCCCCGCAGCCCTGTAGACCAAAATCGTCTGCGGGGCCGTGGGGCTTTTTGCATGAATGCACCAAATCGTTTTGCGGAAGGGATCCCATGAACAGTGCAAGCGCCAAGCGTATCGACATTATCTCGGACACCCACGGCTATCTTTCGCCTGCGCTCCTGGACGAGCTTAAGGGTGCGGATCTGATTATCCATGCCGGCGACCTTACGTCGGAGATGGACTACGAACACCTGCGCACCATCGCCCCCGTGCGAGCGGTGCTGGGCAATAACGACTACTACCGCGACTACGGTCCCGATGTGGACCGCTTGGCACTCTTTACCTACGAGGGACTCAAGTTCGCCGTAGCCCACTACCGCGAAGTCCTTCCGGTGGGATCCGTGGACGTAGCCATCAACGGTCACACCCACGTAACTAAAGAAGCCCAAGTGGGCCGCTGCTTGGTCCTCAACCCAGGCAGCGCCAGCTACCCCAGAGGCACCCGAGGCCCCACCATGGCCAGAATGCTCGTAAAAGACGGCAAGATCATAAGCACCAAATTTATTGACCTAGACTAACCGCAACAAAAACGGGGGATGTAAAACTGCATCCCCCGTTTTTTATGAGCCAAAGGCCGAGTTTCAACAAGCATAATCAGACAAATCCCACCGCGGAGAACGGGGACCTCGAGCCGCGGAAGCGGCGAGGGGCAAGAACTGTTTGGACAAAGTGACCGCAGGGAGGGTCTCCGGGGCTGAGGGCGGGGGTTAAGTTTGTCGCGAGTTCCGCACGCAAAGGAAAGCACTTAATGTGCTTTCC
>DBGBLM010000051.1:0-4424 GCA_048448865.1 Collinsella sp.
AACGAGTCATGGCCACCGCCGACCCCAAGAAGAAAAAGAAGAAGCGCAAGAAAAAAGAGTCACTCGAGCATAAGCGCAACCGTATCCTGGTAGCGCTGGGCATTTTTGCCGTGGTGTACGCCCTCAATGAGCTCGGCACCCTCGCCGCCGCATTCGGCACCCCGGGCGACGTCTACGCCAGCTTTGTGCTGTTCCTCGTGCCGTTTTTGATTGCCGGCTACGATGTGCTCCAAAAGGCATACAACAACATCCGCCGCGGCAAGGCGTTCGACGAGAGCTTCCTCATGGCCGTCGCGACCATCGGCGCGTTTGCCATGGTGCTCTTCCCCGACACCGATCCGCACATGGCCGAAGGCGCCGCCGTCATGCTGTTCTACCAGGTCGGCGAGCTGTTCCAGGCATACGCCGTGGGCAAGAGCCGCAAGTCGATCAGTGCCATGATGGACATCGCGCCCGACTACGCTAACGTCGAGCAAGCCGACGGCACACTCGAACAGGTCTTCCCCGATGACATCGCAGTCGGCACCGTGATCGTGGTCAAGCCCGGCGAGCGCGTGCCCATTGACGGCGTCATCGTCGAGGGCGAAACCCAGCTCGACACCGCCGCGCTCACGGGCGAGTCAGTCCCCCGCCCCGCCAAGTCCGGCGACAATATTATCAGCGGTTGCATCAACATGACGGGGCTCATCCGCGTGCGCACCACCAAGCCGTTTGGCGAGTCCACCGTTGCGCGCGTCCTGGAGCTCGTGGAAAACGCCAGCGAAAAGAAGGCACGCACCGAAAACTTCATTACGCGCTTTGCCCGCGTCTACACCCCCGCCGTCACCGGCGCTGCCGCGGTGCTCGCGCTCGGCGGCGGCCTGGTCACCGGTGCCTGGTCCGACTGGATTCTGCGCGGTCTGACCTTCCTGGTCGTCAGCTGCCCGTGCGCCCTCGTGATCAGCGTACCGTTGAGCTTCTTTGGCGGCATCGGCGGAGCGTCCAAGCTGGGCGTTCTCATCAAGGGCTCCAACTACCTCGAGACGCTCGCCGACGTGGATACCGTCGTCTTCGACAAAACGGGCACCCTCACCAACGGCACGTTCTCGGTCGTCGCGGTGCACCCCGAGGCCGGCTATACCGAGCAGTCGTTGCTCGAAGTCGCCGCCCTTGCCGAGTCGTTCTCCGATCACCCTATCGCGCAGTCGGTGCGCGTCGCCTACCAGGGCGAACTCGACGCCACACGCGTGACGGATTCCGCTAATGACGCGGGCCACGGCGTGACGGCGACCATCGACGGCAAGCATGTCGTCGTCGGCAACGCCAAGATGCTCGCCGCGGGCGGCGTTGAAGCACCGGACTGTGAGGTTGTCGGCACGATCCTCCACGTGCTGGTCGATGGCATCTATGTCGGCCACATCGTGATTGCCGACACCGTAAAGGCCGATGCCGAACAGACGATTCGCGACCTGCACGCCGCCGGCATCAACCGCACCGTCATGCTCACAGGCGACCGCGAGGAAGTGGCCGCCGCCGTGGCCAATCAGCTGGGAGTCGATGAGTTTCACGCGCAGCTTCTGCCAGGTGACAAGGTCGAGCGCGTCGAGGCATTGCTGGCGACCGAATCGGGCAAGGGCAAGCTCGCCTTTGTGGGCGACGGTATCAACGATGCGCCCGTGCTCACCCGTGCCGATGTGGGCATTGCCATGGGTGCCATGGGGTCCGACGCCGCGATTGAGGCCGCCGACGTGGTGCTCATGGACGACAAACCGTCCAACATCGCCCGCGCGATCCGTGTGGCGCGCAAGACCATGACGATTGTCTGGCAGAACATCATCTTTGCGCTGGGAATTAAGCTGCTGATCCTGGTGCTTGCAGCGCTGGGCATCGCCAACATGTGGCTTGCCGTCTTTGGCGACGTGGGCGTGGCAATCATCGCCATCCTGAACGCCATGCGCGCGATGGGTGTCAAGAACCTGTAGCACTCGTGGTCCCTCCGGCCGGGGCCGGGCTTGGTTTTGAAAACGTCCTCGACCAATGAAGTGCCCCCGTTCTGCTCCTTCGGAGCTACGAACGGGGGCACTTCTGGTCTGACGCTCCTATTTGGCAAGGTGTTTTTTAGAATTCATTTTGCGCTCGGCCTCGAAGGCTTGCCTGTCCCAATCGAGCGGAAGTCCCGCCTCGACCCATGCCTCGTAGGCCCTCCTTATGGGCTTGAGTTCCCTTTGGCCCCTCTCCAGCATCGAGATGTACTTCTCGCTGGTGCCCAGTATGGACGCCGCCCTCACCTGGCTGACCCTCGCCGCGCGCCTGGCCGCCACGAGCCCCGAGGCGTCCTCGGGCCTCCTGATCTCGTGCGGGCGCATCAGCGCCCGGTACGCCTCCCTGGCCACGTAGCGCTTGAGGCACCTCATGACCTCCCTGTCGCTCTTCCCCCGCGCCCTGGCCCTCTCGGCGTACTCGGCGGTCTCGGGGTCGCGCATGACCCTCTGCCTCGCGATCTCGTGCAGCGCGCTGTTCGCCTGCCGGTCGCCGCCCCTGTTGAGCCTGTGCCTCACGGTCTTGCCGCTCGAGGCGGGGATGGGGCAGGCCCCGCATATCGCCGCGAACGACGCCTCGGAGCGCAGCCTGCCCGGGTTGTCCCCGGCCGCGACCGCGAGCTTGGCCGCGCTCACGGGCCCGCACCCGTACATCGCCAGCAGAGCGGGGCAGTTCTCCTCCAGGGACGCCTCGATCGCGCGCTCCATGTCGAGCGCCGCGTCGCGCGCCGCCGCCCACAGGTCCGCCAGCGCGCCGAGCGCGGCGCCCAGCGCGCCCTCGGCGCGCACGGAGGGGAGCTCCTCCATCAGCCTCGGCCCCGCCATCCCGCGGAACCTCGACCTGAGCCCCTCCGGGGCGGTGGTGAGCAGCGACCTCGCGGTGTTGATCGCCGAGGTCCGCGCCTTCACCGCCCCGGAGCGCGCCGCGAGCATGCAGCGCACCCCGTCGACCCACCCGTCCTGGCTCTTGGGGGTCCCGAGCTTTGAGCCGGACATCGCCGCGCGGGCGGCCCTCTCCGCGTCCGCCTCGTCGCACTTTCCCTGCCCCGGGCGCCTCCTCTGCATCCTCGCCGGGGAGAGCGCCTCGCGCACGGGCATCCCCAGCGACGCGAGGTGCCTGGTGAGGCCCGCCCCGTAGGACGACGTCCCCTCCATCGCGACGCAGGCCGGCTCCCCGGCCGCCGCGATCGCCCCGGCGAGCGCCTCGTAGCCCGCCGCGTCGGCGGGGAACCGGCGGGACAGGACCTTGCGGCCCCTCCAGTCCAGGACGCACAGCCAGTGCGAGTCGGCGTGGGTGTCGACCCCGCAGAAGACCGGCCCGCGGGCGCCGGGTGTCGATTCGGTTCTCATGTCTCGCTCCGTTCTTTCCGTGCTCGCCTGGACCGGGCAGACGGCACACTGACGGGGCGCGATAGAATGCGGTTGTTCGGGTCCGCGGTATCGCTCCATGCTCCTATTAGGTCATGCGGCGGTCTCGGCTCGCCGCGGCCCGCGCGGGACATGTCAGGAAACGAGGGCAGCCCTGTGGGCGCCAGCGGAATGTGGGGTCACCGCGCGGTCCGCATCTGATGGTGTCGACGTCAATGGTATACGGGTGCATCATCGACGTCTTCAATTCAGAAGATATCAGTGCGGAATGTTTTCAAAACCAAGCCCGGCCCCGGCCTGCGGTGACGTTGCTGGTGGTTCTTGGGCATCGCTTGCTGGCGGAGTTCCTTGACTGAGTTGGACTTAGTTGGTGGGGCCACTCGTCCCGGTCGCTGGTTCGCGCTTTGCGCGAACTCCGCGCTACTGAGGACCTGTTAGGATTCCGAGGTTGAATCCGTCGCTTCGCCCCGTCCCAGCATTGCCCTCAGCTTCTCGAAGCTTTCCTCGCTCAGGCAGTGCTCCATATGGCAGCCCTCTTGCGACGCGACATCCGCCGAAACACCGGCTTCCTCGAGCAACCGCACGAAAAAGCAGTGGCGCTCCCACATTTGGCGAGCGACCTCCAGACCACGCTCCGTCAGATGCACATCGCGTTTGCCCATCTCCACGTAGCCGTTGTTCTCCAAGGCCGCCATGGCTTTAGAGACGCTTGCCTTGGTTACGCCCAGGTATTCGGCAACGTCAATCGATCGAACGATGCCTTGATGCTTCGAGAGCACATAAATAGATTCGAGATAGTCTTCTCCGGATTCACGTAGGGCCATGGGCCGCCTTTCGCGATGACTTCTAGTTAGCCTTTGGATACTTTTGCCTGATTTACTTTACCGCAAAAGTTGCCCATGTCTTACTGCGTTGTTTAAAAAGTTAACCATGCTTCACAAAATGCGCGGGCAAGCAAGGCGACGCGATACACAACGCGCAAGGAGTGTCCCCAACTGCCGGCAGAAAAGGAACGTCCCTATCTGCCATCTACGCGCT
>DBGBLM010000052.1:0-9501 GCA_048448865.1 Collinsella sp.
TGCTCAACAAGTGGGATCTGCTCGACGACGACCGCAAGCGCGAGGCCTGCATGGAGACCGTCGACCGCCGTCTGGGCGTCATGGCTCCCTGGGCCCAGTACCTGCGCATCTCGGCCCTGACCGGCCGTAGCGTCGAGAAGATCTGGGCGATGGTCGACGCCGCCGAGAAGACGCGCTCGCAAAAGATCACCACCTCGCGCCTCAACACCTTCCTCACCGACCTGCGCGAGTTTGGCCACACCGTGGTGGACGGCAAGCGCCGCCTGCGCATGCACTACGTGACCCAGACGGGCGTCAACCCGCCGACGTTCACGTTCTTCGTCAACCACAGCGACTTGGTCAACGACACCTACCAGCGCTATGTGGAGAACCGCATGCGCGCGACCTTCGACTTTGCCGGCACGCCCATTCGACTCTTCTTTAGGAAGAAGGAGCAAAAGGATGCATAATCCGATTCTGCTGACCGCCATCTGCGCCGTGGTATCGTTCTTTATCGGAGCGATTCCGTTTGGCCTGATCTTGGGCCGCGTGTTCAACCACACGGACATTCGCAAGGCGGGCTCCGGCAACATCGGCACCACCAACGCGCTGCGCGTGGCCGGCCCCAAGGTGGCCGCGCTCACGCTGCTGCTCGACTGCCTTAAGGGCGCCATCTGCGTCCTTATCGCGCGTCCGCTCATTGCCGACTTGGGCTATGGCTTCCCCGTGAGCATTATGGCCCCCGGCGCCGCCGGCGACTGGATGCTCGGCGTCATTTGTCTGGCAGCGGTGTGGGGCCATATCTTCTCGCCCTACCTCAACTTCCATGGAGGCAAGGGTATCGCCGTGGGTCTGGGCGTTATTCTCGCCTGGTACTGGCCCATTGGTCTGTCGCTGCTGGGCATGTTTATCGTGGCCGTCGCCATCACCAAGTATGTGTCGGTGGGATCGCTTGCCGCTGCCATCGGCCTTCCCATCGCTGCTTGCGCGGTCTTTCCGTACAGCAGCCTGGGCCTCAAGTTCTGCATGGCGATGATCGGCATCACCGTGGTGTGGGCCCATCGTGCGAACATCAAAAAGCTCATGACCGGTAAGGAGTCCAAGCTCTCGTTTACCAAGCGCGTCACCGAGCCCGACGATAAGTAGGAGAGAGTCATGAATGTTGCGCTGATTGGCTCTGGCTCCTGGGGAACCGCCGTCGCCGGCCTTGCCGCCGCGCGAGCCGAGCGCGTGACCATGTGGGCCCATAGCGAGCAGACAGCCGCCGGCATCAATGGCGAGCACCGCAACCCCCGCTACCTTGTGGGCTACGAGCTGCCCGGAAACGTCGTCGCCACGACCGAGCTCGTGCAGGCGCTCGACGGCGCCGAGGCCATCATCTTTGCCGTTCCTTCGACGCACCTTCGCAGCGTGTGCCACCAGGCCGCGCCCTTTATCGCCGCCGATACCCCGGTGCTCTGCCTCACTAAGGGCATTGAGCCCGAGTCCGGCCTGCTCATGAGCGAGGTCATCGCCAGCGAGATCGGCAATGAGTCGCGCGTGGCGGCGCTCTCGGGCCCCAACCATGCTGAGGAAATCTGCCGCGGCGGACTTTCTGCCGCCGTCATCGCAAGCAAAGATCCGCAGATAGGGGAGACCTTTAAGGAACTGCTCCTGTCCACGGCCTTCCGCATCTATCTGTCGCAAGACATGACCGGTGTCGAGGTCTGCGGCGCCATGAAAAACGTCATCGCCATCGTATGTGGCATCTCCGCCGGCACCGGTGCGGGCGACAATACGCTCGCCCTTATCATGACGCGCGGCCTGGCCGAGATCAGCCGTCTGGTGCATGCCCGCGGCGGGCAGGCTATGACCTGCATGGGGCTTGCCGGCATGGGCGACCTCATTGCCACCTGCACCTCGGAGCATTCGCGCAACCGCACCTTTGGCTACGAGTTCGCTCATGGCGTGTCGCTCGACGAGTATCAGACGCGCACGCATATGGTGGTCGAAGGCGCCGTCGCGGCCCGCAGCGTCAGCGAGCTCGCCCGTTCACTGGGCGTAGACATTCCGCTCACCTTTGCCGTGGAGCAAACGCTCTACAACGGTGTTACTTTGGATAGGGCACTCGAGATTCTTACCGATCGCGTCCCTTCTCAAGAGTTCTACGGACTCACCGACTAACGCAGAAAGGCTTCTACCATGGGTTCCATTAAAATCGCTCCGTCCGTCCTTTCGGCCGACATGGCCAACCTCAAGGGCGAGCTCGACAAAATCGCCGGCGCCGACTACGTGCACTTCGACGTTATGGACGGTCACTTTACCGGCAACCTCACCTTTGGCGTTGACATCCTCAAGGCCGTCAAACGCTCCACCGATGTACCGGTCGACGCGCACCTGATGGTGTCGAACCCCGACGAAACGGTCGATTGGTACGCCGACGCCGGTGCCGACATGATCACCGTGCACTACGAGGCCTCCACGCACCTGCACCGCACGCTCACCCATCTGCAGCAGCGCGGCGTCAAGGCCGGCGTGGCGCTCAACCCCGCCACCCCCGTGTGCGTACTCGAGAGCATCATCGACGTCGTCGATATGGTGCTGCTGATGAGCGTGAACCCCGGCTTTGGCGGCCAGAGCTTTATCCCCGGTACCATTGCCAAACTGCACGAGCTCAAGACCATGTGCGAGCGCCACGGCGTTTCGCCCCTCATCGAGGTCGACGGCGGCATTTCTTCCAAGAACATCGCCGAGGTTGTCAAGGCTGGTGCCAACGTTCTCGTGGCCGGTTCCGCCGTATTTAAGTCCGAAGATCCCGCCGCTGAGGTTGCGCTGCTGCAGAAGCTGGGCAACGAGGCTGCACAGGAGGCATAAATCCTTATGACCGCAGGTCAAAACCGCATACCCGTGAATCTTGACTATGCCGCCTCGACGCCCATGCGCGCCGAGGCGCTCCTTGCGCAGCGCGAATATGACGACAGCGAGCTTGCCGGCGTCAACCCCAACTCGCTGCATTCGCTTGGCCGCAAGGCCGCCGCACGCCTGGAAGTCGCCCGTCGCGATATCGCCCGCAGCTTTGGCGCACGCGTTCGCCCGTCCGAGATCATCCTTACCAACGGCGGCACCGAGGCCAACCAGCTGGCGCTGCTCGGTCTTGCCGAGGGCGCTCGTCAGCGCGATCGTAAGCGCGATCGCGTAATCGTTTCGGCCATCGAGCACGATTCGATTCTGGACAACCTGCCGCTGCTGCGCGCCGCCGGCTTTATCGTCGACCTGGTGCAGCCCTGCCGCGCTGGCTACATAGAGCTCGCCAGGCTTGTCGAGCTGCTAGGCGACGACGTGGCACTCGTGAGCATTATGGTCGCCAACAACGAGACCGGCGTGGTGCAGCCCATCCGCGAGCTGGCCGCCGCCGCACATGCTGCCGGCGCCCTGTTCCACACCGATGCCATCCAGGGCTATCTGCATATTCCGCTCGATGTCACCGAGCTGGGCGTCGATGCTATGACCGTTGCCGCGCACAAGATCGGCGGCCCCGTGGCATCCGGCGCGCTCTACCTTAAGAGCCGCACGCCGCTGCGCCCGCGCATCTTTGGCGGAGGACAGGAAGCCGGACGACGTGCCGGCACGCAGGACCTGCGCACGCAGCTGGCCTTTGCCGCTGCCGCCCGCACGTTGGCGCCCCGCGTGGCCCAGGAGCGTACGACGCTGCAAGCCCTTTCCGACAAGCTCTATGCCACGCTTACGGCTCATCCGCGTATTCATGCCACCATTGGCGACTACGCGCAGGCCGATCGACTGCCGGGTATGGTTTCGATCTACGTCGACGGCATGGACTCCGAGGAGCTCATCGTCAAGCTCGACGCCGCCGGCTTTGAGGTATCGGCAGGATCGGCGTGCTCGAGCGGCAGCATGGACCCGAGCCATGTTTTAAGCGCGATGGGCATCGGTCGCGAGCAGGCATTGGGCGCACTGCGCATTTCCTTTGATGACCGCGTGAATCCCGACGATCTGGACGAGTTTGCCCAGACGCTGCTCTCGATCGTGGGTGCTGCATGATCGTCGCCGAGCTTGAACGTGCACTGCTGGCGCGCTATCCCAAGACTGATGCCGAGAGTTGGGACCATGTAGGACTCTCCGTCGGCGACCCTGCCGCGCAGATTACCGGTGTTGCCTGCGCACTCGATGCGACCGAAGCCAATGTGCACCGTGCTCTCGAAGCCGGTGCCAACGTGCTGCTGACGCATCATCCCATCTATATCAAGGCGCCCGAGGCGTTTTGTCCGTCGGATTCCGCACGCCCCCAATGCAGCGCGGCGCTCTACGAGGCAGCGCGTTGCAGCGTGAGTATTATCTCGCTCCACACCAACCTGGACCGCTCGCACGAAGCCCGCATCTGCCTGAGCGAGCTGCTGGGCGCCGCACCCGTGAGCTCACTGGAGCACGTGGACGACCCCGAGACCACCGGCCTGGGAGCCCTTGCGACACTCAACGAACCGTGCACGCTGCACGATCTTGCCGCCCGTGCTGCCACGGCCTTCGGAAGCGACCCACGTGTATGGGGCGAAACCGATCACCCGTGCCGCACCGTCGCCATTCTGGGCGGCTCCCTCGGCGACTTTGGCGAGCTTGCCATCGCCGCGGGCGCAGACGTTGTCGTGACGGGCGAGGCGGGCTACCACGTGGCGCAAGACCTTGCCTTGCGCGGGCTGCCGGTGATCTTGCTCGGCCACGACCGCTCCGAGGAGCCGTTCGTTGATATATTGATGAACTCTGCAGTTGACGCCGGGGTCGACCCCCGTCATGCGATTAAAATACTGAACCCTTGCCAATGGTGGACTGTGACAAAAGGAGAGAACTTATGAGCGCCGGCGCTACGCTACTCAAGCTGCAACAGATCGATTTGGAGCTCGCCCGCAACAAGAGCGAACTTGCCAATATGCCGGAGCTCAAGGAGCTCGCTTCCAAGCGCAAGACCTACGTTAAGCTCAAGGCCGAGATGACCAAGCTCTACGCCCAGCGCAAGGACCTGGATATTGAGCTCGACGATCTCAACACCACCGAGATCCAGACCAATAACGCCATCGAGGCCGCCAAGAAGCGCCACGTTGACGGCTCTGACTACCGCGAGGTTCAGGACCTGGAGAACGAACTCGCCACCCTGGCCAAGCGTCTGGACAAGATCGAGCACACCCGCAAAGATGTCGTCGTCGCCCACAAGGAGGCGCTCGACCGCGAGGCCCGTGCGCAGGCCATCATCGCCAAATTCGAAGAGGGCGTGAAGGCCGACACCAAGGCCGCCCGCGCCAAGGCCGCCGACCTCCAGGCTCAGATTGATGCCGCCACCAAGGAGCGCACCGCGCTTGCCGCCACGCTGCCGACCGACGTGCTCACCGATTACGAGCGCCTGCTCAAGCAGTTCCGCGGCCTGGCCGTCGAGACCATCAAGGGCAACATCCCCACGGTCTGCCACACCGCGCTGCAGGCGTCGTCCATGAGCGACCTCAACCACGACGGTAGTGAGATTACGCATTGCCCGTACTGCCACCGCCTGCTGGTGCTTCCCAACAAGGAAGCCTAAATGATGACGGCGGCATCCAACAATTCAATGCAACTTGAGGGAAAAACGATCCTGCTGGGCATTACCGGCGGGATCGCCGCCTATAAGTCGTGCAATATCGTTCGCCTGCTGCAAAAGCGCGGTGCGCGCGTCAAGGTCGTTATGAGTGAGCATGCCACCGAGTTTGTGGGCCCGCTCACCTTCCGTGCGCTCACCAACGAGCCGGTCGCCCTGGGCCTGTTCGACGACCCTTCCGACCCCATCCACCACATTTCGCTGGCGCAGGAGCCCGATCTGGTGGTCGTGGCGCCCGCGACGGCCAATATCATCGCCAAGATGGCAAACGGTATCGCCGATGACCTCATCTCCACCACGCTACTTGCCACGCCGCGACCCATCGTGATCGCCCCCGCCATGAACAACGGCATGTGGAAGGCGCCGGCGACGCAGGCCAATATGGCCGCGCTGCGCGAGCACGGTGTCCATGTGGTGGGGCCCGGCAGCGGCTACCTTGCCTGCGGTGACGTGGACACGGGACGCATGAGCGAGCCCGAGGACATTGTCCAGGCCGTCTGCGAGGTGCTGAACCCCGTCCCGCAATACCTTGCGGGCAAGCGAATCGTGATCACCGCCGGCCCCACGCACGAGCCGATCGACCCCGTACGCTTCATCGGAAACCGGTCGTCGGGCAAGATGGGCATCGCCCTGGCGGGGAAGGCCGCTCGCCGCGGTGCTGCGGTCACGCTTGTGCTGGGACCGACATCGCTCGATGTTCCCCACGGCGTAGAGTGCGTACACGTGCAAACCGCCGCAGAAATGCTGCAGGCGGCGCAGAACGCCTTTCAGACGGCCGATGCGGCCATTTGCGCGGCTGCCGTCGCTGACTACACGCCCGCAGCCCCTGCCGACCATAAGCTCAAAAAGGCCAACGAGCGCCTGGATTGCATCGAACTGGTCGAGACGGTCGATATCTTGGCCGAGCTTTCGCGCCAAAAGGGAGAGCGGTGCGTGATCGGCTTTGCGGCCGAGACCGATAACGTCGTGGAGTACGCTCAGCGAAAGCTCGCCCGCAAGGGTTGCGATGCCATTATCGCCAACGATGTCTCGCGCGCCGATTCGGGCTTTGGAACCGATACCAACAAGGCCTGGATTGTGAGCACAGCGGGCACGCAAGAACTCCCCGTGCTAACAAAACCCCAGCTCGCAGATACAATTTTGGACTTGCTTCAAAATATTTAAAAAAGTTCTTGCACAAGGGCAAAGTTTCGGGTTAATATATACCCTGTTGCGAGAGAGAGCAGAGCAACAAACAAAAGCTTCGGGACGTGGCGCAGCTTGGTAGCGCACTTGACTGGGGGTCAAGGGGTCGCTGGTTCGAATCCAGTCGTCCCGACCAGAAGTTTGCAGGTCAGGCACATAGTGCCTGACCTTTTTTGTTTTAAGCAATTGCTTAATTTTGATTAAGCAACAGGGTGCCAAAAATCTACCTGCGCGATAATCGCCTTTTGCGGTTACTTACGCGTTTTGCACACGCTTGAGCCGATTTATTAACGCGATACGAATCTACATACGCGTAGCAGGTATACAGCCGAGTACAGGCTGTATTTATCGCTGCGATTTACACAGATATAGCGGCTGTAACGAACAAGCGTGTCGCTGTATTTATTCCAGTAGTTCACTTGATCGGTGGACAAGTGAGCTGTTGCAACGAAACGTCAACCAGGATGGGCTCCATACGAGGATGCCGCAGAGGTAATGGCGGGGGAGTGCGGCAGGCGCTCTGAGAGCCGCTGTATGACCCCATTTCTCCTCAACTCGATAACCTGTGCTATGAACCTCAAACCCCTTCGTTCTGCTGCTAAAAGAAAGGCCCGCGCAGGATAGCGCGGGCCTTTATCCATATGTCAGCTTATAGGACAAACTGTCTAGAAACACCAAGCGGGAAACACGAAGTCGGTTGCCGTGTAGCCGTGGTTGCTCCAGTCACCGTTGCTATGGACATAGCGGAAGTACTGGGAGCCATCCAGACATACGGAGCGAGTCCAGTGGCTAGAGCCGGACGAAGCCCCGGAAAATTTTCCCTGCGTCACGCCCTTGAAGGCGTAATACTCGTACTGGGAGCCGTCGGACTGGAGGTGCCCATTGGCCTGGAGGTTTCCGTAGACCTCGGTCGTCGAGAGCAGGAAGACCTTGTCGGTCGTGGCCGTCACGGTGCCGGGGTATGTGTCCAACTTGTTGTCGGTCATTTTCGTGACGGCTTTCGCCCTAGATTGGATCTCAGCCGGCAGGAGCGCCCAGAGGTCGCCGGAGTTGAGGCGGCCGCGCAGCTCGGACTGCTCCCATCCGCCGAAATTGTAATATGAGTCACTCATGCGCTGCTTGCCCATTGCGCCGTTGGTCGCCTCAAATGTGAGTCCCGCCTTGCCGGTGCCGTCCGCGAGGTCGTCGTGGTTGATGCCGACGATGCAGTACTCGAGCGTCTCGCCATTGGTCAACTTGACGGAGAATTTCGTCCCCGCATCCATCGCTGCCTTCGCCTTGGCGTATGCGGGAGAAGCCGTGCCATCCTTGGCGATGTCCTCGGCCACGGCCTTCTGCTCCTCGAGCGTCCAGTCCTTCGCGTCCTTGGCGACGGCCGCCTGGACGGTCGCGGAACCGGCCCCGGCGGAACCGCCGCCGGACGCTCCTCCGCCCTCGACGCCGCCGGCCGTCCCATTGTTCACCGTGTTGCCGACCAGGTTGAACTGGTTTCGGATGGCTCCCGCCACACCGGGTCCGGCGAACACGATGACCAGGCCGATAATCGCGATGATCAGGACGTACTCGATGATTGACTGTCCTCGGAGGCGGGTACTCCTAGGAGATACCCCCCCCCGAAGGTTAACTGCCGCTGCATGCATTTGCGACACTCCCTTCGCTCAGGGTTTGTAGATACATTGCCGAGCGTAGGGCTATTCCATAATTCTGCTCCGGTCTTGCCGCAGCGGCAACCGCACCGATGGTCAACAATCGTGATTACGCTATTATAGAACACGCGTTCGTTATTGATTCGAGAGGGGTGCCGTCGTGGGGGAGAGCGATAAGTCGATACGTTTGGTCACGGCCCTCGTCGAGTGCCGCCCCGACGGCGAGTACGCCCCGTGGGGCATCAAATGGTACGACGGCACCGTCTACCCGTTCGACCGCATCGAGTCCTACAGCTCCCGTTCGTGGGCGCTCGGCAGGATCAAGCGGTCCGAGTCCTGGCGCGTGATCGTCGGGGACGGTACGTGCCGCGACATCTGCCATTACCAAAACAGCTGGTATGTCGTTCACGACCCAGACGATGACACCCCAGCGGCAAGCGCACCGCAAAAATAGCCAAAACGCCCATTCGAAACCAAACGCCCAGGTAAACGCCTTAACACAATCGCGAATACGACCCCAAAAAGACCTACTTGGATACCCGCTAGGGGTACCTGTTTTCAGGCACCTTAAATCGCCTCTCGTTGCCTCGTTTTTTCGGCTACTCAGTAAAAAATAGGGGAGTACGCCAGTACTCCCCCTAAATCGTTTATATCCCGGTTGCTGCCTGCCAGTCTGCCCTCTCAAGCCTAGGCTTGAGCGCGGGGGGGCTTAGGCCCCTAGTCTTGAACGTACTTGAGGTCAAGCTCTCCAGGCGCGTCCACGTACACCGCGCCGAACGTCAGGTTTACCAGCCGGGGCTGAGCTCCATAAGAGCAAAATCATTCTAGCGCTTACTATCAAGGATATCCGTCGTAGTGGCGGCTATCCGGCAAACGATCGTACTCTCGTGGTCCCGTTTCGAGTAATTCTTTGGCACGGTCAGGAGCATAGCGAACGGTTTCCGCTGTTCCGCTCATGTACATGGACGATGAATGAACTTCGATAGCAAAGGTTGATTTCCGATCTCAGCCGAACACTTTGAGCGGATAGGCCGTTCCCGCAGTTAGCTGAACGCCCCCGCGGCCCCTCCTGGGGTC
>DBGBLM010000053.1:0-20605 GCA_048448865.1 Collinsella sp.
AGGCCGTCGCGAGGAAGCGGCTCAGGGCGATAAACGCCGTGATGCGCGACCGGGTGCCCTACCGGGAGTAGCCCCGACGGTTGACAAAACTATAGGAACACCCAATGACTACTTAGGACCACGGCAACGTCGATGTTTTGGCAATGCCAGCGAGCGGGCGCCAGAGCGAACAAATTGGCATGAAATGAGGACGGCATAGACCGTCTGGTCATGCCGTCCTCTTTGAATGACAAGTTGTCGCTCTGGCGCCCGCGCAGCGTCGACTGGTCCGCCGTTCGTTAGAACGGCGGAACTGAGGGCAGCGTCGAGCCGTTACGCGGTTTGGTAAAACCGCGTAAATACCTAACTACATCAAGTTGCAAACAGCTGCTGCGAAGGCAACGGGGTCCTCGGGCAGAATGCCCTCGACCAGCAGGGCCTGGTCATAGAGCAAACCGGAGTACTGCTTGATCTTGTCGGCGTCGCCCGCCTTCTGAGCGGCGACGAGCTTGGAAAAGACCGGGTGCTTGGCGTTGAGCTCGAGCACGCGCTGGCTCTTGGGCATGCCGTCGGGCGCGCCCTCGGGTCCCTTCTGGAGCACCTTCTCCATCTCAAGCGAAAGCGGGCCCTCGGTGGTGATGCAAGCGGGGGCATCGGTCAGGCGCGCGGAGACGGCAACTTTCTCGACCTTGTCACCGAGCGCCTCCTTCATAGCGCTAAAGAGGTCCTCGTTTTCCTTGGTGGCGTCCTCGGCCTCCTTCTTCTCGTCCTCGGTCGCCAGATCAAGATCGCCAGTCGCAACGTTCTTGAGCTCTAGATGACGATCCTCGACCTCGGGCTCGGCACCGTCGGCCACAGCCTTCTCGGCAGCCTCGCGGGCAGCATCGTCCTCGTAGATCTTGGGCATATCGGCGGCAACGTACTCACGCATAGCCTGGAACGTGAACTCGTCCACATCCTGCGTCAGCAGCAGCACGTCATAGCCGCGGTCGAGCACGCCCTTTACCACGGGCATCTTGGCCAAGCGCTCACGCGAGTCACCGGCGGCGTAGTAGATGGCCTTCTGATCCTCGGGCATGCCCTTGGCATACTCGGCCAGGGTAATCATCTTCTGTTCCTTGGCAGACCAGAACAGCAACAGGTCGGCGAGCTCATCGGCCTTCATGCCATAACTCGAGTAGATGCCGTACTTGAGGCCGCGGCCAAAGTTCTCAAAGAACTTCTCGTAGGCCTCGCGGTCGTTGTCACGCATATCCTCAAGGTCGGCGGTGATCTTCTTTTCCACACGCTTGGCGATGGCCTTGAGCTGACGGTTCTGCTGAAGCGTCTCGCGCGAGATGTTGAGCGACACGTCGGCGGAATCCACGACGCCGCGGACAAAGTTGTAGTAGTCGGGCAGCAGGTCGTCGCACTTCTCCATGATCAGGACGTTGGAGCTGTAGAGCGCCAGGCCCTTCTCGTAGTCCTTGCTGTACAGATCGAACGGCGCGCGTCCCGGCACAAACAGCAGGGCGTCATACTCGAGCGTGCCCTCGGCATGGAAGCTGATGGTGCGCGCAGGATCGTCAAAGTCGTGGAACGTGGACTTGTAGAACTCGTCGTAGTCCTTCTGCTCGACATCGGAGCTGCGCTTCTTCCAGATCGGCGTCATGGAATTGACGGTCTCGAGCTCCTGGTAGTCCTCGTACTCGGGCTTGTAATCGTCGCCGGCGTCCTCGGGCTTGGGTTTCTGGCGGCTCTTGGACACCATCATCTGAATCGGGTAGCGCACATAGTTGCTGTACTGCTGAATCAGGCTCTTGAGACCCCACTCGGTCAGGAAGCGATCGTAGGTCTCGGCCTCGCCGTCGGCATCGAGCTTCTCGTTCTCGCGCAGCGTCAGGATGACATCGGTACCGTGCTCGGCGCGCTCGCCGTCCTCGATGGTGTAGCCCTCAAGACCGTCGGATTCCCACACATGGGCGACATCCTCGCCATAGGCGCGGCTGACGACCTTCACATGGCTGGCGACCATAAAAGCCGAGTAGAAGCCCACGCCAAACTGACCGATGATGTCGACATCGGAGCCCTGCTGCTCGGCGTTCTCGGTCTTAAACTCCTCGGAGCCGGAATGGGCGATGGTGCCCAGATTGCGCTCCAGCTCCTCGGCGGTCATGCCAATGCCGTTATCCGAGATGGTAATGGTGCGGGCGTCTTTATCAAAGGAGACGCGAATGGCCAGGTCGCCCTGGTCGATCTTGACGCTCGGGTCCTGCAGGCTCTTAAAGTTGAGCTTGTCGACGGCGTCGCTCGCGTTAGAGATAAGCTCGCGCAGGAAGATTTCCTTATTGGTGTAGATGGAGTTGATCATGAGGTCGAGCAGTTTTTTGCTCTCGGTCTTAAATTGACGCATGTGCAGTCCTTTCGCGCTACCCCCGTCCGCAAAAACGGCCCGGTCGCCCGAGCCGCATCGCAGACCTGCTATGTTCAGACTTAGATTTTATAACCCATTAACGCGCATATATACATACGGAATCGAAAAACTGTATGTCCGAGCGCTCCGATGCGCCAATTGCCAAGGAGTGTCCCCAACTGCCGGCAGAAAAGGAACGTCCCTATCTGCCATCTACGCGCTTGGCCATCCAGACATGGGGTTGGCCCTCGTCTTCGTAATCTACCGGGGCAATTTGCGTGTAGCCCGCCTTTGCATAGAGCGGCAGCACGTATTCCTGCGCATGCAGCTTAATAAGCTTAGCGCCGGCATCGCGTGCACACGCAGCACTGGCCTCGACGATCGCACTCGCCAGTCCGCGACGACGCATAGCCGGCAGCACGGCGACGCGCCCCATAATGTAGGTCTCCCCCGCCGCAACGCCTTCGTCCATGTCGCATGCCGGCAACACCGGGGCCTCTGCGTCAGCCACGCGCTCAAGCTCTTCGGGAAACACGCGCGAGCAACCGGCAAGCTCGTCGTCTACATAGAGCGTCACATGAATGCAGTTCGGATCCTCGTCGATAGCGTCGAACTCATTCTCGTAGCCCTGCTCGTCCATAAAAACGACGCGGCGCACCAACGCCGCGTCATCAAAGCATCCCGTCTTAAGTTGAATATCCATGGCTGCCCCTTCATTCAATGCGAACGTTAGGGACAGATTTTAGCGAAAATGAGCTCCGCGCACGCTAAACTTCGCGCGAGCCTTCGCTAGGCAATCGTAATGACCCACGTTATGGGCATCGCTCGCGATGAAGCTGTACAGGTTCTGATCGAACAGGCGCTGTGCCGGCTTTTTCTCGCGACCAAAGCGACCGCCGGCAATAAAGTCCGCCGAAGCCTGCAGCTTGCAGCCCATATCGACCAGGCGCTCCGCCACGCTTACATCCTTTTGAACCGCACGATAGCGCTCAGGATGAGCGATGATCACCTGGTAGCCACGGCACTGCAAATCGTAAATCGTGTTCTCGTACTCTCTAAACGCATACGCATCGGCATGCGTCGAACGCTCGAGCAGAAACTCGTTGGTTCCATCGAAATGCAAGTGCTCCGCGGCATCGATACCAAGCTCAACGAGCTTTCGATGGTTGACCTCGAAGCCCATCTGGAGCGGAAAACCGTCAGCGTTATCACGCAGCAGCTCAAAGGCATCCCACATCTTGTCGTAATCAAAATAGGGATCACGGCAGTGAGGAGTGCAAACGATTCTGGTTACACCGGCCCGCTTGGCAGCCTCGAGCATCGCCAAGCTCTCATCGAGATCGGCGGCGCCGTCGTCTACACCCGGCAAGATATGGCAATGAATGTCACGCATAGGTCAGCCTTAATCAACTAAACGTTTGCTCGGTTGGTGAAGATGCCCTTTTTGGAAGTCCCCTGATCGTCGGAGCCCTTCTTCACCTTCTTACCGTCCTTGGTGTAGTAGGAGTAGTAGTACTCGCTGGTCTCGGTCTCGCAGTAGTTCATAACGGTACCGATGAGCTTGACCTTCTCGGACTTCTTAAGCTGACCGATGGCGTTGAGCGCCTCCTCGCGCTTGGTGAAATCCTCACGCACGACAAAAAGCGCACCGTCGGTCAGACTTGCGATCTCGGCAGCATCGATGAAGGTGCCGACCGGGGGAGCATCAAAGATAACGTACTGGAACTTGGCGGACAGTGCCTTTACCAGCTTGGCAAAGCGGTGAGAGACGATGATGTCGGCAGGATTGGGAATATGCGGCTCGGCATCGAGGAAGTAGAAGTTCTTCTGCCCCGTCTCGACAATCGCCTGGTCAATAGAAACCTGCTCGGAAAGGACTGCATAGAGTCCGCCGCGCGAACGAACGCCGAGCATATCGGAAAGGGACCTGCGGCGCATATCGGCCTCGACCAGGAGCACGGACTTGCCGCTCGTGGCGATAGCCTGGGCAAGGTTGATGGAAACCGTAGACTTGCCCTCGTTGGGAATCGAGGACGTGACGGTAATGGTGCGAATGGGGTCGTCCACGCTCGCAAAGCGGATGTTGGCCAGAAGGGTCTTGGCGGCATTCTGTACAACGAGCTTATCGGTGTTCTTTGCCTTAGCCATGCCTATTTACCACCTTTCATAGCCGGAATTCGGCCAACAACGGGAATGCCCAGGAGCTCTTCCGCCTCTTCGGCACCGCGGATGCGGGTATTGAGCATGTCTGCCAAAACGACATAGGCGACTGCGATAAAGATACCGGCGAGGAACGCGACGGCAATATACAGCGTGCGCTTGGGGCCGCTGGGGGCTTCGGGGGTCTTAGCCTCGTCGATAACGTTGATGCTCTGGGCAGCGCCGACGTTCTGAGCGACCGTACTCACCGAGCTAGCTATGGCCTTTGCGACCTCAGCCGTCTCCTTGGCATCGGTGCCGGTAACCGAAAGCGTAATGACACGCGTGGTGGTCTCGGAGGAAACAGACCCCTTGTAGTCATCCAGATCGGGGAGGCCCAGTTCCGTGGCGGCGCCGCTCTTAACGCTATCGCTATCCAGCAGCGTGGCGATATCGTTGGAAAGCATCTGGCTCGCCGAGAGATCGTTGTAGCTCATCTGGCCGCTATCGTCGGTCTTGGCGAGAATGTACATGCTCGTCGTCGCGGTATAGGTGTTGTCCATCGCGGCGAAGGACACGATGCCCATGGCGATCGCGCAGACCACCGGAAGGGTGATGACCAGCTTGAGGTGCTTCTTCAGCAGCTGGAACAGTTCGAGAAGGGTCATGCAGCTTGCCTTTCATTTCCCCAGTTCGGATTGACAAAACTGTCCGTATGTTATCGCATCTTTTTACCGAGACCAAACTCTATACATAAGAAACAGGCTCTCCTGTAAAAATGTCGGAAGCAATCGTAAAATTGCACAACAACGCCGCACCCGAAAGTCAAATGCGGCGTCTACATCAATATCTATGTTGTATCGCTATGCGAATGGCTCGTCCTGCTGTATGGGAAACGTCACCGTAATGGTGGTTCCCACGCCCAACTCGCTCGACAGATCGAGCGTGGCGTGATGATACAGAGCCGCATGCTTGACAATGGCAAGCCCCAGGCCGGTTCCGCCGCGTGCCTTGGACCTACTCTTGTCCACGCGATAGAACCGCTCAAATACCTTGCCCTGTTCTTCAGGCGCGATACCGATTCCCGTGTCGGCGACCGCGAGGAACGGATGGCCTTCGTCGTTGGTGCCGCACTGCAGCGTAACCGTACCGCCGGGTCGATTGTAGCGGATGGCGTTGCTTGCCAAATTATAGATGAGCTCGTCGATCAAGCGCGACACGCCTTCGATGACCACAGGCTTGGTCTCATGACTTATCGTCACATTCGCCTGACGGGCGACCTGTTCAAGACGCTGCTCAACCGCGTAGATGGCACGCGAGAGCTCAATAGGCTCCGTGGACCCAATGGGCACCGCCTCGCCCTCAGTTGCACGCTCGGCCTCGTCCAAGTTAGACAGCGTAAGGATGTCGTTGACGAGCGCTGCCAAGCGGCCCGCCTCACGATAGATGCGACCGCCAAAGTTGCGCAGGTCGTCCTCGCCCTCGACCATGCCGTTTGCAATGAGCTCAGCATAGCCCGAAATCGCTGTAAGCGGCGTCTTGAGCTCATGGGTGATATTCGCCGTGAACTCGCGGCGCATACGGTCGTTGTCCGCTAGCACCGCCATTTGGCGCTTGAGTTCCTGGCGCTGCGACTCGATACGCTCAAGCATGGGGACCATCTCGGCATAGGCGTGCTCATAGCTACGGCGTGGGTGGTCCAAATCCACCTCTTGCAACGGCGCGATGATGGCACGGGACTCGCGGCGCGCCATAAAAAACGAGAGCACCGCACCCGCTGCTGCGATAAGCAGCATCGGCGCCACCATCGACAGCAAAATCGCTGCAACGCCAGGCTGGGCCTGCGCCAAGCGGACAACCTGGCCGTTATCAAGGGCGACGGCGCGATACAGCATAATCTCGTCGAGCGTAGAGCTTGCGCGCTCCGCGGAACCCGAACCACTCTCAAAGGCCTCGATGACCTCGGGGCGATCGCCGTGGTTGGGCAGTGTGGAAGGCGACGCCTCGTTGTCGTAGGCAACCGATCCATCCTTGTTAATCAGCGTGATACGCAAGTCCTCACGCTCGAGGCTACGCAAGAACGGGATGGGCTCCTGCTGCTCGTCGAGGGCGGCAGCAATGAGCTCGGTTTCCTGCGCCAGGTTGGCACTCGTGGCATCCGCCAAGGTGTTTTGCACAAAGAACGCACCCAGCACCGTAAACGCCACGATAACCGCCATGGCGCAGACAAAGATCGTCACAAAAACGCGGTGCGACAGCGTATGTTTTCCCTGGGGGGCGAAGACCACGGGTTACTCCTCCGATGCGGTGGCCGCGGTGTCGTCACCTTCGGCACCATCACCGGCAGAAGGCTCGGCCAAGCGGTAGCCCACGCCGCGTACGGTCTCGATGGCGCTGGCATGCTCGCCCAGTTTTTGGCGAAGCGTCTGCACGTGCACGTCAACAGTGCGCGAACCGCCGTCGAAGTCCCAGCCCCACACGCTCTGCAGCAACGACTCGCGGGTAAAGACCACGCCGGGCTTGCGCATGAGGTACTCGAGCAGGTCGAACTCGCGCAGGGTGAGCTTAAGCGGCTCGCCGGCAACGGTCACCTCGCGATGGCTGGGCGAAAGCACGATGTCGCCCACGCTGAGCACATCGCTCGCCTGCTTGACCATTCCGCCGCGACGCAGCAGTGCGCGGCAGCGGCTCGCAAGCTCCATGAGCGAGAAGGGTTTAGTCAGGTAATCGTCGGCACCGCCATCGAGCGCTATCACCTTGTCGAGCTCGGTGTCCTTGGCGGTAAGCATCATGATGGGCACCGTCGCCGTCAGGCGGTCGGCGCGGAGGCGGCGCATAATCGCCAAACCATCGGTATCGGGCAGCATGATATCGAGCAGCACAGCATCGGGCACCCGTCGCGCCACGGCGGCCTTAAACTCGCCGTCGCACGAAAAGCCCTCGGCCTCGATTCCCTGCTTGCGCAGCGCATAGACCGTCAAATCCCTGATGTTGTCATCGTCCTCGACGTAATAGATCATGTTGAACCCCTTTGCGGCCGACATGACCGCATCTTAACCCTAAAGGTGCCTGTACTAGATGGTATCAGCCAAAACGGCCCGTCAAATAATCCGCCGTGCGCGGATCGATCGGGTTTTTGAAGAGCTGGGCAGTGGGCGCATGCTCCACCAGCTCGCCCAGCAAAAAGAACGCGACCGAGTCGGAGATGCGCGCAGCCTGCTGCATGTTGTGCGTAACGACCACCAGCGTGCAGGTCTCCCTGAGCTCGCAGGCCAGCTGCTCCACCACCAGCGTCGATACGGGGTCGAGCGCCGAGGCCGGTTCGTCCATCAGCAGAATGTCGGGCTGCACGGCCAGCGCACGGGCGATGCACAGACGCTGCTGCTGGCCGCCCGAAAGACCCAGACCCGATTCTTTGAGCTTGTCCTTGACCTCGTCCCACAGAGCGGCGCGTCGCAGGGAGTCTTCGACCAGCTCGTCGAGCACGACGCGGTCGCGCACTCCCATTCCGCGAGGACCGTAGGCGACGTTGTCGTAGATGCTCATGGGAAACGGGTTGGGGCGCTGAAACACCATACCCACGCGCTGGCGCAAACGGCAGATGTCGTAATCGCCCAGGATATCTTGACCATCGAGCGCAATCTTGCCCTCGATTCGGCAGTCCTTGATGCCGTCGTTCATGCGGTTAAAGCAGCGCAGCAACGTGGACTTTCCGCAGCCCGAAGGCCCGATAAACGAGGTGATCTGCTTGTCGCGAATCTTGATATTCACGTCCTTGAGCGCATGATGGTCGCCATAGAACAGGTCGAGGCCCTCGACATCGATGCGCGTCGGCGAGGCGGCAAGATCCTCTGCCGTGGGGCGAGTCGCATCCCCAACCTCGCGCTCGTGCGCGGCCTCGGCCTGCGCTTTCATGAGTTCTTCAAGCTCCGTGGGCTCCACAGCCGCAGCAGCCGTCATACCGCATACCTCCACATCGATATCAATTCAGCAGTATCGATAGTAGAAATCGCGGCTCATATGCACGTGAGCGCATTGTCAAGTGTTTGTAAGGGCACGCTGACTATGCGGCGGGCAGCTCGATGGTGAATATCGTGTGTTCGGGCGTCGATTCACATGCAACGGTACCGCCGTGTGCCGCGATGATCTCCTTGGCAATAGCAAGGCCCAGACCGGCACCACCGCGATTGGTCGCACGCGCCGCATCCAGGCGATAGAACTTCTCAAAGATCACCTTGAGCTTTGCCTCAGGGATGGGATCGCCCTGATTGATAAAGCGCACGCGCACGCCACCGTCGTCCCGGCGTCTGGCCTCAATCGTGATAGTCGAGCCCTCATAGCTATAGGCGACGGCGTTTTTCATGATGTTGTTGAACACGCGAGCCATCTTGTCGCCATCCACGAGCACCGTCAGGTCCTCGCGAATATCAACTTGGGCTTCCTTATGCTGCTCGTTGAGGATGGGATAGAACTCGTCAGCCACCTGAGCCAGCAGCAACCCCAGATCAACATAGCCGCGCGTGAGCACGATATCGTGGAAGTCAAAGCGTGTGATATCGAAGAACTCTTCGATGAGTGCATCGAGCCGGTGCGCCTTGTCGAGAGCCACGCCCGTAAAGTGCGCACGTTGCTCAACCGGCAGCTCAGGAGCCTCTTGCAGCAGCGAAAGATAGCCCACCACACTGGCAAGCGGGGTGCGTAGGTCATGTGCCAAGTACGTGACCAGATCGTCCTTGCGATGCGACTCGTCACGCAAGGCCTGTTGCACCTTGCGCTCACGGTCACGCGCGCGGTTAAGGGCGCCCTCGACCTCCAAGAAGTCGCCGTCGATGTTGTCCCAGGTGTCGGGGTGATCGATCAGGCGATCTTGAATACGAGCGGCCAGCACACAATCGGCATGCTGCTCGCCCTGTTCGTAGCCCTGGTAGTACAGGGCGCGGCCACACAAGAACAGCACGCACGCGGCAAGCGCCAGCACAAAGCCAAGCATGTTGAATACAAAGCCGGCATCGAACAGCACCGGCCCTTCGATGCCGCCGAGCGCCATGGCGCCAATCGCCAACGTCATGGCCCACGCGGCGCCGCCAATCACCATGCAGCGGCGCACGATCTCAAATCGATCGATCAGCAAAAAGCCGACAAGCAGCGCCGCCAAGATTCCGACGATGTTGTCGATGCCAATCAGCAGCAGGCTCAGCAAAAAGAGCAGCACCGTTGCAAGCGCGCGGTTGTCGACGACCGACCTCACGTATTCAAAGAGCCGATCGGGCACCTCGAACGCTTGCCTATCGTCTTTTGTCATATCAAGATCCTCACAAGCGAAAAGCGTTATTCGATGATGTAGCCGACGCCCCAGACGTTTTTGATAAAGCGTGGCTTTTGTGCGTCGTCGCCGATTTTTTCGCGCAAATGGCGAATGTGCACCATCACCGTATTGTTGGAGCCGGGCATAAAGTCCTCGTTCCATACCGCGCGGAACAGGTCCTCCACGGCCACCACGCTGCCGCGATGCTCGACCAGATACAGCAAGATTGAATACTCGGTGGGTGTGAGGCGTACCGGTGAACCGTCCACCGTTACGGAACGAGCATCGCGGTTGATCTCCAAGCCGTCGAGCTGAATGGTCGGCGACTCGGCCGCCTGTGCACGGCTACCGTAGCTGGTGTAGCGGCGAAGCTGAGCGTGCACGCGCGCGATGAGCTCCAGCGGACGGAACGGCTTAACCACGTAATCGTCCGCGCCAAGCGAAAGGCCCTCGATCTTGTCTTGCTGGGCATCGCGCGCCGTCAGCATGATCACGGGATAGGTATGGCTGGAACGGATCGTACGCAGCAGCTCAAAGCCATCGATATCGGACAGCATGACATCCAGCAGCGCCAGATCGAACTCCTGCTCCAAGATTGCCTTGGCAGCATCGGCCCCGCTATAGGCAATCTGGACATCAAAGCCCTCTTTTGTAAGGTAGATACCAACCAAGTCGGCGATGGCCTTCTCGTCATCAACTACCAAAATGCGCTCGTTCATGCGTGCTCCTCTCGCGCTCCATTATGCCCGGGGCTGCGCACGCCACACACAACAAGCGTGGGTGATTAAGTCGGCCTTAAGCACCCTTGTGCCCGTTCGGGAGCGGATGTGGGCCACGCACGCACGCGATGATCGCCGACGCCGGCAAACGATATACTCTTGTTCCAGAAGAGACCATCCCGTCGAAAGCGAAATCCGTGAAGTCCCTCACCTCTTTTGCAAAGCGCTCAGCCCAGCTTGCCGCCGGCTTTGTCTGCGCTATCGCCCTTGCCGCTGGCGTGCCCACCGTCGCCGGCGCCCAAGTGCTCACGACCGACAATGTTTGCGGCAAAACCGCCGATGTGCGCGGTATCACGGCCGAAAACCTGCCCGATATCGATGCGACCAATGCCCTCGTCATGGGCAAAGACGGCACCGTCTACTATGCCCGCGATGCCGATGAGCAGGTCAAAATTGCCTCGATCACCAAGGTCATGACCGCAATCCTAACCGTCGAGAATTGCAAGATGGACGAGAAGGTCACGGTGAGCAACGCCGCAGCCACCGTGGGCAATTCGACCGCCGGCTTGCTCGAAGGCGACAAGCTTACCGTGGAGCAGGCGCTGCGCGGCCTGATGATTCCCTCGGGCAACGACGCCGCCATCGTGCTCGCCGAATATGTGGGCAAGAAGATCGACCCTAAGACCAAAGACGCCGAGGCCACCTTTGTGAAGGCCATGAACGAGCGCGCTAAGAAGCTCGGCTGTACCGGTACGCTTTTTGAAAACCCTCATGGTCTGGACTTTGATGAGTGGGCTGGCGATATGCACTCAACCGCACATGACGTGGCGCTGATGATGCAGGAGGCCATGAAAAACGACACGATCCGCGAGGTCGTAGCGAGCGAGGATTCCTGGATCGAGGTCACGGGCGCCGACGGCACCGACCATTCGCATTCCATGGACACGCATAACTATTTGCTGGGCCAAGATGGCAACATCGGCGGCAAGACCGGCACCACCGACGACGCGGGCTATTGCTTTACGAGCGCCTACAACCGCGACGGCGACGAGATCTACACCGTCGTTTTGAACTCCACCACCACCGACCAGCGCTTTACCGATACCGCAACCCTTGCCAATTGGTACTACGGTCACAAGGTGACGGTCGCGATCGCCAACACGCAGGAAAAGACCGCCAACGGCAACCCGCTTATGGCGCGCATTGGCCAAACCGACTGGACGGATAAGACGATCGACGCCACACTCGCCGATCCTACGGCGCAAGCGACCGTGTTTTCCCTTGCCGGCGAGGTGACCGAAAAGGTTAGCCACGACGATCTTTCGGGCACGGTGCATGTGGGCGACAAGGTGGGCAGCGTTACGCTCAAGCAGGACGGCACCAAGATCGCCGTCATGGACCTGGTTGCCGACGAGGAAGGGGCAGGGCCGAATCCCATTGAGTGGCTCCTTGTGAAGCTCGACCGCCTGGGCCGCCGCATCGACAACCGCCCACTCACGGCAGAAAGCGAGACCGTCGCCAAGGCGCCCGAGATGTAAGATCGAAGAACAATACACTCGCTGAAAGGAGGTGTCCGAAAGGATGCCTCCTTTTTTGAGGGTTCGAATCCCCAGCGCCCTTTCTCGATAATAAAAAAGGGCCCCCGATGGGACCCTTCTTTAAAGTTAAACTGGCGGAGAGCTGGGGATGTCCGGACATGCTACGCATGCCCTCCGGCTTCAAAGCCTGACGGCTTTTCGCCCACGGGCTACAAACGCTTTCGCGTTTGCTTAACGCCCGTGCCCTCTCGGGTTCGAATCCCCAGCCTCCTTTCTCCGCACAAAAAAGGGCCCCAAATGGGACCCTTCTTCAAATTCGTACTGGCGGAGAGCTGGGGATTCGAACCCCAGATGCCCTTTTGGGGCATACTCGCTTAGCAGGCGAGCACCTTCGGCCTCTCGGTCAGCTCTCCGTAACAGCCGTTCTATAGTAACCAAACAGCCAAGGATGGGCAAGAGGAAATTTTCTAATTGCCTAGCATCCTTTCCTCCTTGGAGGCTTCGCCTACCCCAGCGAGCGGTTGAGGGAGCCGAGCTCGTCGTTGCCCATGGTGCGCCACATTTGGAAGATGCAACCGCGTGCCAGGAAAAAGAAGCCGTTGTCGACCAGTTGCACAGCGGCATCTGCCAGCTGATTCGTCACGGCGGACACTGGCGGCAGCTCGAGTCCAGCCTTGCGGATGGTCTCGACCGCCTCCTCGAACGTCGGAGGCTCGCTGACGCCCATCTCGTTCATAAGGCCCTGCATTTCTTCCAGCGCGCTGCTGCCCGACTCCTCGCCGCGCGGCACCAGACGGTAACAAGCCAGCGCCAGGTCGAGCTGATCGCAATTCCAATAGGCAAACGCCAAGCGATAGAACAGGTAGCCGATTGCAGAACGATCGCTGGCAATACGTAGGCCGTGGCGCGCCACCTCGATAATCTCGTCAAAGCGCTCCAGACGCGCAAGCACGTTGATGAGCGCAAAGTGCGATTGCATGGACGAGCGCGCCAGATCGTAAAGATGGCGCACCTCGGGCAGCGCTCGTTCAAAGTCCTCTTGCTCGGCGTAAAAACTGCAGATCTCGTGCTGGGCAAAGTACAGCGCATCGGGCGCACGAAGGATTCGCACAGAGCGGTCTTCTTCCAACACCGGTAGCACCATGCGCACCAGCTGGTTATCGCAAAACTGCGTTTGAACCGGACCTGTCGCCAAAAGCTCGGCGACGGCGCACTTAGCCTCCAACTCCTCGACAAGACGGGAAAAGCCTTCAAAGGCACCTGTACGGTCGACTTTTGCCTGCTCGCGCAATTCAACAACGCGGGCCACGTATGGGTCGTCGTCCTCTTCCATGACCTCCAACTCGTCAGCCGTATCGGCAAGCAGCAGATCGCGCAGCGCCGGCGGCAGTGTGCGATGGTCATCACGCGGACGAGCATGAACCTCCGCAGGCTCAATCGTCTCCGGAGCGGTTGACTCATACGCTTCAAGCACACGCTTGCACGGCATATCGTCCATGTCCATGCTCTCAAGATCCTTGGCAACAGGCACGCAATCGGCCAGATAGGCCGCGCGCCCAAAGAAATACGTTGCGACAACGCGCTCGCCCTGCTCACTGTCGGGAGCAGCAATCTGCACATAGCAGCGCGTGATGCAGGTGCCCGCGGCAAAACACGCTGCCGCAAGCGTAAGTGCCACGCGCGCATCGTGCTCCGCGGCCCAGATCGCGCGCATGTCCTCGTCCAGCTCGCGCCAGGCGTCATCCTGAGCGTCGTATTCACGTTGTGGCATGGCATCCACGACAGACCGCCCAAACCGAACGAGCATAATCCCCTCGGCAACGTTTGCCCGATAGGTATAGTCGAGCCGTGTGACCACGTTAAGCGCCTCGACAATACGCGCGAAGCGGGTACGCACATCCCACTCACCGCCCGACTGGCAAGCCACCGTACCCGGTTTGCCCCACGGGTTATCGCTCGAGGCCGTATCGAGCAGTCGGGGAACATCGTTGGTCGTCTTGGCGATATGCCATGCATCAAAGAGCGCGCAGCCCTCAAGGCTCGGCGAGGATGCCGCAGGGGCCAATCCGGCCCCGATGCGCTCGAGGATGCCAGAGAGGCGGTTGAGACGGCACTCGATGGCAAGCAGCATGTCAATCTCGTCCTGGTCCAGCAGGCTACGATCAAAATTGAGATAGAAAAGCTTTGACCGATCGATGCGCGCCAGGCTCATTTCGGACTTGACGGCAATGGTGCGCAGACGGGGCAAGTCGACCTCGCTCATAAGGGCGGCGGCATAACGCTCGATACCGCTCGGATTCTCGGCATGGTCAACGCGGTAAAGCAGCGTCTCGATAGCATCGGGGAGCGGTGCCGTGTTAAAGCCCAAAAACACCTCGACCGGCTCGGGCAACTTTACGAGCTTGATCTTGTCGACAACATTTTGCATGTCCGCATCGAGACCGTCGACGCCCGCCGTGTTCGCAATAGCGCTTTCGGAGTTGGCAAATATCACGTAGCGCAGGAACATCGATGCCATGAACTCGCCGTAAGGAAGGGAGCGGGCCGAATTCCATGTCTCGTGATCGGACTGCTCGCGCATGGGGCCTTCGGGAGAGCCGATGACTCGCGCCCGGGAGCGCATCGTCCCATCGGTACCCCTGACTGCAATCTCACCGATGTTGGAATCGGACTCGTCAAGAATCAGCTGCATGTCGGGATCGTCGGGCAGCGATACTTCGTTAACGGGACGGTCCACCTTATAGACCTCACCCGAAACGCTCACATAGCCCAAAAGCGACACATGGCTTTTGCCGACGAATTCGACGACATAGCATGATTCATGCGGGTCCTCGCCAAAGAGTTTCCAGACCACGCCATATGAGCGCCCCGCAGGCTGCTCGGGCATCGCCGGAAAGCGCTTCTTGGGATCGAGAAACCTGAGCTTGTATGTCGGACGCTCTGCCACGAAGTATCACCCTGATCGGTCGCTTGAAGAAGGAGTGGTCACGGATGGGCCGCGACACCTACTCGAAATCTTACACGAGTCGACAGGAAATAGTCCGCTTTACGCCCGCGCCTCGACCGAGGTTCGAATCCATGCGGTGCTTACGTAAAAGAAAAGCCCCCGTTGCCGGGAGCTTTAATCTCAAATGGTGCGGCGTATAGGATTCGAACCTATGACGTTCTGATTCGTAGTCAGACCCTCTATCCAGCTGAGGTAACGCCGCGACTTGTTGATTATTATGCACATGGACTGAATAATCGTCAAGCGTTTTTCAAAAAAAGTTATTGAATTTGATTTTTACTCATTTTAATCACTTGATGCGATCTTCGACGCATCGCGATATAAAAAAGCCCCCGTTGCCGGAGGCTTAAAACTCAGTTGGTGCGGCGTATAGGATTCGAACCTATGACGTTCTGATTCGTAGTCAGACCCTCTATCCAGCTGAGGTAACGCCGCAACGCACGGATTATTATGCACGTGACCCCTCGATGGGTCAAGCGACAATTTGGAAAAATTTTACGGAGTGCTGATTAAGACGCCCGCGCCTCGACCGAGGTTCGAATCCATGCGGTGTTGCCATAAAAGAAAAGCCCCCGTTGCCGGAGGCTTTAAGTTCGATTGGTGCGGCGTATAGGATTCGAACCTATGACGTTCTGATTCGTAGTCAGACCCTCTATCCAGCTGAGGTAACGCCGCAGCGCAAGACATATAAAACCACTTTAGCTTATTGGAGTCAAGCACAATCTCAAACTTTTTTGTGGAACGCAGTTTTGTCATGCTGCTCCGCATATACCGCCGTTCCCCGTACGATTGATTGGCTTTTCGATCACGTCAAACTTGGCATCAAGTTCTCTCAGGAGCGATCTCACCCGCTGGGCGCAATCATAATCGGCAAACGAGATGCTCAGCATGCGCGCGACCTGGTTGGAAGTCCCAACTCCATAGAAGTGCTCCAGCGCCACAAGCCCCTCGTGCGTCACAAAGGTCTCGAACACATGCGGCGACTCCTCAAAGCACCATTGGGTCAACGGACCCTCACTCGTCTGCCGAAGCACCAGGCCACCCATGCCAGACGGCTCACACGTTACAAGCAGGTACTCCCCGCCCTCGTCGCTCTCAAACAAAACCACCCGATCATCAAACAGCTCCATCGCGTCCCCTTTCTCTCGCTCTTATTTAGCAAAAGCATAGCAGGTAGATGGCTGTATTCGGAACAGTTGTTCGTGTGTTTTCTATTGAGCTGTCCGCACGGCATGATATGGACCTACGCACGAAATAGGGCGCCCCCGAAGGAGCGCCCTTGCATATCCCCTATGCAGGCAAGTTACGCGACCGGCTCGATCTTCTCGAGGCCGCCCATGTAAGGACGCAGAACCTCGGGAATCGTGATGGTGCCGTCGGCGTTCTGGTAGTTCTCCAGAATGGCGGCCATGGTGCGGCCGGCCGGCAGGCCGGAACCATTGAGGGTGTGCAGGTAGCGCGAACCCTTGAAGTTCTCGGGGTCGCGATACTTGATGTTGGCGCGGCGAGCCTGGAAGTCACCGCAGTTGGAGCAGGAGCTGATCTCCTTGTAGGCGTTGTAGCTCGGCAGCCAAACCTCGACGTCGTAGGTCTGACGGGCAGAGAAGCCCAAGTCGCCGGTGCACAGGCTAATCACGCGATACGGAAGGCCCAGCTGCTGCAGCAGGTACTCGGCCTCGGCGGTCATGCTCTCGAGCTCCTCGTCGGACTCCTCCGGCTTAGCGAACTTGACCATCTCGACCTTGTCGAACTCGTGCTGACGGATGATGCCGCGGGTGTCGCGACCGGCGGAACCGGCCTCCTCGCGGAAGCAGGGGGTGAAGGCGGTGTAGCGGCGCGGCAGGGTGTCGGCATCGAGGACCTCGCCGGCGTGCAGGTTGGTAAGCACGACCTCGGCGGTGGGGATCAGGAAGTTGTCGCCCGAGACGTGATAGGCGTCGTCCTCGAACTTGGGCAGCTGGCCCGTGCCAAACATGGTCTGACGCTTGACGACGATAGGCGGCCACCACTCCTTGAAGCCACGGCTGGTGTGCGTGTCCAGGAAGAAGTTGATGAGGGCACGCTCCAGGCGGGCGCCGGCGCCACCGAGAACGGTAAAACGGCTGCCGGAGAGCTTGTTGCCGCGCTCGAAGTCGAGGATGTCGAGGTCGGTGCCCAGATCCCAGTGCGGCTTAAAGTCGAAGTCGAACTCGCGCGGGGTGCCCCAACGACGGCGCTCGATGTTCTCGTCCTCGTCCTTGCCGTACGGCGTGGCCTCGCAAGGAATGTTGGGCAGGTGAGCCATGAAGTCGTACTGCTCCTGCTCGAGGGCAGTACGACGCTCGGCCAGACCATCAATCTTCTCGTTGACGGCGCGCACGGCCTCCTTGGCGGCCTCGGCCTCGTCCTTCTTGCCCTCCTTCATCAGGGCGCCGATCTTCTTGGACTCGGCATTGCGCGTAGCCTGGAGCTCCTCGACCTCGGTGATGACGGCACGACGCTCGTCGTCGAGCTCAAAGAACTTCTCGCGATCCCAAGACGTCTGGCGGTTAGCCATGGCGACATCGATGGCATCGGGGTTCTCGCGAACAAACTTGATATCAAGCATTAGATCCTCCGGCGATATACATTCCATTTAGGTTGCAACCTTGTACATGTATGGGCAAGTATATACTTATGAGCGTTTACGACCCAACTCAACTACGCAAGAAGGCACCCAATGGACGCAGTTTTTTCCTTTTTGTTTGGCACCCGCACCGGTTTTGCCATCCTTTTCGCCGGCGGCATCCTGTTATTTGCGATTCTTGCCTTTGTAATGGAGAAGCGTACCCATAAGATGTACGTCGACCGCGGACCCAAGTCCGAGGATGAAGAAGACAGCTTCTGGGACTAACCTGCCAAAAGGGACAGGTTTATTTTGGTCGGTTTTATCTGGGCAAACGCAAGCGCCCCGCAACCGGTAACGTTCCGGTTGCGGGGCGCTTTTCGCTAAAAGGACAAAACCGCAGGAAAAAGCTGCCAAAATAAACCTGTCCCTTTTTTGGTCGGTTTTACTGAAGAGTTGCGTCGATTGCCTTGACCAGGGCACTGCGCATGCCGGCGTCCTCGAGCGCAACGACGCCCTTGATGGTGGCGCCACCGGGCGAGCATACGGCGTCCTTCATCGCCGCAGGATGTTGGCCAGTTGCAAGCTGCAGCTTTGCCGTACCCAGCACCATCTGGCTCACAATGCGATAGGCATCGGCGCGCGGGATACCGTGCTTGACCGCCGCATCGCCCAGGGCCTCGATTGCCATAGCGACAAATGCCGGAGCGCAACCACCCACCGTGCCGCCCACAAACAGTAGGCTCGTATCGAGCTCGACCACCGCACCGAGCTTGCCAAGCAGATCAAGCACCACTGCGCTCTGCTCATCACTAAGCGTGGAAGCCTTCTCGCAAGCGATGACGCCCTCGCCCACCGAAACCGGTGTGTTGGGAACCGTCGAGACATGTGCGACGCCCGGCAGGACCTGCTCCCACTTGGCACTGTCCCAGGTCCAGGCAACCGACAGAACGACCTTTTTGGCAAGAGCATCCTTGAGCGGGGCGAATACCTTCTCGATCATGTACGGTTTGACCGCAGCGACCACGATATCGGATGCAGTGACAACCTCCGCCGTATCACGACAGGCAACCATCCCACGCGCCTTACAACGCTCGACCAAGGCGTCGTAGTGGCCCGCGCAGGCGCACATATCGCTCGCAGCCACACCGGCGGCGATCCAGCCATCGGCCATAGCGCTCGCCATATTGCCAAAACCGACAAATCCAATCTTCATATCTCATAGTCCTCTCAGACACGCTCTTCAAAACGAAAGCTATTGTCCCACGGCATTGTTTCGTATTGCCGACCTATTTGTGATACGGCTCGCCACGGCTGATCTTGCAGGCACGGTAAACCTGCTCCAGCAGCACCACGCGCGCCAGGTTATGCGGCAAGGTAATGCGTCCAAAGCTGAGCATCTCGTCGGCGCGGGCGCGTACCTCATCACTCACGCCGTCCGATCCGCCGATCACAAAGGCGATGTCGCTGTTACCACGCAGCATAAGATCGTCGAGCCGCGCCGAGAGCTCCTCACTCGAACGCTCCTTGCCCTCGATAGCCAGCAGGATCACATGCGCCCGAGACGGCAATGCAGTAAGAATTGCCGCCCCCTCCTTGTCGCGCGCGGCATCCACGCCGCCCGCCTTAGCCGGGTCGATATCGGCCACCTCGCGGATATCCACCTTGGCATAGGCACCTAGGCGCTTGGTGTACTCAGCGCACGCGTCCTTCCAAAAGCGCTCCTTGAGCTTACCGACGCAAACGACGGTGTATTTCACGCGCGTTTACTCCTTCGAATCGTTTTGAACTTTGCCGGCGGTCAGCATCTGCTCGAACATCGAGGCCGACTGCGAAAAGTCACTCGGCAGCACGACCGTCGAGGTTTTACCCGTGCGAGCGAACTCCGTCATCATCTCGGACCACTGCGTAAACATGAACAGTTGGTTGGCCTCGTCATTGCCGACACCCGTCTCCTGGATGATCTCGAGCGAATCTTTGATACCCAGCGCGATGGCCTTGCGCTGGTTGGCGATGCCCTCGCCCACCTTTTCCATAGCCTCGGCCTCGGCGGTCGCCTCGGTGACGCGCTTGATGCGGTCGGCCTCGGCGAGCTCCTGTGCCGCAGCGCGCTTGCGCTGGGCGGCGTTGATGTCGTTCATGGAGTTCTCGACCTCGGTCGGCAGTGCGATTTTGGTGATGAGCGTCGACACGAGGGTGAAGCCGTAGGCGGCCATCTGCTCGGAAACGGTAGCGTTGACATCCTTGGCGATGTCATCCTTCTTGGCAAAGACCTCATCGAGTGTGTAGACGGGAATCGAAGAGCGCAAGGCGTCGGTGATGAAGTCACGCATCTGGTCGACGGGCTCCTGCAGCATGTAGTAGCTCTTGTAGATACCCGAATCTGCCGGGCCGGCGCCCATGTCATAGCTCACGTGGTACTGAGCAGAGACCTCGAGGCCGATGGTCACATTATCCTGAGTCTTAACGTCGATACCAAAACCGTTTTTCATGGTGCGTAGACTCACCGTGGCGGCTTTGCGATCGATCACGGGCACCTTCATGTGGAAGCCCGCGTTGACGATGCGGTTAAACTTGCCCAGACGCTCGATGATCACAGCATGCTGTTGTTCAACGACATAGCAGGCGCTGGGAAGCAGCAGCAACAGGATGATGATGGGAATCAAAAGGCTGGTAAGGGCAGCGATGATACCGGAAAACAGCATGGTCTCTCCTCTGATAGGCACACGTTGGCATTAGGATACCCGTCCAAGGAGATCGTGCATAACAAAAAAGCTCCCATTGCTGGGAGCTCTTTCAATCAATGGTGCGGGCGAAAGGACGTCCGCGTATCCGCTTCGCGGTTCCGCACCGGCTTCGGCCGCCTGCCGGCGTCCTCGCCAGCTCGCTAAAAACGGTCCGCGTTGTCTTTTCGCTCGCTCGTTCGCAGGTTCAAGTCCCTG
>DBGBLM010000054.1:0-8965 GCA_048448865.1 Collinsella sp.
CGCTGTACAGATGGTACGACTCCATCATGATACGTGTAACACGGAACTGCTGGTCCAGACGCTTGACCATCGTTGCTTCGTTGACGCTCTGGCCTTCGCGACCGATAAAGTAGCGGTAGAGGTCGATGTCGGCGTAGTACATGGTCTTGCAACGCGGCAGCGGCACGTAGGCGTAGATGTTGTCCACATAGAACGTGTGCGGCGGCATGGGAAGGTTGGACTCGCGCAGCACATCCGTGCGATAGCACAGGCTGTGCATGAGTAGGTTCTGGTCCAGGCGGAAATGACCGATCTGATCCCAGGAAAAAATCTTTTTGCGCGGCAGGGCAAATTTGTAGCCAATAGCGGTATGCGTTCCCTCGTAAACCTTCTCATACACGTAGTTCGAGATAAACAGGTCAACGCGCTGGTCGCGCTCCTCAAAGCCGCGCAGAATCGAAAGCATGGTCGAAAGAGCCGCAGCGTCGAGCCAGTCGTCCGAGTCGACGACCTTGTAGTAGGTGCCCTGTGCCTCGCGCAGACCCGAAAGAACGGCAATACCGTGGCCGCCGTTCTCCTGGTGTACCGCGCGAATGATACCGGGATAACGTGCCTCCCACTCGTCGGCCTTGGCGGCCGTCTCGTCCTTGGAGCCGTCGTCCACCACGATAATCTCGATATCGGTGGCGTAATTGCTCCCCTCCAAGATGGAGGTGATGCAATGGTCCATGTCCTTGGCGGCGTTATACGAGGGAATACCGAATGTTATGACTTTATGCATGGCAGGCGATAATCTCATCCGAAAGATCGAGGGCAGAATTGGTCACGGCGTCCATATCGTAGTAACGATACTCGGCCAGACGACCCACCGGGTGGAAGTTCGTCAGGTTCTGGACGCGCTCAAGATAGCGCTCATAGAGCTCACGGTTCTCGGGCTCAAGAATGGCGTAGTACGGCGTCTCGCCCGAGCCGGGCGTATAGGCCTTGGAGTACTCCTTCATGATGGTGGTCTTGCCGGGCAGGACCTGACCGGTCATGTTCTTGAACTCGGTGATGCGCGTGTAGTCCTCGCTCGTGGTGTAGTTGACGGTGCCCACGGGCTGGAACTGGTCCATATCGAGCGTCTCGAACTTCATATCGAGCGTGCGATACGGCAACGCGCCCAAGTCGAGGTTGAACAGCTCATCGAGCGGACCGGTATAGACGATCTCGCCGCCGTAGACCTTGCCATCGATCTTGACGGTGGTCTCGTCGATCTCAAAGAGATCGCGGGCGTCCACGTCGCAGAACACGTCGATCAGGTCGTGGTCGAGCATGTGCTCAAAGAGCGCCGTGTAGCCCTCCTGCGGCATGCCCGGGAAGGGGGCTTGCGGGAAGTAGCGGTCATCATCGCCCACAAAGACGGGAACGCGGCCGGTGATCGAGGGATCGATCTGATCGGGCGTCTGGCCCCACTGCTTCATGGTGTAATGCAAAAAGACGTTCTCGTAGACGTAATCGGCGACCTCGGCCAAGTCGGGGTCGTTCTTCTTACGCAGCTCCATAATGGGCACCTTGACATCCTTGCCAAAGGTCTCCACGAGCTTCTGATACAGCTCCTCGCCGCGCTCGTCACCAAAGGCGAGCTTGAGACTCGCATGGTTGAAGGGCACGGGCATAAGGGTACCGTTGATGTTGGCGAGCACCTTGTGCTGATAATCCGTCCACTTGGTAAAGCGCGACAGGAAATTGTGCACGCGCTCGTTAAAGGTGTGATAGATATGCGGACCGTACTCGTGGATCAGGATTCCGGCCTCGTCAGTGCAGTCATAGGCATTGCCCGCAATGTGGCTACGGCGCTCCAAAACGGCAACACGATAGCCGATGGTCTCGGCGAGACGGCGGGCACAAACGGCACCGGCATATCCAGCACCGACGACAATCATGTCGTACGCGCCGGCGTTAAAGCCTTCAGGCAGGCCTGAGGTAATCTGCATCGATACTCCTTGTCAAAAGCCACGGGCTCGTTAGCTGGGCTTTTCTCGAACATTCTTCGAGACACATTTATCAGAGCGATTATAGCGCTAATGCGTCCTATAATGAGCTTGCCACACAAGGAAAGCTCAAGCACCGCGGCGAACATTAACGTAAGGTAAACCCGCTAGCAGCGGGTTTATTCGTGAACAGCCGGGCGCCTGGAGCTTAGCGAAACGCTTGTAAGGAGTAACATGAGCGATTTCCTAAACCGTATGAAGTCTGCCGCCAAGGCCGACCTTAAGACGATCGTCCTGCCCGAGGGCGAGGATCCGCGCACTATCGTCGCGGCCACCAAAATCATCGAGGAGGGCCTGGCAAAGATCGTCATCCTGGGCAACCCCGACGAGATCAACGTTCCCGGCGCTACCGTCATCGACCCGCGCAATGCCGAGAAGCACGAGGAGTACGCGCAGAAGTTTGCCGAGCTCCGCGCCAAGAAGGGCGTTACCATCGAGCAGGCTCGCGCCCAGGTGATGGACGCCACCTACTTTGGCACCATGATGGTCAAGATGGGCGACGCCGACGGCCTGGTCTCCGGCGCCTGCCACTCCACCGCCGACACCCTGCGCCCTGCACTTCAGATCCTCAAGACCGCCCCGGGCACCAAGCTGGTCTCGGCCTTCTTCGTGATGTGCACCGACACCCCGCAGTTCGGCACCGACGGCACGCTGATCTTCGCCGACTGCGGCCTCAACATCAACCCGTCCTCCGACGAGCTCTCCGAGATCGCCATCGCCTCCGCTCACTCCTGGTCCACCTTCATGGGCAACGTTGAGCCGCACGTGGCCATGCTCTCCTACTCCACCATGGGCTCCGCTGGCGGCGAGGTCGCCAAGAAGGTCCAGGAGGCTGTGAAGTTCTGCAAGGAGAAGGCTCCCGAGCTCGCCATCGACGGCGACCTGCAGCTCGATGCCGCTATTGTCCCCACCGTCGCCCAGCTCAAGGCTCCCGGCTCCTCCGTTGCCGGCAAGGCCAACGTGCTCGTGTTCCCCGACCTCGAGGCCGGCAACATCGGCTACAAGCTGGTCCAGCGCTTCGCCGGCGCCGACGCCTACGGCCCCATCCTGCAGGGCATCGCCAAGCCGGTCAACGATCTGTCGCGCGGCTGCTCTGCTGACGACATCGTGGGTGTCGTGGCCATCACCGCCGTCCAGGCTCAGATGGCTGAGTAGCGTACGCACTCGCCCGAAGGCCGTACGGGCAAACCCCTGAAAACGTCCTCGACCAATGAAACGCCCCCGTTCTGCTCCTCCGGAGCCACGAACGGGGCGTTTCTGGTCTGCGGATTGTTTTCAGGCGTTTGCCCGTACGGCCTTCTACAGCCACGTAGCAATCAGGGTATCTGGGGTGGACGGCGGCTTGGCTACGAGCTGGGGCTGAAAATCTGAATGATTGGATGCCGTTACTGGAGGGTCAAACGATGCAGATATGGTCACTTTGGGACCGAAATGTTGGCTGCAGTCTGATGTCTGGCCCACCGGAAAGTGTGTCCCGGCTTGAAGGCGGATTGTGGGATGCAGCTTCCGCTTGGGGCCTGTTTGGGAAACCGTGGGACGGAATTATGCTTTATTGTGGGTCACACTTTCCGCAACGTGCCTCAACCGGAAAGCGTGTCCCAGTATTTGCGCGGGAAATGGGATGGGGTTTCCGCCGTCCACCTGCTAGTAAAAAGGCCTCCGGAGCTGTTGCTCTGGAGGCCTTTCGTTTACTTGCAAATGCGCGCGTTAGTTTTTCTTGGTCAGACGCTCGACGTCGTGGGCGATCATGTATTCCTCGTCGGTGGGGATGACCATGACCGTGACGGCGGAACCGGCGGCACTGATGACCTGCGGGCCGTTGCCCACGGCCTCGCGGTTCTTGTTGTTGTCGATGCGCACGCCCAGCCACTCAAAGCAGTCGCAGAAAGCCTTGCGAATCGACCAGTCGTTCTCGCCGATGCCGGCGGTAAAGGTGATGGTGTCCACGCCCGCCATGGAAGCGATCATGGAACCGGCCTGCTGCATGGCCTTGTAGGCGAACATATCGAAGGCGAGCAGGCAGCGCTCGTCGCCCTCGGAGGCGCGTGTACGGATGTCTCGGGCATCGTTGGAGATGCCCGAGATGGCAAGCAGGCCGGACTGCTTGTTCATCATGTCGTCGACTTCCTGGTAACTGTAGCCGCCCTCGCGCTGAAGATAGCACACGGTGGCCGGGTCGATGGAACCGCAACGGGTACCCATCATCAGGCCGTCGAGCGGCGTGAGGCCCATCGTGGTATCGCGGCACACGCCGTCCTCGATGGCGGCGAGCGAAGCGCCGTTGCCCAGATGGCACGAAAGCAGACGGTGGCAGCGCGAGCCCAGGATCTCCTTGGCCATCATCCACTCATAGCGGTGGCTCGTGCCGTGGGCACCGTACTTGCGCACGTGGTACTTATCGCACACGTCCTTGGGCAGCGCGTAGGTGTAGGCGACCTCGGGCATGGTCATGTGGAACGAGGTATCGAAGACGGCGACGTTGGGCAGCTCCGGATACTTCTCGCGGCAATACTCGATTGCTGCGGCCTCGCCGTAATTGTGCAGCGGGGCGAGCGGGGCCACCTCGAGAATCTTAGCCATGACCTCGTCGTCGACGACCGCGGAATCATCGAAGTGCCAGCCACCCTGAACGATACGGTGGCCGATGCCATCGATCGTAAAG
Organism: Collinsella sp.; assembly: GCA_048448865.1. Taxonomy (GTDB): domain Bacteria; phylum Actinomycetota; class Coriobacteriia; order Coriobacteriales; family Coriobacteriaceae; genus Collinsella. Next base: position 4,675 of record DBGBLM010000054.1, read on the forward strand.
TCGGTCTTCTCGAGCTCCTCGAGCACACGCGCGATAGCCGAACGATGATCCGGGAAGGGGACCTCCTCGGTCTGCTTAGCGCCACCGTTCTCGGAGTGGCCAAAGATGCCCATGTCCGATCCGATACGCTCGCAGTTGCCCTTGGCGAAAACCTTGCGGGTATCGGTATCCAAAAGCTGATATTTAAGGCTTGAGCTGCCGGCGTTGACAACAAGTACGTTCATGAGACTCCTTCGCAGTGCAATACGGTCGACGCAGGCCCCTTAAGGCGGCCGCATTTTAATAAGAAGTTATCATATCTTGATAAATAGATATCAGCATATCGCCCAACGAGCGCAAAAGAGGGGCCGAACGGCGCTCGGTCGTCCAGCCCCTCCCCTCTTGCAATTACTTGCCGTTGACGATGCGCTCGACGTCGGAAGCGATCATGAACTCCTCGTCCGTAGGGATGACGAAAATCTTGACCTTGGAATCCTTGGCGGACAGGCACCAAGCGCCGTCGCCACGCAGGGCATTACGGGCATGATCCATCTTGACGCCCATAAAGGCCAGACGATCGGCCACGCCAGCGCGAACGGCCGGAGCGTGCTCGCCGATGCCGGCGGTAAAGACCAGGGTGTCCATGCCGCACATGGAGGTGGCCATCTCGGCGGCCTTGGCGGCAATCTTGTAGACGAACATGTCGAAGGCGAGCTGAGCCTCGGGGTCGCCAGCGGCGGCGAGCTCCTCGACGTTGCGGCAGTCGTTGGTCTTGCCACCGGTCACAGCCAAAAGGCCGGACTTCTTGTTCATCATCTCGTCGACCTCGTCGAAGGTGAAGCCGCCCTCGCGCTGCAGGTAACACACGGTAGCCGGGTCGATGGAGCCGCAGCGGGTGCCCATCATGACGCCGTCGAGCGGGGTGAGGCCCATGGTGGTGTCCATGCACTTGCCGTCCTCGATAGCGCACAGGGAAGCGCCGGAGCCGATGTGGCACACGACGACCTTGCGGGCCTCGCCGTTGGTCATCTCGGCGACCTTCTTGGAAATGTAACGGTAGCTGGTGCCGTGGGCGCCGTACTTACGGATGTGCAGCTTGTCGCAGACGTCCTTGGGCAGGGCGTAGGTCTTGGCGACCTCGGGCATGTTGAAGTGGAAAGCGGTGTCGTAGACCGTGACGTTGGGCAGATCGGGATACTGCTCCAGGCAGTACTCGATAACATTGGCCTCGGGGTTATTGTGCAGCGGGGCGAGCGGAGCGACCTCGCGGATCTTGGCGAGGACGTCCTCGTCGACGAGGGAGGAGTCGCCAAAGTACCAACCACCCTGAACGATACGGTGGCCGATGCCCTCGATCTTGACGCCGTTGGCCTCGAGGTCCTTCAGGACGACCTCGATGGCGACCTTGTGGTCGGGGAACTCGATGTTCTCGGTCACCTTCTTGGAACCGTTGGCAGCGTGGGTGAAGGTACCGCCGGTAAAGCAGACGCGCTCGCAGGAGCCCTTTGCGGACACCTTGTGGGACTTGGTATCGATGACCTGATACTTAAGGGTCGAAGATCCTGCGTTGACGACCAGAACGTTCATGTGTCTCCCTACTAACAGGCGGTGTGGCGCCGCCAGGTTACATACGCTTCAATAATAAACCCAAACGCCCTCGCGCTCGGGTTTATTGCGTTGATATATAAGTTATCGGTGCCTAAATACTCATGGCCTTTGACTTGTAAGACGAAAGAGCGCGGGGATATACACCAGGGAAGAAATCCCGAGCGCAACAAGCAATACGACTCGAATGCCCGCAACGCTACTCAACACAGCGTTGAGCAGATAGAAAAAGATGGCACCCACCGCCACCATCTGGCTTTGAACCGAAATCAGTGAACAGCGCATCGAAGAATCGGCAGCATTTTGAAAAATTGAGTATTTAATTGGAGCAAATAACGAGTAAGCGACCGTCTGCAGCACATAGAACACGGGCAGCAAATTAGCCGGAGTAAGGGGAATCAAAAACAAAGCTGTCAATACTAAGCGAATGATGCCGCAAATACGCGCAAAACAGCCCTTGTCGACACGAGCAATCACACTGGGCACAATAAATCCTATGGAGGCGGAGGCAAGGAGCTGGACCGCAATGGTCACGCCCGAAGCGACGGCATTCATTCCGCGGCCCGCAAGCAACAGTGAGAAGAAGTCTTCCAGAGCGACGAAGGCAAATGCCTGAGAACAGTCCATGATGAACGCTGACCGAAGAATGCCATTACCCGCAATAGCAATACCGATCATCTTCGGGCTCATTCCATGCTCAGGTGTCACCGCAGCGCCTTCTCTTCTCACCTCAGGAATACAGACAACGACAACCAATGTCAGCACCATTGCGATGATATCTGCCGAAAGACCAATGAGATATGCACCGACAGACGAAATGAAACCGCCCACGCAAGCGGAGATGGCATAAGAGGCATAGAAAACAAAACGCTCAACGACATTAAGTCTTACGAGCTGGTCCTGAGAGACGCCGTCAATGTAAATCGCTTCTATGGATCCGCTCACACATGCAACGGCAAAACCTTTGAGAGCAAACGCACCGATTAAAAGCAGAGGAGAACGGACGAGGAGCAGGGCGGCGTAGTATCCAAGCATTCCCACAATGCCAACGAGGCCGCTTGTCTTTCGTCCAAACCTATCAGCAATATAGCCAGTGGGAACTTCAAGGATGAACTTGCTCACTTGATATGTAATCATCATGCTAGAAATCGCTACCATCGAAAGCCCGACGAACTCAAGGTAGACGGTTAGAAAATACAAGATGGTGCTGAAGTTCGACAGGAAAACGAACATCATATAAAGCAAAATCGTACGATTTTTCATGCTCCGCCCTCCAAGAGACAGCAATCTAAATCGGAATCTTGGAAAAGCATGAGGGCAATGCTGTCAGCTATGTGTTACAAAGCGTCAATAATCACTTGACGACTCGAAGCCAATTAATCTCACGAAGCAAGATGACGCAATAGGTGCAGAAAAACCGTCTGGTGTCGATCAGTCCAGGAATTTTGCCGATAGCAAAAGTAGATAGGCAAGGTTACATCACGCGAACCTTCAATGGAGCACTCACTCACTTCTGACCCATCCGATGCGAGAGAGGACCCAGACAAACTCAATATCAACCCCCCGGCTTGAAGAAACTCAGTCTGAGCTCTGCTTCCGTATTCAACATCACGGAAGCGAAAATTGACGAGCTGGGCTTCAGGGCATTGGTTAATCGCATTGAGACAGGGTGACAAATTAATGGGAACAGCGAGCCTGCCGCCCAGTAACTCGAGAATGGTCATGGCGCCCACAGATTGATGACCCGCTGGACATGAAAGAACCTTGAGCTCCTTTTCACCCAAATATTTTGAAGAAAGGACGCTGTCCCTTGGTTCCTCAAATGAGATGGCCGCATCCGAAATGCCAAGCACAAGTGATTCAAAGCATGTAGCCGTTGGCTGATGCCACACATCAAGGTGAATATGAGGGTGCGAGCTTTCAAACGAGTCATACCAGTTTTCGGCAAAAAGTCGCCCCCGCCCATGAAGGCAGGGGGCGTAAAGACGAAAGTGGCCGTCGGGCGAGACGCCGTCGTCCCTCGATTGAGCGTACTTTTTGAGATCGTCGACTTGTGCCAGGATCACGCGTGCACGACGCGCAAATTCTCTGCCCGCCGGAGACAAAACAGCCTCCCCCGTCGATCGGTTGAGCAAAACGATCTGATACTCAGATTCCAACTTTTTGATTGCCGACGAAACAGCCTGCGGACTCACATGAACGGCGCGAGCTGCTTTGCGCACGCCGCCATAGTTCGCTACCGCTTGAAGGTATTCGAGTTGAGAAAGCTGCATAGATTACTCCAAAGGCAGCCAAGTCGACGGACTACGCGCCCTCAGATGAGGTTCTCGCCCAGGTTTTTGCCGCCGAGGACGTGCATGTGGAAGTGCATGACGGTCTGGCCGGCGTTGACGCCCTTGTTGGAGATGACGCGGAAACCGTCCTCCAAGCCCTTGGCCTTGGCAACCTCATGGATGGCGTGGGCCATGGCGCCCATGGTCTCGGCCGGCACGTTGTCGGCGATGTCGCTGTAGTGCTTCTTGGGGATCACGAGCGTGTGGACCGGCGCCTGGGGGTTGAGGTCGTCGAAGGCGATGACCTGGTCGTCCTCATAGACAACGGTTGAGGGAATCTCGTGGTTGGCGATTTTGCAGAAGATGCAATCACACATGGCTGGTTCCTTTCTCACAGACCAAGGTAGTCTTTTTGGGACGGGGCTTTTTTGACT
>DBGBLM010000055.1:0-5312 GCA_048448865.1 Collinsella sp.
CAGATACACGCCGGGCTCCATGGTGATAACCGAGCCGACCTCGATAGTGTTCTTGCTGCGGTTGAAGTTGGGCAGCTCATGGATGTCGATGCCCACGCCGTGGCCCAGGCCATGGTTGTAGTAATCGCCATAGCCGGCATCGCCGATGATCTTCTTGGAAAGCTTGAAAATGTCGTTACCCTCGACGCCCGGATGGATGGCGGCGACGCACTCCTCGTGGGTGCGGCGCACGAGCGCGTACAGGTCGAGCTGCTCCTGGGTAGGCTCGCCCATCACGACGGTGCGCGTCATGTCGGAACGATAATCGCAGTAGCCCGCACCGTAATCCATGAGGACGAAGTCGCCCTTCTCGATCACGCGGTCACTCGGCACGGCATGCGGGTTGGCGGTATTGGGGCCGCTTGCCACGATGGAGCCGAAGGCCAAGCTGTCGGCGCCGTTGGCGAACATAAAGTTCTCGAGCTCGTTGCGAACCTGCTTCTCGGTCATACCAGGCTTAATAAAGCCGAGCATATGCTGGAAGGCGGCATCGGTGATCGACTGCGCATGGCGCATGAGCTCGATCTCCTCGGCGTCCTTGATGGCGCGCATCTTGCGGATGTCGTCATGCATCAGCGGCAACATGCAGGCGACGGAACGGTCCTCCAGACCACGCTGAATACCCTGGTAGAAGTTGATCTGCATGTCGTCCTCGACAGCGCAGACGCGGCACTTGTTGGCCGCAATCTTGCCGGCGACCCAACCGGGGATGGTGCCCTCGTCCATGTCGTAGACCCAGGGGCTGCCGGCGGGCGTGTTCTCCTCAAAGCTGTTGAGGTAGCGCGAGTCGGTATGGAACAGGCACTGGTCAGCCGTAATAAACGCCGCGTGCGGGAACTCGAAGGTGTAGTCGAAGACGCCCTTCACGCCCGTGAGCCAACGAAGATTGGCCTCGTCGCGTACCACGATGGCGTCGTAGCCGCGCTCGACCATCAGGGCACGGACACGTTCGATACGACCGGCAGGACCGGCAGCAAACTCAGACATGCAGATTCCTTTCTTATTGTCTCAAAAAGTGCGGGACGGGTCTCAACCGAACGTCGGAATCGCATGCGAACCGCAACCGATTGGAAACCCGTCCCTCAACATGATACGAAAGACGATGGATGTCAATAAATCTTAGAGAAGTTCTTTGCGAGAAGCCAAGTAGGCGTGAGCGTGACGCTCAAGAACCTCGTCCTCAACGCTCGTTAGACGAATGGCGCCGAGTGCCGCGGGCAGCGGCAACATGCTGCGGTTCGAGCGGGCGAACTGCTGCTTGCGGAACTCCTCGATAAACGCGGTGGGCTCCAGGTCGAAGGCAAGCTCCTCGATGCCAAAGTCCTCCAGGCAGTCATCGACCTCAAAAACGTAATCGATATCGAAGTCGCAGGCATCGTGGGCAACGCGCGCCTCAAAGCGCATGCCCTCGGACAACAGCTGGTAGGCAGGGACCTGCGAAGCGGCATCGCCCAAGCAGGCGCGCAGGGTGCGCTCCCCCGTCTTACCAAAATCGAGCGCATGACGTGCGCTCGGGTTCGTGGCCATCAGTACGTCCTTTCGGGCAGTCTGAGACCACTGAACGGCATTGACGAGCGCGACCTCCTCGCCCGCGAGAATCTCGGGGACGGTCTCGGTAAACTGATTCCAGCGGGACTTGCTGCTCGAAAGCATGGTGCCAACAAGTACCACATAGCCGAGCTTGAGGTCCTCGGGGTCCGCCTCGCGAACAAGGTCGAGGTCACACACGACCAGGCCCGGCTCGGGACGGAACGCGATAGCGGGAAGCGCATTCGCCGACGAGGCGACGAGCGGCTTCATGGTCGTCGCGACCGTAAGCATGGCATCGAACGTCGTCGGCAGCAGGGCGCACTCGGTGCGACCGCACCACTGATTGGCACACCAGCAAACGACCGAGCAGGTCGCCGTATCGCCGACAGCGACAACGAGATCGTCGCAGGTAATGCCGTTAGCCGACAGGGCGCCAAAGACGGTATCGGCATCGGCCAGCGTAGCACCGGCAGGCGAAACCTCGAGGACGAGCAGCGACACGGCAAAACCGGCGTCGACCAGCGCATGCTCGACGACCTCACCAAAACGCTCGGATGTGGCGTCGTTCCAAACGACCATCGCGCGCTTAGGCTTGCCCACAGCCGAGGCAAACATGCGCGACAGCTCCTCGAACGCGCCCAATCCGACGCGGACATCGACACTGCGGTTTTGGAAATTGATAAGTTGACGGCGAATCATAGCAGCCCACGCTCCAAAAGCATCTCGGCACAAAGGTAGGAAACGTCCTCGAAGGACTTGTTGCGAATATCAAGGGTAAGGTCGGCGGCCTGTCGATACAGCGGACGGCGATGCTCAAACAGGCGCGCGGCATGCTCGGGCGAACGGAAATCGGGGCGCGTGTCGGACCGACGAATCTGGCGAATCGAATCCTCGAAGTCGCCCTCGAGGTACACGCACGTACCCATTTCGTGCATCAGCTCAATATTGACCGGCGTCTCGACGATACCGCCCCCGCACGAAACCAACAGGCTGCGCTCGCTTTGGAGCGAACGGAGCGCCGAGGTCTCGAGCTCGCGAAAACGATCCTCGCCCTCGGTCTCAAAAATCTCGGTTACCGACTTGCCGCAACGGCGCACGACCAGGCGGTCGGTATCGATAAAACGCCGCTTGAACATAGTGCCGACGTTGCGCGCGAGCGTCGATTTGCCGGCGCCCAAAAAGCCGATAAAGAAGATATGGTCGCAGCCGTGTTTAGTGTGCTGGGACATAGCGAGACCTATTCCTCGCAGGGAAGGTCGCGCAGGGCCCGGCGCTCAAAGATACGGAAGATCTGCGTATACCACAGGTCCTGCGTCGCCTGCGGCTTTACCAGAATGGTATCGACGCCGGCGAAATTGCCGCTCCACACGTCCGTGTAGAGCTGATCACCGATCAGCACCGCCTCGTTAGCCGTGGCGCCGAGGCGCTTAAGACCCGCCTTGAGGGCAAACGGTGCCGGCTTCATGGCGTGGCTGATGGCCTCGAGTCCCAGCTCGCGTGCCGATGCCGTGACCTGGTCACGATGCCAGTTATTGGACACCATGCACAGCTTAAAGCCTTTGGCGCGGGCGGCGTCGAGCCAAGCGGAAATCGCGGCGGGGACCCGCTCGGTGTCGCGCGGCACCAGGGTGTTATCGCGATCGAGCAGAATGGCGCGTTTGCCGTCGGCCCACAGGGTATCGAGGTCGATGCGATCGACCGAGGCAACGTAACGTTTGGGGCTAAAAATCCTCATGCTAATTCCAAGACTGTTGATGCTCTTCGTAGGTTTGCGAGAAGTACTCCTCGTCCTGTGTAATGTAGAAATACAGGTCATCGGAGTCGGTCGGCTCAAGCGTGGCCTTGAGTGCCTCGAGCGACGGAGAGCAGATGGGCGTGGGCGGAAGGCCCTCGTGCTTGTAGGTGTTATAGGGACTATCGCTCTGCAGGTCGTCGGCGGTAACCTCGCCACCGGTGACATACATCATGGTCGCATCGCTGTTGAGGTAACGCAGACCATCGAGCTTGCCGGCCAAGCGGTTGTAGAACACCGATGCCACATGCGCGCGCTGATCGGCATTGAGACCCTCGCGCTCGACGATGGAGGCAAGGTTGACGATGTCGTAGTCGGACATCTCCACACCGTAGCGCTCCTTGATCTTGGCTTCGCAGCTCGCAAAGTCAAGCGACTTGTACTCGGTCTTAAACTGATCGAGCATAGCGCGAACCACGTCATCGGCCGTCGGCGAATCACCCAACGAATAAGTCTTGGGGAACAAGAAGCCCTCGAGCGAGTCGTTGGCGGCGCCCTTAAGGAAGCTATAGTCGTCCACGTAGTTGGAGGCCTTGGCCTGGTTGAGGAAGTCTTCCTTAGAGATGCTGTCGTAAGCCTGGGCCACACGGTCGGCGACTTGATCGACCGTTAGGCCCTCAGGGATAGTCAGCGCATTGGAGCCCGCGTTGGGGCCTTCCATAAGCTGCTGAACAACCTTGGTCGCATCCATGAGTGTGGTGAACGAATAAGTACCAGGCTTGAGTGACATATCGGCGTTGAGCTTTTTCACCGCCGCATAGTAATCCTTGGGATTTTCTACGATATGGTTCTCGGAGAGAATCGAAGCGATGCTGTCACCCGAGGCACCATCGGGAATCGTGATAGTAACCTGCTGGCCTGCAACGACTTTCGCACCCTCACCGCCAAAGAAGCCCTTGACGGCTGGCACGACAAAGAAAACGATCGCGACAAGCGCAAGCACGGCAACAACGCCACCGATAATCATAGGCACCGGGGAGCTTTTCTTTTGAGCACCGCGACGAGCATGCGTGTTGTAGCTCGAGCGGGTCGCCGGAGCAACGCCATGCGAACCACGAGCGTGATGCGAATGCGATTGGGGGGCCTGCGTTCGCTGGGTAGGTGCCTGCTGCTTAAAGCGGGTGCCGCCTGCAGGCTGGGCCGTACGAGCAGTGGGCTGCTGAGCCGCGTGAGAAGCCGAATGCTGAACCGAACGAGCAGAAGGCTGCTGAGCCGTCCGCTGAGCAGGCTGGGCCGAACGAGAGGAGGACTGCACCGGACGCGCGGCAGGCTGAGCTGCGCGCTGCGTCGGCTGCGCCGGACGCTGACCAGGCTGAGTAGGGCGCGACGAGGGCTGACCCTGACGACTCTGCCGGCGCGGATCGGAAGCGCTAGGCATGCGAAACCTCCTCGTTTTTACGATCGAGCCATGTCTGCAAGAACAGGCTGGCGGCGATCATGTCAATCTTGCCCCTCATCTGCTTTTCGTTGAGGCCCTGCTCGCGCAGGATACGCTTGGCCTCTTGCGAAGACAGACGCTCGTCCTCAAACTCAAGCGGAAGATCGAGCTCGTCGGCAATCTTTTGCGCCACGGCGGCAACGCGCTCGGCCTGGGGACCAGGCTCACCGGCCATGGTCAGGGGACGTCCGCTTACCAGGATGTCGGGCTCATAGTCCTCGACCAGGTAGCGGAACGTCTTGGCCATACCGGTGACCTCTGCAGCCGGGAGCACCTTGACGGGCATCGCCATCTTGCCATCACGGCTCGAGACGGCGATGCCAATCCTGGTCTCCCCTATGTCCAGCGCGAGCGCAACCACAGCGACTTCTTAGATTCTTAGGCGCCGAGCGCGGTCTTAGCGGCCGCGAGGGCATCGGCGATGCCGGCAGCATTCTTGCCACCGGCCTGGGCCATGTTGGGACGACCGCCACCGCGACCGTCGACCAGACCCGCGATCTGCTTGATCACGTT
>DBGBLM010000056.1:0-4871 GCA_048448865.1 Collinsella sp.
CGATAGCCGCATCGCTGATCATTTTCTCCCGAGTAGGATCGATTGCTGGCCATGGCAATTGATGTCGAGCAGCCAAATCAGCAATAGGCCAGCACGAATATCGGAGGATATTTTTAATGACTTGATAATGATCGTCCGGTAAGCGTCCACTGGGAAACAACGAACGCAACGACGTCATTAGATGAACATGATTTAAGTTGTCGAAGAAGCTCTCGAAATCACCCGTAAGCACAAAAGCCGAATCTTGCTCGCGTATATAATCGAAGGCCTTTTTAGCTGATGAAATATTGCTGCCAGCAGTTACGGCGCTGTCTGATGAAAGCGAAGAGCGGTACGCTACGGCAACCTCATTAAACTCTTCGGCAATGACCCTCTTGTTATATAAGTCCGACCACAGATAAGAGTAGTACTGGAAGACGCGGTGATCGAAATGCGAGGCATAAGCGATATTGCGAACTTTGCAGCTTCGCTTACCCCCACGATACCGAACGGCGATGATCTCGTTGGAAATTAGAGGGTAGAACGCGTGATGGGAAACGTACCCTGGATCTAAGATCTTGTCCTGGACATCGGCAAAAGACACCCTATGATCGAAATGGGCGTATGAGCTTTTGGAACTATATCGAGGAATACGAGCGATGTCGAACTCGGTCAAAATACCCCCAAATAAATCAACCTATCCGGATCAACGAGCGGCGGCTAACCCTCCCCGGACAGGCTAATCAAAGGTGCAGCAAGTGCAACCAACGCTTTCGCGGCCACCTAGAACAATGATTGCCTATGTCATACTAGACGAAAGCGAGGAATTGGTACTTATGACCATCGAAGCCCTTATCCAGCTAGCCGCAGGCAACGCTGGTGTCAATGTGGCGAACGTCGGAATTTCGTCGTTTGCTATATTGACGGCAGTAGCGTACCCCATCGCCAGTTCGCGATGGGCAGATAGCTTTATTCCCCATTCTTGCTTTTATTAAACAGGCTATGAGAAATAGGCTCATGCTGCTAATAGTAACTTGACGCTTACCCAAGTGTCTTAACGCCGGCTTTGGGCTCATAGGACAAAAAATGTGCCCCGGTAGAACATCAACTTCCATCCATTAATCCACCCAGAACGGGTACGGGCCCTGCGGCGGAGGCCCTCCCACACGGCCCTGTTGCCACGTTCTGGGCCTCCATCCTCACGCGTCAGCGATGCGGAGCAGGCACCGGATAGGAAGTCGATGTCCGTGTCAATCGGCATCGTGGCGAGCTCCTCGCGCGCCGCCTCGCGTCCCCCAAGCGCGCGCGGCAACACCAGAGCACCGCCTTCACGCGCTTGACCGAAGTCAACCCACGGTTTTGCACAGGACGGCCCTCAGTTGGGAGTTCGCCCCTCCCTCGATTGTGCTGTTGGTCGACGGCTGCGACCCCGTCTTGTCCAGGACGGGGTCAAGTTTACTGATATTCATTTATAAGTAGTCCGTAAGATCGCCGAGAATCGAGCACTTTAGTCATTAAGAATCGAGTAATTTGATTAATAGGACCGTGCCCCTGGCCCCAGCGAATGATATTCGGCTGGTTGATGCAGCCGGGCGCTCGAGGTCCGAAATCACCCGTACGTTCCACGTGAGCCGGATCGCCGTGGCTGAGTACGACGACATGTCAAACATTTCACTCGCCGCGCCGCTGCGCCAAAGGAGCGCCAGTCCCGCGCTCGAGAGAAACGAGGGAAGGTTTATGGACGCCCTCGTAACCGACCGAGAAGCCACGCCAATCGGCAAGAATCGCCCGCTCTTCATTGGCGGATAAAGCTCCCTATTTTCCAACGAAGACGAGGCAAGGCTGCTCTTTCGTGTCCTCGCCGATGCCCATAAGACGCAGCCGCGGCCGCAGTTGGTCACATCGTCAATCACGGAAGGCGCCCGATATCGTTGAAAGTTGACGGCGGCCGACACTTCCCCGTCCAACAACAACTTCCGGAACGCTCCGCCTGCGTGTACCCCAGTGCCAAAGGCAGCCACAATCCCGGCAAGCGCCAGACGCGAGCCATTCCGGCACGAGGGTCCCACGTGGCGCCCTTACCTTGGTAGCACGCACCCCGGACGCACATGGCGGTCCGGGACATCACAACCAAAGAAAGGACACGCCATGCCCAGCAACACCATCGCCTACCTACTCAAGTTCGCACCCAGGGAGGCGTACATCGACGACCTGCTGAACGGGCGTCTCTACATGAACGCAGCCGGCTACTATCATAGACTGCTTGGCGAACAGGGCGACCCGCTCGTGGCATCCATGGCTCCCGGGGCACGCCTCTACGGAAATTACTGTCTGCCCATCTACTGCATGTATACAGTCCGCGAGAACGACATCGTCGACAACGCCGTGAAAATCCCGACGCGCATGATCCGGGAGTTCGGGTGCGCGGACGGGTGGATCGGCATTGTGCAGTACGACAGCTTCGCGCGCCTCGCCGACAGACACACCACCGACGACGGAAGCATCTACGCCCACGGCCCCATCTCCTACGGCGTCCCCGGGCCAAAACTGATACGCGAGATCTTTGAGGGCATCCCGCACAATCTCGTTATCAAAACGCCCAAGTACGCATATCAGCGTGAGTACCGAATCATCGGGACGCAGGCGGTCGAATGCCGTCTTATACCCGACGTGAAACACCCTGGCTGCAAAATTGAAGAATACGACCATGCAGAGCTTGACCTAGGCAGTGGCCTCACTGGCTTTTCCTGGAAGGTCTCGGTGGCGAGTCTCGAAGAAGCGCGAGACGGCCTCATGCTGGATTTGCCGCATCAGGCATAGTCAACCCAACGCGATTCACAACGTCACCGGGCAACCAACCATCCCTCCCCTCCCCAACATTCCCCAGAAAGTTCGCTGATGTTGACTGGGGTTCCCGTAAAATAAACCGCAACAAAATATGTGCGGAATGCTGGCCTGGAGCTGCCTTCGGACCCTATTGGCTGCTCACCGAGAGGCTCCGCTATGAAACGACCCCTTTACTACCTGTTCTGCGCGATCGCGTGCACGTCCATGGTCAGCGCGACGATGCCCATGGCAGCCATTGCGGAAGCTATCCAGCCTCAGGCAATCGTAGAGCAGCAGGCGCAAGCCGACGCCACGAGCAGCAACACAGGCAAGGCTGAAGACGGCACCAACACAAATGCGACAGCAGATTCCGTAGAGGACAGCACCGCAACATCCACCGGCACCAGCGCAGTCAACACGGAAAGCACTGACGGCACCACCGCCGCCAACACCGCAGACGCCGCCACGCCCGGCACCACCGTCACAACCACCACCCCCACCCCATCCCTCCGAGCCCAAGCCACCCCCACGCCCGAGGCGATCTCCGCCGCGTCACAAACCACCTACGCCCACTCCGCAACGTCAACCCAAAACGGCGTCACCTTCACCGTCTCGTGGAACGACGCCCCCGCGGGCACCGCGACGACCTTCCACGTAACCCAAACCAACGGCTCGTCCCAGGCCAAGGCGCGCATGGACGTGCCCACCTACTGGGACGGCGGCAGCCAGGAAAGCGTCTGCGACCCGTCGCGTCCGGCATGGGCCGGCTACTACAGCCTGGGCACCGCGGGCCACGACTTTACCTTCGACTTCACGGCATCGGGCACGTACCGCATCTACTTCTACTTTATGGACAGCGACAGAAACGACCCCCAAAACGACAAGGGGATCTACTACCTGCGCGCCACGGCGGAGGTGACCGTAAACGACGCCTCACGCCCAAGCGTCACGCAGATCGTCAACAACGCCGTGGCCCAGTGCAGGCAAGAGACAGACGGCTCGGAATACGAAATGGCGCTGTGGCTCCACGACTGGACGCTCGACCAGCTGGAGTACGACCATAGCCTCAACTACTGCTCGGCCGAAAGCGGCCTCACGCGCCACCAGGGCACCTGCGAGAGCTACCAGCGCATCTACTCCAAGCTCCTTGACGCCGCGGGCATCGCCAACGGCCGCATCACCGGCAACGGACACACCTGGAACGCCATAAAGATCGACGGCAAATGGTGCCAGATGGACCTAACCTGGGACGACACCAGCGACAACTGGTACGGAGACCTGGACCAGTGCCATCTGTACTTTGGCCTGACTGACGAGCTCATGGCAATCGCCCACTCCGACCACACGGCTAACTATCAGAAGGACGACTACACCTACCGCTCGACCGACCTATCCAACAATTACTTCGTGCGAAATGGCAAGGCCGATGAATGGGCCGAGAAGTATGCCGATCGCATTCAGCAGCACCTGGATGCCAAAGAAGAGAGCTTTTCCATCGATGCCGACAACCAGTCCTTCCCGCCGAGCATCTCGGGGATTCAGAACGGGACTGTTGCGTACGCGATGAACCAGAGGGAATGGAAAGTTCAAGGCGCCAAGGCTGAGCTTACTGCGGCATCAAACGTCTCCAAGGAATCGAACAGCAAATGGAGCGCCAGGTACGACCTGGCAGCAAAATACCGAATCGCAACATTAGAGAAAGTTATAGACGACGGCTCCTACCGCCTCGCGGCCGCCCTCGACGCCCGGATGGCCGTGTCGGCCTCCGCATCGGGCTGCTCGCTGTCCTCGGGCGCGGGCGCCCTCTCCCTCGAGCGCGACGGGGCGACGGGCCTCTACAGGGTCTCCTCGGGCGGCCTGATGCTGACCGAGTCGGGCAACCGGGCGGTGCTGGCCGAGGCGGACGGCTCCGCCTCGCAGCTGTGGCGCGTCTCGGCCCTGGGCGGAGGCCGCTACTCATTCACGTCCGCCTCCGGGCTGGCGCTGGACGACCGGGGGCAGCGGACCTCGGAGGGCAACACGGTATGGCTCTACGAGCCCAACGGGGGCCCGCCCAGGCGTGGGTC
>DBGBLM010000057.1:0-6319 GCA_048448865.1 Collinsella sp.
TGCTGGGCACGCTGTCTTCTTATATCCCCATGCCCGCCGAGCTCGCCTCGATTCTCGCCTTCCTGGGCAAGCCGTTCGTCGCTTTGACGCTCGCCACGCTCGTCGCGATGTATCTGCTGGGCGCGCGCCGCGGCTACTCCGGCGCCGAGCTCAAGGCCTTGCTCGACCGCTCTCTTAAGCCCGTCGGCATGATCTTGCTGGTTATCGCTTGCGGCGGCGTCATTCGCTGGATGCTGCAGGACTGCGGCTTGGGCCAGGTTATTGGGCCCATGCTCGAGGCTTCACCGCTACCTTTGGTGGTCGTTGCCTTTTTGATTGCCGTCATGGTGCGTGCCTCTGTTGGCAGCTCCATCGTCGCTATGACCATGGCATCGGGCATTATGGCCGCCATGCCCGCGGTCGCCGGCGCTTCGGTGCTCATGCGTGCCTCCATCTGTCTTGCTATCTGCGGCGGTGCCACGGCCCTCTCGCACGTCAACGATGCCGGTTTTTGGATGTGCTCCTCGTTCCTGGAGATTGACGAGAAGACAACCCTCAAGTCCTGGACCGTTATGGAGACGCTCATCGGCCTTTCGGGTCTTGCCTGCGCCCTGGTGATTTCGTTCTTCGCCTAGTTCGCGTAGCTAAGCATCTTTTGCCGAGGGCATCGCTCGGTACTCATTTCACCTGATTCATTAACCAACGATTGGTACAACCGTTCAAACCAAAAGAGGAGAGCATTATGGACGAGAAGACCAAGGCACAGATTCAGCAGGAGGCAGCCGACTTGGTTGCCAAGCTGCAGCCGCGTTCCGGCAAGTTTCGCACCATCAGCCCCGAGATGGACCCGCTGCGTCTGGGCTCTGGCTGGTCCATCGAAGATCTGGACAAGCCGCAGGTCATTATCGAGTCGACGTTCGGCGACTCGCACCCGGGTTCTGCCGGTCTGTTTGAGTTGGTCGAGGAGGTCCGTGCCGGCGTTGCCGAGGCTGGCGGTCACGGTGCCCGTTACTTCTGCACCGATATCTGCGACGGCGAGGCCCAGGGCCACGACGGCATTAACTACTCGCTGCCCAGCCGCGACATGATCGCCAACATGATCGAGATCCATGCCAAGGCCACCCCGTTCGACGCCGGCGTCTTTGTCGCCAGCTGCGATAAGGGCCTGCCTGCGAACCTCATGGCCATGGGCCGCATCAACATCCCCTCCATCGTCGTTACCGGCGGCGTCATGGATGCCGGTCCCGATCTGCTGACCTTGGAGCAGCTCGGCGCGATTTCTGCCCGCTACGAGCGCGGCGAGATCTCCCGCGAGGAGCTTGAGTTTGCCAAGCACAACGCATGCCCCAGCTGCGGCGCCTGCTCCTTTATGGGTACCGCCTCGACCATGCAGGTCACGGCCGAGGCCCTGGGCCTTATGCTCCCCGGCACGGCTCTGCTGCCCGCCACCAGCTCCGACCTGCGCGAGTTCGCCCGCGAGGCCGGTCGTCAGTCCGTGTGGCTCTCCGAGCACAACCTGTGTCCGCGCGACATCGTGACCAAGGAATCCTTCGAGAACCTCATCATGGTCCACGGCGCCATTTCGGGCTCTACCAACTCGCTGCTGCATATCCCTGCGATTGCCCGCGAGTTTGGCATTGAGATGTCCGCCGACGACTTCGATCGCCTGCACCGTGGTGCCCACTACCTGCTCAACGTCCGTCCCGCAGGCGAGTGGCCGGCGCAGTTCTTCTACTATGCAGGTGGCGTGCCGCGCATCATGGAGGAGATCAAGTCGATGCTTCACCTCGATGTCATGACCGTCACCGGCAAGACTCTCGGCGAAAACCTCGAGGACCTTAAGAACAACGGCTACTACGAGAAGTGCGGCCGCTACCTGGAGAAGTGGAATCTCAAGCGCGAGGACATCATCCGTCCGTTTGACCAGGCCTTCGGCACCGACGGTTCCATCGCCATCCTCCACGGCAACCTTGCCCCCGAGGGCGCCGTCGTCAAGCACACGGTTGTTCCGCGCGAGATGTTCCAGGCCACGCTTAAGGCACGTCCGTTCGATTGCGAGGAGGACGCCATTCACGCCGTCCTGACGCACGAGGTCAGGCCCGGCGACGCCGTCATCATTCGCTACGAGGGCCCCAAGGGCTCCGGCATGCCCGAGATGTTCTACACCACCGAGGCTATCGCCAGCGACCCCGAGCTGGGCGCGAGCATTGCCCTGATCACTGACGGCCGCTTCTCCGGCGCCTCCAAGGGCCCGGCTATCGGTCACGTTTCGCCCGAGGCTGCCGTGGGCGGCCCGATTGCCCTGATCGAGGAGGGCGACCTGATCCAGATCAACATCCCCGAGCGCTCGCTGTCTATCGTGGGCATCGCCGGTAAGGAGATGGAGCCGGCCGAGGTCGACGCCGTCCTGGCCGAGCGCCGAGCCGCTTGGAAGCCCAAGGCTAATCGCTATACCTCCGGCACGCTCAAGTTCTTTACCGAGCATGCAGTTTCCGCCATTCAAGGGGGCTACATGGAGTAGCGCCCATGCGCATCAAATATCTCCTCTCATAGATGCGCGGCACAAAGAGCCTCGAGCCACGTCACCGGGGCGCGTTGTTCAGCGCCGCCGGGGCGCTCCACTCAAACGACAAGAGACGTCTTACGCAAGCGCCCGCGTCAGTGGATAAAACCACGGGCGTGGGCGCTTCACTTTATTCCCAGCCGCTTTATTCCCAGCCCTTCCACACGTCAGGCTCGTAGCCAACGGTTGCCTGGCGGCCGTTGCGAACGATGGGCTCACGAAGAATCTGCTGGTTATCGAGCACCTTTTCGAACTTCTGGTCGGCAGCAAGATACTGTACGAGCGCAACCGTGTCGGCATCTTTCGCCTTTGGATCGATCACAGCGTCGATCCCGCCGACGGCGCGCGCCACGCTTTCGAGCTCGCCTTTGCTCATCTCCTTTTCCTTCAAGTCGATGAACTGGAACTTCACACGACGTTCCTTGAAATAGCGCTGCGCCTTCTTAGTATCGAAGCTTTTCTTCGTGCCGAATATCTGGATGTTCATACGTACCGCCTTCGCTCAATTCTCGTCCGTCCATGATACGACAAGGGAGCCGAGCAAAAACAGAGCAGGCGGAGATGGAGGAGGACGGCGACCGACCGTCGGCAAGAGTCGGCCGGATCGGACTGGCGCCCAGCGCGCGCCGGCGACACGCTCGCAGCTGCACACATAGCCGATGTACAAGCTCGCCGCGGCGTTCCCTCGCCCCGCGGTGTGGCGATAGAGAAGCACGCCACCCGTCAACGATGGCGCCTCGGTGAAGAAAATCAACGTCTGGGTTACATCCCTTGAAAGGGGCGAAGACGGCTGCTAGAATACCTCCCCGCTATGAAGGATTTGACCAAAGCATACATCGCAATTCGGCGGCCCCTGGTATACGGGGCCTCTCCTGTTGTTCCCCAAGTGCGCTCTGAGCAGCCGCTTTCTTCCTGTCGTATCTGATGCACGCATAGCACGTGCATGTTATTTCGCCCGTGGGCCGGCGCGCCTTCGGCGAAGAATCGAATAGATACGAAGGAAGCTTATGTCTGATAATTGTACGGTCGCGCCCGCCAATGGGCGCATTACCGGTACCCAGATCCGCATCGTCGCGGTCGTCGTCCTGGGTGCCTTCTTGGCGCTACTGAACCAAACGGTGATGTCGCCTGCGCTGCCGGTCATCATGTCCGATTTCGCCATCGATGCCTCGACTGCCCAGTGGATCATGTCCATATACCCGCTGGTGAGCGGCATCATGGTCCCCGTTTCGGCGTTCCTTATCGACAAGTTCAGCACCCGCGCGCTATTCTTCGGGGCGACGCTGGTGTTCGCGCTGGGCACGCTGCTGTGCGCCGCAGCCCCTGATTTCCTGTTTCTCATCATCGGTCGCGTGTTGCAAGCGGCGGGCTCAGGCGTGCTCATGCCGCTTGTCTCGGTGGTTCCCATGCTGGTGTTCCCCGTCGAGAAACGAGGAACGGCTATGGGCATGGCGGGCATCGTCATGTCGGCGGGTCCCGCGGTCGGCCCCGTCGTAGGCGGTGCGGTGATCGACACGTACGGCTGGCGCACCATGATCGGCGCCATCGTCCCCCTCGCAATTCTCGTGCTGGTGCTGGGCGTGTTCATGCTGAAAAACGTGGGCGAGCTGAAGAACCCCAAGCTCGACCTGCCCTCGGTCGTCCTCTCCACCATCGCCTTCGGCGGACTTCTCTACGGGTTCTCGAGCGCCTCGTCGATGGGTTGGGGCAACCCCGTGGTGCTCGGCTCGATCGTCGCGGGTGTCGTGTGCTTGGTGCTGTTCGTCGTACGCCAGGGCAAAATCGAGGACCCGCTGCTTCAACTGGGCACGCTCAAGACGCGCGAGTTCCGCGTGGCCGCCATCATCGTCACGCTCATCAACGCCGCATGCCTGGTCACCAACACGCTGTTACCGTTGCTGCTGCAAACCTCGCTTGGCGCTTCGGCCTTCGAAACCGGCATGGCCATGCTTCCCGCCGCGGCGGTGGGCATCATCATCAGCCCTATCTCCGGCGTGGTGTTCGACAAGTTCGGTCCGCGTGCCATCTCGATCGTCGGCCTGGCCCTCATGACCGGCGCCCTGTTCCTGCTCTCGCTTTCGACGGTAAACACGCCCATCTTGGTGGTTGCGCTGTTCTGCATGCTGCAGTCCGCCGGCCAGTCGCTCGCGAACATGCCGGTGAACACATGGGGTGTCAATGCCTTGAAAAATGACATGATCGCCCACGGCAACGCCATCGCGAACACCGGCCGCCAGGTCGCCGGCGGTTTGTGCACGGCGCTCATCATCACGGTCATGACAAGCGTCACCGCGTCGGCCGGCGTCGATGCGAGCATCCAAGTAGCCACCGCCGTGGGCGCGGGCGTCGCTTATAAGGTGTGCGCGGCAATCGGCCTCGTTTCCCTTATCTGCGCCATATTCAGCGTGCGCACCAAGAAAACCGCACCGAAAACGAAGGAGGCATAAGCGATGTCCGAGATTCTGTCCGAGCGCATCCCGCTCGAGCTCGAGGGGACGCCCGTTTCGAGCATCATGATTGAAGAGCCGTTCACCTGCACGCAGGATTGCACGATTTCCGACGTGGTGCGCATGCTCGCCGAAAACGAGGTGAGCAGCATGCCCGTAATCGATGAGCGCAACCAGGTGGTCGGGTTCATCTCCGACGGCGATGTCATGGGAGCCATCGCGCAGCATCGCGCTCACACCATCTTCACGGGCGGCGACGCGTCCATGCTGTACTTCGACGATCAGAGCCTTGAGCAGCGCATCGAAGACCTGAAGGATCGCTGCGTCATGGATTTCGCGACGCGCCAGGTAGTGTGTGTCCGTCCCGAGCAGAGCATCGCCCGCGTCGCCGCGCTGCTGGCGAAGAAGAAGTTCAAGAAGCTTCCTGTGGTTGATGACGAGGGCAAACTCGTGGGGGTCATCCGCCGCTCCGCCATCACCAAATACATCTTCGGCATCCTTTTCCAATAGGGGCAGGTCGCACTTGAGGCGAACATCTCGAGGCATCGAGCCAGCAACTGGACCAGACAACCTTGACACGCACGCGCTTTCCCTCGATGCTTCGGTAAGGGGAGCTGCGAAAATCGCAGCACGGGTGATCGGCGCCGCGCCCCCGAAGGCAAAAGCGAACACGGGAGCGATACGATGGGAAAAGTCCTGGACGAAGATTTGGTTTATGAGATTCTCTCCGTCGTGGCAGAGATTCCGGCGGGATGCGTCGCCTCGTACAGTCAGATAGCGCGCCTCATCGGCAGGGAGAAAAACTCTCGCCTGGTCGGAGCGGTGCTGAGCGAGGCGGATCGCTACGGCGATTATCCCTGCCACCGCGTCGTCAACCACGCGGGACGCCTCGCGCCAAACTTCCCCGACCAGCGAGCACTACTGACGGAGGAAGGAGTCGCCTTCCGAGACAACGGCTGCGTCGACATGAAAAAGCACCAGTGGAACGAGTAGCCAGGCAGCGTAGCGTCGAAAGGAGCGACGCCACGGGGAACGACCTGCGCCCCGCCGCCGGACAACCT
Organism: Collinsella sp.; assembly: GCA_048448865.1. GTDB lineage: Bacteria > Actinomycetota > Coriobacteriia > Coriobacteriales > Coriobacteriaceae > Collinsella. The sequence goes on from DBGBLM010000057.1 coordinate 6,051, forward strand.
ATGGCAAAGTGACACGTCCCACAAAGAGCGGCGCACCAGTACGAGACACGACCGCGACGTAAAAAGACCCTATGATACTCGTAAGCATCTATCTGATTGCCCGCCTCGAGGTACCCAAAGAACGAGAGATGCCGAAACCCCTAGACAAAGAAAAAGGTCGGGAGCTTTTATGCTTCCGACCTGAAGTTTCATGGTCGCGGGGGGCGGATTTGAACCACCGACCTTCGGGTTATGAGGTCGCTACGACGTTGTTTCATTCAGACATTTCG
>DBGBLM010000058.1:0-3406 GCA_048448865.1 Collinsella sp.
CCCCTTCGACTCGAATTCTTGACGGCCTGAACAATCGTCAATATCGGTCGGAGGGGTGGCTTTGTAAAGCCGTTTGTCTCCACCCGCGTAGCGGGTGGTTTAAAGCTGGCCGCTGCGCGGCCAGCGGACTAAAGTCTTGAACAAAAAAGCTCGCCGGCTAGGCCGACGAGCTGCAAGTTCTTGGTCGCGGGGGCAGGATTTGAACCTACGACCTCCGGGTTATGAGCCCGGCGAGCTACCAGACTGCTCCACCCCGCAATGTCTGGGCGCCTCATGTGCGCAAGAAAGAATATTACGCGGGAGTTCGGTAAACGGCAAGGAAAATCTCGTAGAGCATAATTCCTTCATATTTAAACCCCTCAGCCCCTATCACCGTAAACGAATCGCAGCCGAGCGCCGTCGACGGCACGTATACAATGGTGCGCGTCCTTTTATGCCAACACCGGGAGTAGACATGCTGCTCGCTATCGATATGGGAAACACGCAGACGGCCATGGGGCTGTTTGACGGAGACGAGCTGGTGCAGTCGTGGCGTATGCCCACCGACCGCTCCTATACCGCCGACGAGATCCACGTGCGCCTGATGGGCTTCTTTAAGATGTACGACCTCTCGCTCGGCGCGGTCGACGCGATCGCCTTTGCCGGCGTGGTGCCGCAGCTCTCGCGCGAATGGCACGCCGTGGCCGACCGCATTGCCGCGGACGCCATCGTCATCGGGCCACAGACGGCCGCGGTGACCAAGCTGCGCGCGGCGCGACCCCAGGCCGTGGGCGCCGACCGCGTCGCTAACGCCGTCGCAGCCGAAGCTTTCTACGGCGCGCCGGCGATCGTGGTGGACTTTGGCACCGCAACCAATATCGACGTCATCGACGAGGACGGCTATTACATTGGCGGAGCGATCGCGCCGGGCATCCGCATCTCCATGGACGCGCTAGCTGCCCGCGCTGCCAAGCTCGCCAGCGTTCCGCTCGAGGCGCCCGAGCACGCCATCGGCCGTGACACCGAGGAATGCATCAAGGTCGGCGCCGTGATGGGCGCCGCCGCCATGGCCGAAGGCCTGGTCGCGCGCATGAAGCGCGAGCTGGGCCGCGACGATGCCACCGTTATCGCCACAGGCGGTCTCGCCGGCATCGTCGCCGGCTCGACCGATGCCTTCGACGTGGTAGACGGCCAACTCACCATCAAGGGCATCTGCGAAATCTACCGCCGCATGCAGAAGCTGGGATAGAGCAGGGGCTTAAGTCGAGCGCGCCCGATGCCACAGTCCCCGCAAATGCTCGCCAAGCCTATTCCTCAAAACTGAATATTTTTCAATTTTGAGGAATAGGGCGCTGGCAACCCATTCCCCAGATAGGCGAAACCCTCCCCGGCACAGGCCGAGGAGGGTCTTGTTGTCATCGTTGTCTTTGAGCGCTGGCGCCTCGCGCTACAGCCCGCGAATCCGTACGGCCTCGGGCGGAAACTCCTGCTCGCCGGCATCGGTCTTGATGGTCGCGCGGCCCCAGATGTCCAGGCCCGCAAACACACCGACCGCAAGCGGCAAGCCGTTGGGCGACACCGCCGCAACTTGGCGACCGAGCAGCGGCACCATGTCGAAGTACTCGCCCAGCACGGGGGCCAGCGGACCGGCAGCACCCTGTGGCGTGTTGGCGACAACCGCCCAGGCATCCACGCGGGTCAACACGGCGGCGGCCAGCGCCTCGACCAGCGCTTCGTCAGCCACGTCCACACCAAGCTCGCTCAGCGCCGAACGCTCAATATCCACCGTCACGGCACCGAACATGCCCGCAGCACCGGCACCGCCGTTCACGGCAACACGCGCGAGCGACGTCTCAAACGCAGGCGCACCGCACACGATATCGCTCGGCCACTGGATACCCACCTTACCGGCAAGGCCCAACCCCGGCGTCGAAGCCGTGCCCACAAGCGCGTCCATCATGCCCATAGCCGCCACAAACGGCAGGCCGTGGAAGGCATGCATGTTCACATCGGGGCGCACGACCAGCGAAAACATCAGCGATGCATCGCCCGCGCTCCACGCGCACCAGCCCGCGGACATGCCCTCGCGGCCCGCGTCGCGCGCCGCGTCGAGCTCGGTGCCAGCGGCAACAGCATTCATCTCGATCATCTACATACGCCCCAATTCGCCCACGATATGGCCCACGCGGTCCTCGGGCTCCTTGACCTCGACGCCGTTGTAGCGGAAGAACCGCGCCGGGTCGTGCATCAGGTCCTCGAGCGGCACCAGCACAAAATCGCGTTCGCCGATCAGCGGATGCGGCAGGCGCAGCTTTTTGCCGCCGTGGGTCTCGCCGTCCATCCACAGCAGGTCCAGGTCGATGGTGCGCGGACCGTTGGCCTTGGCCTTTTTGGAGCGGTCGCGCCCCAGCTCGGCCTCGATCTTCATGAGCTCGTCGAGCAGCACCAGCGGCGCAAGCTCGGTCTTGATCTCGATGACGGCGTTGGCAAACGCGTCCTGGCGCGTCTCGTAGGCAGGCTCGCTCTCGTAAATCTTGGAGGAGTTAGACACGCAGGTGAGTGGAATCTCGGCGATCATCTCGCGTGCGGCGCGGATGTTGTCGCAGCGATGCCCCAGGTTGGAGCCCACGGCCACAAACGCGCGGCGCGGCTGTGGCTTGGCAACCGCCCAGTAGCCGTTTAGGAACTGCGCAAAACCCGCGGCGTCGTGCACGCGCACGATGTTGGCACCGGCCTGGATGGCGCCCAGGCAAACGCCAAACGTAGCGGCATCGCGCTCGGCGGCCTCGGTCACGCCCGAGACGGCGCCCACAAAGCGCTTGCGCGACACGGCGCACATGAGCGGATAGCCCAGTGACGCCATCTTGGCAGTCTCGCGCTGGATGACGATGTCCTCGTTAGCCGACTTACCAAAGCCCGGGCCAGGATCGATGCAGATGCGGTCGCGCGACACGCCGGCATGGATGAGCGTGCGGGCCTGGTCAGACAGAAAGCCCATGACGCGGCGCATGATGGGCGCCGAATCGGGCAGGGTGAAGCGGCGGAGCTGCGAGGTGGGCACGTAAGCTTCCTCGCGGCGGGCGCTGCGGCGCATCATGGCGGCCAGACGGTCATTGGACTCCGATGCGGCCTCGGTGGCTGCGGGAGTGGCCTCGGGCGCGGGCGCGACGGTCTCGGCGGCAGTAGCCTGCTCGGCGGCCGGCGTCTCCTGCTCGCTTGCAGGCTCGGACGTGGGCTCCGGTTCGCCAAACGGCAACGAGGGTTGCACCACGCCGCCCGGAAGCTTGGTCTCCGGCTTAGGCTCGCCCAGCAACTTGCCGCGACGGCGGCGAGCCGGCTTCTCGGCCTCACGCGCGGCCTCGGCAGCCGCCTCGCGCGCCTTCTCGGCAACAAACGCCGCTGCCGAGGTATCGAGCTGCACCGTTGC
>DBGBLM010000059.1:0-10761 GCA_048448865.1 Collinsella sp.
TGTGTTAGGCGCGCCGCCAGCGTTCATCCTGAGCCAGGATCGAACTCTCCGTCCAAAATATATGGGCCTCGAGCCCGTCCGGTCCTCTCAGTCATTCGCTGATCGGTTCCGTTCGATTCATATGGTTTTAGTATAGGAAATGGAATTTCTCGGGGCCGCCTCTCGGCGGCCTTGCGAAAAACAAATCCAAGCTAGACCATTTCAATTGGTTCGATGTCTGCCCGGATGCGACACATCTGGTGTGTCCATCCTCGCAGTATCCGGTTCTCAAGGTGCACGCCTGCGCTGGTTCCCGGTTCCACCGGGCCGCGCGGCAAGGAGATATATTGCCAGACCGGAGGGGCGCCGGGGGCGGGAATCGCGCACTCCATATTTTGTTCACAAATGAATAGATCCCTCAGTCGCATCACTGAGGTTAAAACTGAAGCATTGACTTCTGATATTGGCGATGACCAGCTGTTTTATGAGTATTGAGACATCGGTCATCTCTGGAGCGCTACTTTACTCCAAAGGCATCAGCTATTTGTTACCCATCGGTAAAAGGCGGGTTTTGTTCGCCAAGCGTTCTTATATATAGCTAGATACGGGTTCGAACCCATGAAAGGGCGACAAAAAAGACGGCCAACCGAAGTTGACCGTCTCAACAATCTTTGGGTGGGCCGTCAGGGGTTCAGCCTGCTTCGCAGGCGGCCGCTGCGGCGCTTTCGCGCCTTGCGCGCTGCGCTGGCAAACGCTCACGCGTTTACTCAGCTCCGCGCCCCGACGGGTTCGAACCCATGAAAGGGCGACAAAAAAGACGACCAACCGAAGTTGACCGTCTCAACAATCTTTGGGTGGGCCGTCAGGGGTTCGAACCCTGGACCTTGGGATTAAAAGTCCCCTGCTCTGCCAGCTGAGCTAACGGCCCGCGGGTGGCATTGTACCACGGTCTGGGACTATTCCCAACTCCATTGGCCGTTCTGGAAAATCACAACTTCACGTCCATCAGGCGTAATGCCCGTAATATCGATGTCGTCCGTGCCGATCATAAAATCGACGTGCGTGCTCGAGACGTTAACGCCATGCTCCAGGAGCTCCTCCTTGGACATGTCATACCCACCCTCGATGCATTCGGGGAAACCGACACCTAGCGCGAGATGGCAGCTAGCGTTCTCGTCATAGAGCGTATCGTAGAACAGAACACCACTTTCGCGGATCGGCGTGTTCTTGGAAATGAGCGCGACCTCTCCCAGGTGAGCAGCGCCCTCGTCAGTATCGATGATACTTGCGAGCGTTGCCTTGCCCACGCGGGCGTCGTAGTCCACCACGCGGCCGCCCTCGAACTTAATCCAAAAATCTTCGACCTTATTGCCGTGATGGATGAGCGGCATGGCCGAGTACACGATACCGTCGGCGCGCATGCGATCGGGCGAAGTGAAGACTTCCTCGGTGGGAATGTTGGGGAAGAAGGGGTGCCCATCGGGCGTCTTGCCCTTGCCGCCGGCCCACTCGTGACCTTTCGTCATGCCAATCGTCAGATCGGTTCCATTTGCCGCGTTGTAATGCAGGTAGTCGAAACGATTGTCGTTCAGGAAACGCAGGTTCTTTTCGAATGCGGCGTCATGGAGTTCCCAGTCGCTCTCTGGGTCCTGGCCATCGGCGCGCGCGGTGTGCAGAATCGCATTCCACAGCTTATAGATTGCAACCTCATCGGCGTCTCCCGGGAACACCTCGTGCGCCCAAGCCACGACCGGAGCGCCGGCGATGCACCACGGATTGATGTTGTAATCCAGTCCACGGCGGAAAACTTTGCACTGCGTATTCCTCGCCTTTGATGCCGCGGCCGGCTTGGCTGGATCGATGCCCTTGAGGGCCGCAGGATCCGCACCCTCGATAAAGACAAAGCAGGCACCATCCTGGGCCAAGGAATCCAGCTGCATGCGCTTCCACTCGGGCGTCTGCTCAAAATAGCTTTTCTCGACATGCTCGTACGTGAGCCTCGTCACGGCATCATCGGCCCAAATGACCGTCACGTGGCCGGCGCCGGCAGCATAGGCCTCCGCGACCACCACGCGCGCAAACGGCGCGCACTCGACCGGAGACTGAACGACGACCTCCTGGCCGGGCTTGACGTTTACGCCCTTGCGGACGACCAGGCGCGCGTAGTTTTTAATCTTGGGCTCCAGGGCCTTCATGCCCTCCAGAGCCTCTTCGACCGTCAGGGCAGCTCGAATCATGTGCCACTCCATCTATCTATAGAACAGTAAAAAGGCGCGCCGCAAAAACGACGCGCCTTATATCTTAGCGATAAGTATGTATGCAAACGCTACTTCTTCTTGGAGTCCTTCTTGTCCTCCTCGGCAGCCGCGCGCTCAATAAGAGCGTTGAGCTTGTTCTCGGACATGCCCTCGGCCTGCGCGCGGTACATGTTGCGCAAGGGACGAATACGAGCGAAGTCATAGATAAAGTCGCCCAAAATGATGACGTAGGACAAAACAATGCCGACCATCTGGACAGGGCTGGACACCATGCCAGCGGGAGCGAAGTACAGCGAGGCCCAAATTGCCACGACGAGCACCATGCCAATGGCGAGCACAATCCACCAGATGCGACGGCGCTTGGTGTAGTCCTCGTCCTGCTTGAGGAGGATATTCGACACCGTATAGATGCGGTCCTCCTTGGCGCGCTGCTTAGCCTTGCGGGCGCGCTTCTCCTCTTTAGAGAGGCCCTCGAGGTTCTCGCCCTTCTCGAGCTCTTTGCGGCGTGCCTTAGACGAAGCCGGCACGACGCGAACGGAGCTCGCTGCTTGGCGGGCGGGCTTAGCAGATGCGGCAGACTTGCGCGCAACCCCGGTAACTTCGTGGGATTGCGTGCGCTTGTTCGTGGCGCTACGGGTACTCACTTATGCGTTCTCCTTCATGCTTGTGAACTGGGAGCCCGTGATGATCTGGAAGGCCTCGCGATAGCGCTCGGACGTGCCATCGATGACCTCGGCGGGCAGGTGCGGGGTCTCCCCCGTCATATCCCAGTTGGCCTTGAGCCAATTGCGGACGAATTGCTTGTCGTAGCTAGGCTGGATCTTGCCCTCCTCGTAGCTGGCAGCAGGCCAGAAACGGCTGGAGTCGGGCGTGAGACACTCGTCGATCAGCGTGACCTTGCCATCAATAACACCAAACTCGAACTTGGTGTCGGCAATGATGATGCCACGGGTCGCGGCGTACTCGGCGGCAGCCTTGTAGATCTTGAGGGAAAGGTCACGAATCTGCGTGGCGATGTCCTCGCCCACGATCTCGCAGCAACGCTCGAACGAGATGTTCTCGTCGTGGTCACCGATCTCGGCCTTCGTGGACGGCGTGAACAGCGGCTCAGGAAGCTTGGAAGCCTCGGTCAGGCCCTCAGGCAGCTGGATGCCGCAGACGGTGCCGTTCTCGTCGTAGGTCTTCTTGCCCGAACCGGTCAGATAGCCGCGGACGATGCACTCGATAGGAATCGTCTGGGCCTTCTTAACCAGCATGGCGCGGCCAGCGAGGTAGTCACGATACTCAGCAAACTCCTCGGGGAAATCCGCCGGGTCGATGGAAACGAGATGGTTGGGGACGATGTCGGCAAACTTATCGAACCAGAATGCCGAGATGCGATTGAGTACCTCTCCCTTAAACGGAATCTCGTCGGGAAGAATGAAGTCGAACGCAGAAATGCGGTCGGTGGCGACCATCAGCAGGTTTTCACCGGCATCGTAAATATCACGAACCTTGCCACGGGAATCCGGACGACGCTCCATCGTTGTCACGTGAGTCACTCCTTACCTAAATACGACAGAAATGCGGGTTCCTTCCCGCATGTTTTCGCAAACTCGGAGCGGCAGGGACGCGGCCCCTCCTTCACCGAATAGCGAAAAGCTAGTGCTCCATTGTAGTAGATGCCGCGTCTGCCGTGTGCTCGCGGGGCAGATGAATTGTAAAAGTCGTACCCTTTCCAAGCTCCGACTCCACGGATATGTAGCCATGGTGACGCTCGACGATCTGCTTGGTCACGGCGAGGCCAACGCCCAGGCCGCCAGCTTCGCGGGCGCGGCTGGCATCGGCGCGCCAAAACCGCCCGAAGATGCGCGACAAATCGTCCTTGGCAATACCGATGCCGGTATCAGAAACGGCAATGCTGACGTGCTTGCGGTCACTGAGCACCGACACCACGACCCAACCGCCCTCGGGGGTGTAGCGCATGGCGTTGCTCATGAGGTTGATAACACATTGCGTGATCATGTCGGGATCGGCCTCGACGACATCGTCGTGACCCTGGGTCTCGTCCGCAAAACGCAGGCGCAGATCGCGGTCGACAAACAGGCGCTCCTGGGCATTAACGATGGAACGCACGAAAGGAACCATGTCCACCGGCTCAAGGTTGAGCGGAGCCGTGCTGTTTTCCATGCGCGACAGGTCGAGCATCTGCTGCACCAGACGAGCCAGGCGACGCGTCTCGGAAGCAACGGTTTCCAAATGCTCATCGTCGGTGGGATACACGCCATCCTGCATGGCCTCGACCGTTGCGAGCATGGCCATAAGCGGCGTGCGAAGCTCGTGTGCAACGTCTGAGGTCAGGCGCTTCTCGTGTTTCATATCCTTCTCGAGCGAAGTGGCCATCTCATCGAAGGTCTCACCCAGCTGATCGATCTCGTCATCACCGCGCAGTCCCGTGCGAGCCGACAGGTCGCCGTCACGGATTTGCTTTGCGGTACTGGTGATGCGATGAATCGGCTTGGTGAGCATGCGCGACACGAGCGATCCGATAACGACCGAAATGCAGATTGCAACAACCGCGGCGAGGGCCATGGCGTTAAAGGTCTTCTCCCTAAACGCAGAGTCCGCCTTGGTGAGCAGAGCGTCGGAACCGATGGCCCACAGCTTTACCTGTCCGACATGCTCGCCGGAAGACGTTACAATCTCGACGTTAGCAACGCTATCGGAGTCGGTTGGAGCAGACGAGACCGGGCTATGCGATGCCCTCTTGCCGCTCGTGTCGTCGGTCGTAGCCTGGTTTTCGCGTACATCGGCGGTGGCGCTTGCCGAGGGCCAGGAATCGTCATAAACGATCACGCCCTTTTTATTGACGACCTGCATACCCAGATCGTCGGAAACCAAACTCGACGTTGCGACCGTGCGCAGTTCTCCCGCGGTCCAAGAGCCGTTTTCCTCATATGAGGTTGCCAACTTCTCGGCAGCGGAATTTGCGATTTCGACGATATTGGAGCGTGTGTAATCCGAAAAGACCGTGCCCCACACAACAGAGACAACGCCCACCAGCACCAATACCGTCATGAGCGATGTCAGAGCAAAAGCAAGTGCCATGCGCGAGGGATAGCTCATCGTTGGCCGTGAATCGGAACGAGGCGTGTTCCAACTAGCCTTGGAACCCGCCTCGCTCTCCTGCTTGTGCTTTTGTCCGATTTCAAAGCGCGCAGGTGTCATATGTGATTTCCCTATTTCTCGTCCGACTTATCGGTCTTGGCCGGAGCCTCGAAGCGATAGCCGACACCATGGACGGTGTAGAGCCACTTGGGCTTCTTGGGATCATCGCCCAGCTTGGCGCGAAGATTCTTCACGTGGCTATCGATGGTGCGCTCATAGCCCTCAAAGTCATACCCGAGCACTTTCTCGACCAGCTCCATGCGGTTATACACACGGCCGGGATGGCGGGCAAGCGTGGTGAGCAGCTTGAACTCGGAAGCCGTCAGATCGACTTCCTTGCCCTCGACCAAGATCTTGTGGCCCGAGATATCGATGACCAGATCGCCGAAGTCGAGCACCTCGACGGCGGGCTCGTCGGCCTGATGGGCACGGCGGAACAGAGCACGAACGCGGGCGACGAGCTCGCGCGGCGAGAACGGCTTAATCAGATAGTCATCGGCGCCGAGCTCAAGACCGATAATACGGTCCTCGATCTCGCCCTTAGCCGTCAGCATGATGATGGGGACATCCGAGGTATCGCGAATGGTGCGGCAAACGCGCTCGCCGGGAATCTTGGGGAGCATAAGGTCGAGCACGACCAGGTCGAACTGATGCTTCTCGAACTCCTCGATCGCGGACTGACCGTCGCCGACGCCCACAACCCAGTAGCCTTCGCGCTCGAGATAGGCAGCGACGGCGTCACGGATTGCCTTCTCATCCTCGACCAGCAGAATCTTTTTTGCATCTGAAGCCATAACACGGCCCCCCTGTCTCAATTAGCTAAGAACAAGCCCATTTTAACGCACCTGAGCCCGCCGGATGCCGCTATGACGCGGCAGCTCGGCGGGCGGTACTCACAATTACAACGCGTTTATTCCCCTGTTGGCGCCTTTTTAACCCCTCTAAGCTTAAAGAGAGAATAGGCGTGCAGTGACCGTCTCTGGTATACCCTGGCTGTTGCGCACCGTGGCGTACGTAAGGAATGAGTCCGACTTTCCCGCCGTAGCTGGATAATCGCCATACTCCAAAGCGCGGTCGGGCGACAGCAGCGAGCCATAGGTCTTGGCAGAGGTGTCGATCAGGAAATGCGACGCCTGTACCTTAACACGGTATTTATTCTTCTTGCCAGCCGCACATGCAAGCGGTTCACGGGACAGGAAGAGATACGGCCCTCCCTCATTACCGATATACGTGCCCATGTTGCCCAGGCTGCCCACGCCACTATAGGTCGCCTCGATAGAAAACACGAAGGTATCGCCCATATATACGGCCTCGAAAGGCGAGACTGACGAGGGAAGAACTAGCTGGGCACGTTTGGTGTTGTTGCCGTCGGTCAGATCGATTGCCGTTATGCCGTAGTAGACGCCCTCGTCGTTGCGGACACGCGGCGAGATGGTCAAAATGCCGTCGCTCGCGCGCGGGGCCGATGCAAAGCGGCCCGTCGATTTCCAAATTACCTCGGCCTTGGATTCATCAAGCGAGCGACGATAGCAAAACGAATCACTACTCGTTTTATTGCCGCCTGCCGAAGGCATTTTATACCAGATGACTGATGACCCGAACGCCGTGAACAGGGGCGGATCATAGTCCTTGCCACCTCGATCGAGCTCAACCACGTCGCCAGAGAGCGAAGCGCCCGACAGATTTTGAGCGTAGAGCTTCCACGATGAATTGGCAAAGTTCATCTCAACCCACGCGAATACGCCGTCGCCGGCACGGACATCGTAGAATGCGTATCCCGTGCCCTCGATAGGATCCTCGATTAATGTGGTAAGCGAGCCATCGCCCAGGTTGAGCACGCCGAGTGTGTTGGCGTGCAGTGCCGATGCGGGCGCCATCATCGCCGCGGCGTAATCGCCGTCGCAGTAGTACAGCAGCGTACCCAGAGGCAGCGTCCACGATGACGCCGGCTCAAGATCGATGTCGACAGCCTCATACTCATCCGTAATCGAGATGATTTTGGAATCGTCCTTGATAACCTGCGGCTCGCCGGCGGCATCATCGCTGGTACCCGTTTTTTTCGAGCATCCGGCAAGCACCGTGGCAGCGCCCGCGGCAGCCCCACCGAGTACAAAGCCGCGACGCGATATTCCGTTCTTGATGTGATCGGCGATACCCATTAGGCGATCTCGGCGCGAGCGGCCTCGATAGCGCGCGTAAGCTGGTCGGCGCAGGAGGTCTTTTTCATACCGCAGGTATTACCGGCGAGAACCTCGATTACGCGATCGGCGGGAGCGCCCTCGACCAGCTTGGAGATAGCCTTGAGATTGCCGTCGCAGCCGCCGGTAAACTCAACGCCCACCACCTTGTTGCCGTCATCGGAAAGGTCAAGGTGAATATTGCGAGCACACACGCCCTGAGGCTTGTAATCAAACGAAATCATGCGATCCCCTCTCAGAATGTTATTCGAGACGACTATTATCCCCGTCTTTCCCTAAATGCAACGAGGCGCTTTGCCGGCAACACACATTACCAGCAAAGCGCCCTAAAAAGCTAACGTTATGCCCGAACCTACTCGAAGCTCAGCTGCTCCAGACGATCAAAGACCGTGTCGATACGGGTGAGGAAGTCCCACGGATCAAAGATCTCGTCGAGCTTCTCCTGACTGACGGTGCAGCGCGGGTCGGCCTCGAGACGCTCCTTAAAGGTGGGGCCGGAGACACAATCCTGTACCTCGTGCCAGGTTGCCATAGCGTTCTCCTGCACAATGGCGTACGCGTCCTCGCGGGTGATGCCCGTGTCGACGAGGGCGAGCAGTACCTTGGAAGAAAAGATGAGGCCGCGGGTCTTATTGAGGTTGGCCATCATGCGGGCGGGATACAGCTGCAGGCCGTCGATAACGCGGATGAGGCACTGGAACATGTGGTCGAGGGCGATGAAGCTATCGGCCTGGGCGACGCGCTCGGCAGAGGAGTGCGAAATGTCACGCTCGTGCCACAGGGCGACGTTATCGAAGGCAACCTGGGCGTTGGACTTCACGACGCGCGACAGACCGCAGACTTTCTCCATGGTGATGGGGTTGCGCTTGTGCGGCATGGCTGAGCTGCCCTTTTGGCCCTTACGGAACGGCTCCTCGGCCTCGAGCGTATCGGTCTTCTGTAGATTGCGAACCTCGGTAGCGATGCGCTCACAGGTGGCCGCTGTAGTGGCAAGCACGCCGGCAAGGTAGGCATGGTGATCGCGGCTGATGACCTGCGTGGACAGGGGATCGTGGACCAGGCCCAGGTGCTCGCAGACGTACTCCTCGACGAACGGCTCGATGGAGCTGTACGTGCCGACAGCGCCCGAGATAGCACCGAAGGCAACATTCTTGCGGGCGTCCTCAAGACGATCCAGATCGCGCTTGAGCTCCCAGGCCCAAGAGCCAAACTTCATGCCGAAGGTCATCGGCTCGGCATGGATGCCATGAGTACGGCCGGCGCAGAGCGTGTTGCGCTCCTCAAAGGCGCGACGCTTGCAGATCTCGCCGAGTTTTTTGACGTCCTCGATGATCAGGTCGCAGGCCTGGGTGAGCTGGTAGCACAGGGCCGTGTCGCCCAGATCGGAGCTGGTCATGCCATAGTGAACCCAGCGGCTGGGCTTGGGGTCGCCCTCGGGAACATCGGCATCGATGTACTCCTTCATGTTGGTCAGGAAGGCAATGACGTCGTGGCGCGTGACTTCCTCGATCTCATCGACCTTCGCCTTCTCAAAGTTGGCATGGTCGCGGATCCACTGGGCCTCGTCTTTGGAAATACCGATCTTGCCGAGCTCCGCCTGGGCCTCGCAGGCCAAGACCTCGATCTCCTGCCAAATGGCGTACTTGTTCTCGAGGGAGAAAATGTGTCCCATCTCCGGGCGGGTATAGCGATCGATCATAGCGGCTCCTTTTTGGTTATTGGCACGTTGGTCGTAACCCATCCATTGTACCGTGCGCAGGTGCAAGTATGGGCAGCAGGCATTAACCTAACATTTTGGAATTGGAGCGAGCAACGGGACATCTGCGCATTTGCTTCGCAAATCCGCACCGGCTTCAGGCGAGCCCCTCAGCCTCACGAAGCCGCGGGGGAAGACTTTGTTGAATTGGCCGTCCCCATGTCTCCCGCACTCGATGGAGCGGGCAACGGGACATCCGCGTATTTGCTTCGCAAATCCGCACCGGCTTCAGGCGCCTGTCGGCGCCTTCGCCTGCTCGCTACAAACGCTTCGCGTTTGCTTTACGCTCGCACCCTGTCGGGTTCGAGTCCCGGCGCTTTATTGAAAAAAGCACGGCACCGTAATGGTGCCGTGCTTGTGCTTCTAGCTGGAGCGGGCAACGGGACTCGAACCCGCGAGTGTCAGCTTGGGAAGCTGATGCCTTACCACTTGGCGATGCCCGCATATGTGGGGGATAGTATAACGCGGTTGTCTTGTTCGATACAAGGGTGGCGATGCTTGTTTTAGCTATGGAGATTCGTTTGAAAATCGCGTCAATTGTGGAGATGAGGACCTTTGACCTCCTGTTCTCCTTATCTTCTACCTGCGCTTTTGCTTGATTGTTGTATTTGAGCTCAATTTGTCAGGAATTGGGCAAGCTTTTGGTCAGGCTCCGGTACTTACCCGCATGAACCTCGGGGGTAGCCTCATCCTACGCGTCGCAGCCTCCCCGTGCGGCGCACGAGGGATAAGGAGCAGCCATGTCCAACGCACCCACGCACTCTGTCCACAGCGCAATCGCAACAGGTCCGCTGCTCCTGCTCCTCTTCCTGCTTTTCGGCTGCCTGGCACCGGGAGCCGCATTTGCCGTCGATGGCTACGACCAGCTCGGCTTCCGCACTATTAGCGATGATTGTGGGCCCTTCTTCATCGGCAAGTATGAAGCTCAAGACACCTCGATTGCCTACTGCATGAACCAGGAGCGCCCCGGCCCCACCAAACCGGGCGGCCCATGGCTCAACTTTGATCAAGGCTGGGTGTGGCTCGACGACGAGTTCGCGGCAATCGTTTGTCACGGATATCCCACCACCACGTCGTTTGGCGGTTACCATCTTTCACCCGATCGCGCCCGCGCCGCCACCCAGCTTGCCGTATGGATGCTCAACGGCACTACCCATGTCGACGGCACCTACTCCTACACGACCGCTCAGGGTAAAACCAAGAGCGGACACTTTACCGCCGACAATGAAGTCGTGGCGGCTGCGCGGTGGCTCCACGACAGCGCAAAATCAGGAAGCATCGAAGCCGCTCCGCACCGCGCGCGACGCTATCTAGGGGCCGTATCGGGCGGCAGCAAACGTCAAGACATGCTCTATGTACTGCCGGCGGTCTCTGTTTCCTTCCAAAAGCAGTCTGCTAACACCGTTATTACCAGCGGAAACAA
>DBGBLM010000060.1:0-8232 GCA_048448865.1 Collinsella sp.
GGGCTGCCAGCTACTCTTTATGGCTGCCACCTCCCCGCTTGACCAGGAGCGCGACCACGATGAGCGCGGCTCCGGCGACCGCTGCGGCGGCCGCGGCGTACATTGCCATATCGCCAGTCGAGGGCATAAAGCCTCCGGTGGTAATGCTAGGGGGTGTGCCGGTGGGCGTGTTGATGAGCGACGCCTCCAAGCTGCCCGTCGACCCGTCCGCGCTGTCGGCGCGCAGGGGCGACTCGGCCGTGATGGTGAGCTTAGGCTTGGCGGCAGCCACCTGGTCGACGTCCAGGCCCTCGGCCTTGACCGTCACGGAGCGCGTGCCCTCAAAGGCAGTGTAGCCCTTGGGCGCCTTGAGCTCGCGGACCTCCAGCTTGCCCGAGTCCACGCCCGAGACGGTCACGCGGCCGTCCTCGCCCGTGGTGACGGTGACCTTGCCCTCCGCATCCCACGTGCCGTCGGCCGCCAGCGTACGGCCGCGGTCATCGGCGATACTCAGGACCGCCCCGGCAAGCGGCTTGTCGCCGTCGCTGCCGCGCTTGGTGAGCGCGAGATCCCAGGTGTAGGCGCACGCGTCGTCGCTCGGCGTGCGGGTGAATCCGGCGTCGCCGGACTGGTCGGCGAAGGGAGAGCGCGGGTAGCGCAGGTAGACCTCGTTGGGGTTGCCCTTCGCGATGCCGTGGTTGCATGCGCTGTTGAGCGGCGCGTTGTACACGGCGACCACGCGGGCGCCCGCGGTGAAGGCGTCGGCCCCGCCGAGCGCGGCGATCAGGTCGCCGGTGCGCACGGTGAAGGTGTTGCCGTCGGCCGCTACCTTGGTGGCGCACTGGGTCGTGATATCAGTCCAGCCCTTCGCGGGCTCGGTGCCGGCGCGCCCGTCCTTGCCGGTCGAGACGGCATCGAACCCACCGTCCGCACCCGCCGCCACGTACACGCGCACGCTCGCGGCCACCTTGGAGGGGTCGAGTCCCGCGCTCATGGTGTCGACGAACTGCACCGCGTAGGTGTCGTAGGCGGCAAGGCCTGCCGGGACCGTGGCAGAGAGGCGCCAGTACAGGTCGTCGCCGACCGTGGCGTCGGCGGCCTTCTGCCAGGCGACGGCACTGTCCTCCAGCACATGCTTGGACACCTTGGGGGTCGCGGCCTTGGGCTTGACGGTGACGGCGCTGCCGCCGACCAGTGCCATGATCGGCGCGGTGCCGGCCTCGTTCTGGGCGATGGCGTCGTCGTCGGCGACGATGAGCCAGTAGCCACAGGGCAGCTCGGCCGTCGTGCCCGCATTAAGGGCCACGGACTTGGCGCCAGAGCTCTGGAGGGAACGAGCGAGCTGTGCGCTCAGCGCGCTCGTAAGGTGGGAATCGGTGTTGAGCCACTCGGCAGCTTCCTGCGCGATGGTCTGGGAATTGGGCATGCCGGCGCTGCGCAGCACGGGCAGTGCGGCGTCGCGCACGGCGTCGCTTGCCCAGGCGAGGTCGGTGGCGATCTTGGCGTCGCTGTCGCCGTCGACGACGTTGGCGCTAAAGATCTGGTAGGCGTCGTAGCTGCGCGCCACGGTGCCGCTCACCGTGATGGAACCGGTCGAGGTCGGCACGGCCTGCGCGGATGCGGGGAACACAACCGCGCAGGTGCCGATCAGGAGGGCAAGCAGTGCAAACAAGATCGGGAAGGAGCAAACTTTCTTATTCACGATGCTCACCTCCCTTCGCATTCGCCTTGCGACGAATGTACATCCAGGCCGCAGCAGCGCAAAGCACCGCCGCGCCGGCAAGGTACGTCAGAGTGACGCCCGACATACCAGAAAGGGGCAAAGAAGTGGAGTAGGTGTTGGTGAAGACCGGAACGCTCTGTTCCTTGCCAGTGGCCTCGTCCTTAGTTGGAACGTAGGTGACCGCATTTTGCTCGTTCTCGGGGATATCCTTGCCATCGGCATTGACGATCTTGGTGTAGGTCACATCGCACTTGATCGTCTTATCAGACTGATCAGTTGCCGTGACCGTGATCTTGTAGACCGACTGGTCGTACTTGTAGTTCGTAAACAGTGCGCTCGGCTGCTGTTCGCGAACGTAATAGGTGAAGGTCTTGTTTGCACCGCGGCCGGTGGAGTCAGACGCGAGCTTTTCGAGCTGATCAAGTTTGTACTCGATCTCGGCGAAGCTCAGGGTCTGGGACTTATCGCCAGCGGCCTGGGTCGACTTATCCTGAACGTTCTCCGTGAACTCCTTGTTAGTTGCAAGTTGAAGCGTAAACTCCTTCATCTCGCCACCCTTAACGACCTTAGTCGCCTTAGGAGTCCAAGAGCCGGTGGAAGTGTACGG
Organism: Collinsella sp.; assembly: GCA_048448865.1. Classification (GTDB taxonomy): domain Bacteria; phylum Actinomycetota; class Coriobacteriia; order Coriobacteriales; family Coriobacteriaceae; genus Collinsella. The sequence goes on from DBGBLM010000060.1 coordinate 2,310, forward strand.
AGTGTACTTGTTGGTGAAGGTCGCACCGCCAGTAAGCGCAACACATGCAACACCGTCTTCGGACGTTGGTGTAACGTCCGAAGTCTCAGTTTTATCATCAAACATCTTGGTGATCTCTACGTTACTTACCGTGTAGTACTTGTATTTAATGCCAAGCACGTCGTGCGTCTTGGTCGGATCCTCTGTAACTGTAGGATCTATCTTGTAGATAGTCTTGTCATAATTAACGTCCTTGTCCGTACCCGGAACCTCTACCAAGTAGTAAACAAGATCGTCGTCGGCATAAACTTCACCCAGATCAAAGGTGAATTGTCCGTTCCCATCGTTTTTCACTGTATTGACCACCGAGCAGCGATTGGGCTGAAGAATGCCATTGGAGTCAAAGCTCGGAGCTGTATATGAAGTCCCGCCATTCTCGTTAACAATCTTGTTCTGCTTGAGCAGCATGAACTCGAACTCATTATTCTTGAGATTGCGGCCCTTAAGCATCTTGGTGCCGTTGAGCTTCATCTTGGGGTAAACCTTCACTTCCTTGGTGGAGCCGGCGACAACGTCGCCGTTGGTCATGATTCCGCCACCGTGGATGTTGGATTTGTTGCCTGTGATATATAACGAAGCCAGCCCTATAGCGACATTTTGATCATCAACGAACGAGTCGGACCTTAGGCCAATCATGTACTTGGCTTGGGCTCCGTCATACTTGCTGATGGTCTTAGGCTTACCGTCGATCGTGCCCGTCCATTTGGCAGCTCCGCCACCAAGCATCTGACCTGTTACGGCAGCGATATACGGCAGCGATTCAGGGTTAGTACTATCGCGAATAAGAAAAAGATCCTGGTGACCGGCATTTTTAAAGTCTTCAGTTATTTCGCCGCCTCCGCCGTCAGGGAGTTTATCCGCGTCATCGTTCTTGCCGTTGGTGCCGCCCGATCGGTTATAACCATTACCGTCAGGTTTACCGTCAGAATTACCGAAAATCGCGATGCCATTGGTATCGGTAATGGCAGTCTTACCAGTCGGGCAAGCGGCAAACCCGCCGCCAAAGCCATTGGCATGATTGTTGGTAATCAGCGCGGTAGAAATCCTGAGGCTTGCCGGCTGAACGTTGTTGTCGCCGCTTCCCTGGACGAACACGCCGCCGCCACCCCAGTCGTTGGATGTATTAGTCGTATTGTTCGTGATATAAGCGTGTGAATCAGCGTGCGAATCAATCGGCACTTCAAACACGCTCTCGGTAGGCGCAGAGATACGGATACCGCCACCCTCTGAGTTTTGCGCCACATTGCTGGCGATGATTCCACCAGAAAACGTAAACCCGGAAAGAGCTTGATTCCAAGCGCCAGCATAAACGCCGCCGCCAGCCTCGGCAGAGTAGTTGCCCGTGATGTAGCCGCCGCTAATAACCAGACCGCCTTTTTTCTGTCCTTGAGTGGAGCTAAAGGCAGCAATGCCGCCACCACCGTGACAACCGAAACCGAGATGCCCCCAGTCATTCTCAGCGTCCTGGTAGAACTGGTATTTGTTATTGGTGATGTGACCATTCGTAATGGTCACCATAGAGTCCACAGCACAAATTCCCGCGCCATAACCTCTTTGATAACTATTTGTACCGTTGCCGGAGATAATACCGCCAACCATGTTTACCGTAGAATTCATGGCATAAACGCCGCCGCCACTGGGGGCATAGTTACCAGCGATTACGCCGCCAGAAATCACCAGGGTTGAGCCATCGACATGAATTCCAGCACCACAACCACTGCTGCCCACAGAAGCACCGCAAACGTATCCGCCACTCATGTTGACGATAGAGCCGTTATGGGCATAGATAAGGCCATCGACGTTGCAATTGTTCTTTTGAGTAAGCACGCCACCCTGAAGGTTAAACGTACCGCCCTCAAGATTGATGAGATTCACTTTGCTGCTGCTGCACGCCACGATGGCACCTGTAATTTTGACCTCATGCTTGTAGGTGGTCTCGTTTGTACGAGTGCTGTCCGTTGTATTCACGCTGGATTCAGTCACGTAATAGGTAAGCTCATTCGGAACGTCATTTACATAGTTGGACATTTCTGCCGTCTTGCCACAATTATCAGCTATCAGATTGTGGTCTTGATCCTGCAGCGGCTGAGAGCCAGCGATCTCATCCACACCCGGCTTAGAATCCGTGATTGTAAACTCGGCACTATTGCTCACATTGAAAAGCGACTTATTATTGCTCGAGTACTTTATCTTGCAGCCATTAAGATCAAGGGTGATATTGCTACCACTCTTGAGAGTAATCTCTTCGTTGCAGTCTAGGTCCTTCATCAATTGAAAACTGCCGGACTGATTTTCCGCAACGCTCTCAAGTTTATTTTTGAGCTCACTTGCATTATCAATTCCCTCGGCAGCCGCTCTAGTTTGCTCGTTTTCCGCAACCGCAGCAACGGTTTCACCATCCGAAGTCGTTGTACCCTCGTTCTGCTGCTCTTCCTCGGGCTGCTCCTCAGGCTGGCTATCGTCGCCAGCTTCGTCGCCCTCGGCATCGTCACTATTCAGCTTTTCAGTATCCCCGTTGTTGGTGTTTTCTACATCAGTAGACTCACTTGAGGAACCCCCCCCCATCACAGTTTCCTCGGCAGAAACTGTCTGATCATCGTTGGCAATGGCCTGCGAGATCGGGGGCATGACGAGCGACAGTACCAGGCTCAAAACGGAGGCTCCGCACAAAACGCCTGCCAGTACACGGCGCGTCGCTTTATTACTCTGCTTAGTTTTTTCTGAATTCGCTTTCATCGATGTCTCCTCCCCAAGAGACCGCGATCTTGCTCTTTCACTATCAAACGTATCTGCGCAATCTGTAATTGCGATCGCGTAGTAATACTATTGTAACTATTGTTTAAACATCCGAGCAACAAAACCGACATTTTTGTAGCCAGTTCTCAATTCTCTTGACATTTACTCAGATTTGCCTTCGTTTATTCGCTTTGAAATATCTATTTCTGCTGGTAATTAAGCCAGTTATCAGTTTTTTAATGGCATTAGATTTATTTGCACAACATTTTGCTCAAGAGTAAACATCCTGTAAACAGTCGAAAATTGACCATGAGCTGTAGGTCATTTACCGGGAGAAATACCCTACCAAACTGATGAGAATATCTTTAACTCATCGGTAGTCAGAAGCGTAATGTTCAGACAACCATATTGGTATTTGCGCGCAGATTGCAGGCATCAACTCGCCCAAATCGCCTGAGGCCACCGCAAAGGCGCCTATCCCCATTGTGGCGGTTCTCCCCCGGCGCTACAGCAGATGCTCCTCGATAAAGATCGCGATGCCGTCTTTGTCGTTGCTCGCGGTTACAAAATCAGCTGCGGCGCGGGTGGCGTCGCTGCCGTTTGCCATGGCCACGCCCACGCCGGCGTCGGCCACCATGCAGGTGTCGTTATCGGCATCGCCAAACACGCAAATGTTCTCGAGCTCCATGTCGTTGAGCTCCGCCACGCGCACAAGGCCGCGCGTCTTGGACACGCGCGGATCCATGAACTCGTAGAGCCGCTGCGTGGTTTGCAGAGCCGCCGCCTTAACAGTGTTATCGGCAAACGTCGACGCCCGCTCAATCACCCGCGGCATTACCTCGGGCGCCATGGTAAACATCACCTTGGGCTGCGGCTCGCGCAAAAACTCGGCAAAATCGACCACCTGGTAGGGCACGCCGTCGACGCGCGACAGGTGCTCGACGCACGCGTTGCTCTCGGGCACGTAGAACACGCCGTCTCGGGGGCAGACGGGCGTTGCTGGAAGGTCCGCCATGTGCTTGCAAATGCGCGCGATGGTCTCGCCCGGCAGCGGATAACTCAGCTCGTTGATGTCATGCGCGCGGTCGATGACCTCGGCGCCACCGCAGCCCACCATCACGTCCACCAGGCCTTCGATGCCCCAGAGCTCGTACATGGCCTCGGTCGCGTGGGCGTCGCGCCCGGTGCACAGGCCAAAGAGCACGCCGCGCTCGCGCAGGGCGCGGATCGCCGCCACGGTGCGCGGGGACACCGTGTGCTGACTCGTGAGCAGCGTGCCGTCGATATCGCAGAACACGGCTTTGATGTGGCTGAAGTTGGCGTCCATGGGGGCCTTTCTGGGTTGTGCGGCGGTGTGGGGTGTATTCGTGAACGGCGTACATGGTATACCAAGGCGCAGTCGCGGCCCGTCAAAGCAAAAACCACCACAAAGGCGCCTGCCCCCTTTGTGGTGGCCGGACCCGAAGGGCGGCCTGGCCCGGGGCGCAAACCATCACAACATTCGACGTTTTTCGGCAAAATCGCGATTTTCATCGAATGTTGTGATGGTTTTTACTGCCTTGCGGCGCGATCAAAATGCCGGCGTCCAAACAGCAGCAGCGCCGCGGGAACCGCCGTCACGACCATGCCCGCACCAACGAGCGTCTGCTGCACGCCAAACGTCGCCGCCAGCCAGGGAGCAATCGCCAGCGGAGCTACGCCGGCGAACATGTTGCCAAAGCCCATGACCGAGTTCACGCGACCGAGTTGCTCGAGCGGTGCCGTCGTTTGCACGATAGTGTTGTGGAGCGGATTGACGACACCCCAGGCAACGCCCAGGGCAATCTGGCCGACAAGGGCTACGCCCACGTACGGTGTCCCCACGTAGAGCAGGCTTCCCAGGCCCACGGACATGAGCGCCACGAGCAGCGTTTTAAGGTTGACCAGGTGCGGTGGCAAGCGGAGCGCGAGGACGGCGCCCAGCACCGCGCCTACACCGCTTGCCGACGAGAGCCAGCCCATCCACTCAACACCGACGTGCAGGACATCGCGGTAGAAGAACGACTCCAGCGGATCGAAGGCACCGTAGCCAAAGTTCGAAAGGAAAATGATGCTGAACAGCAGGGCGAGGACGCTGTTGGTAAAGACCGTCTTGATGCTGGTCGCAAAGGTGACGCGGGAAGACGTGTTGGGGTCGGGGCTTTGGCTGGCCTTATCCGATGTGATGTCGCCGACCGCGGGTTTGCCTTCGTGTGTGGCGGCCTAGCCTGCACTTTGCCTAAAGCCCCAACCGGCAATGAGCGCCAACGCGGTAGAGAGCATCATGAGCACGAACACCGCGCGCGACGACGCAGCCGCCGCGACAAAGCCGCCCAGCGTGGGGCCAACGATGATACTCACGTTAGAGAACATGGCGATGGCGGAGTTGATGTCTTTGAGCTCGACAGGATCGTCGGTGAGGTAGGCTGGATAGGATGTGGCGATGGGCTGGGCGAACCCCATCACGAAGCCCAGGAGCACCGCGCCGAGCAGGACGATGCCGGTCGCGCTGCCAAAGGCGATTATCGCCACGCCGGTTGCCAGCGTGCCGACGATACTCAGCAAGAAATGACGGCGCGGGCCCCAAGCGTCGAGCGCCGCGCCACCCGCAAAGGATCCCAAGATCACGAATACGTTCATAAAAAGGACGGCCAGCGATGTCGCCACGACCGAGGCATCGTCTGCATAGGTGAGCGTTCCGATGACGCCGATGAAGTAGCTGGTCTGAAAACCGGTGTAGATGAGAAAGCGCATCGCCACCAGGCGCTTGGCCTGCACGGACAGCGATGGTTGAGGCTTTGAGAAAAGAGAGGCGAGCATGGAGACTCCTTGTTTCATACGAATGCGGACGGCGGGCTTTCGCCACCGTCTGTCAAATCAATCTATCCGCATGAAACATTAAGGACGCATCAAGCCCCTTCTCTCCGTTTTTCGCCCGTCATGAACTACTTGGTAGATTGTAAGGCATGTCCCACACATCTACTAAAGCAAAAACCACCACAAAGGTGCCTGGCCCCTTTGTGGTGGAAATGACGTTTGCCCAGATAGAACCTGCCAAAATAAACCTGTCCCTGTTTGGCAGGTTCAGCGCCAAGCCTTAAAGGGGGTCTTGGATAAGGTCGCAGTTGGC
>DBGBLM010000061.1:0-7742 GCA_048448865.1 Collinsella sp.
CCGTTCCGAACCCGGAAGCTAAGCCCCATCGCGCCGAGAGTACTGCGGGGTCAGCCCGTGGGAGGCCAGGGCGCCGCTGACCGGTGGACGGCACCGAGCCGTCAATCGACTTGAAGAAGGGGGAGGCCTCGCGGCCTCCCCCTTTTTTGCGTTAAAGCCAGATCTAACAAACTCGCTGTGTTTTATGACCCTCGTTTGTCGCATCTTCCGTTAACGGGCTACAATAACTTAGTCTGTGCAATATGGAGGTGAACATGGCTGAAGCTGGTATCGGCGTTGATATCGTCGAGATTTCCCGCATGAAATCAATCCTTGAAAAGACGCCGTCGTTTGCTCGGCGTGTGTTTACCGAAGAAGAGTGCGCATATTGCGACGCTTCATCGCGTCCTGCGGCGCACTATGCGAGCCGTTTTGCTTCTCGTGAAGCGGTTCTCAAGGCTCTTGGTACGGGCTTTAGTCAGGGTGTCGGCCGCAAAGACGTCTCGGTAACGCGTGATAACCTCGGAAAGCCTAAAGCTGTGCTTTCTGGTCGAGCGCTCGAGATTGCTCAAGAGTTGGGTGTCGTTGAAGTTGCGCTTTCCATTACCTTGACGGGTGATTTGGCCGTAGCCAATGCCATTGCGATCACCGAGGATGCTCGACCTAAGCCTAAGGAGGAAAAGGTGAGCACCAAGGAACGCGTTGCACAAACATTTAAAGAGGCTCGCTCGGTTTTAGATGAGCTTGAGCAACTGCAAAATTCGGCTTTAACGGAGCACCTGGGCGATGCTTCGCGAGATACGCTAGGAGCATAGATGAAACCGGTTTTGAGTACCGAGGAAGTCGTTCGTCTCGAGGATATTATCGAACGCGAAGGAACTTCGAAGGCCGAGCTTATGGAACTGGCGGGTGAGTTTGCTGCTACTGAAATTTTAAAACTCAATCCCGATCGCGTCCTTGTTCTGGTCGGTTTTGGCAACAACGGCGGCGACGGCTGGGTCGCGGCTGATATCTTGAGTCATAAGGGCGTTAACGTGGATATCGTGTCTCCGGTTGAGCCGGATGAGATCCCTGCCGCTCTGGCTCGTCATGTTGCCCGCCGTACCGCCGGTCGTGACGTACATGTGTGCGTTGGTCCCTCGCGAGATGAGCTTGAGGTTTTGATCGATAAGGCCGACGTTGTTGTTGACGCTATTTTTGGTACCGGTTTCCACGGTGACCTGCGTGCACCGTTTTCCATCTGGATTCCGACAGTTAACGACTGCGCCGACCATGTGGTGTCCATCGATGTTCCTTCGGGTCTGAATGCCGAGACCGGTGTTGTCGACGACGACTGCATCCGTGCCGAGCGTACGGTTACGATGATCACGCTCAAGATTGGCCTCTACAGCGCTGATGGCCCAGAGTACGCCGGTGATCTGGTGTGCGGTAGCCTCTATGATCGCCTAGATGAGGTTATCGATGATGTCGACCATGCCGCCGAGATTGTCGAGCCCGGTGACCTGGTGGATTTCTTTGCTCCGCTGCCCACGAATATCGATAAGTATTCTCGCGGGTCCGTCCTTATTGTTGCCGGCTCGGCGCAGTATCCTGGCGCTGCCATTATGGCCGCCAAGTCTGCTGCCCGTGCGGGTGCCGGCTATGTGGCTGTCGCGACGCCCGATGCGTGTGCCAATCTTATTCGTATGGCACTTCCCTCGATTCCGGTTTTTGCTATTCCGTCCGATTCCCGCGGCTCTTTTGGTGCCGCTGCCCGTATGACCGTGTGCGAGATTGCAAAGAAGTACAGCTGCGTACTGTGCGGTCCCGGCATGACGACGTCTGCCGGTGCCATGCAGGTGGTTTCGGGCTTGTTGGAGCTTGATGTGCCGCTGATCCTTGATGCCGATGCGCTCAACTGCCTTTCTAAGATTGCTATCGACGGTATCGATAGCAACCCTGAGATGTACCGCCGTGAGCAGCCACTCGTCATGACGCCGCACTATCGAGAGCTTTCGCGCTTGGTTGCCGGTGACGAGGTTAACGATCTGGGGACTGCAATCGCGGCCGCACAGAAGGTTGTCTGGGCTGCTGGCTCCGACAATCTCGTGGTTATTGCCAAGGGGCCGACGACGGCTATCTGTGGCGTTGAGCGCGTGCTTTTGCCGCTCTCGGGTCCGGCGTCGTTGGCGACTGCCGGTTCGGGCGATGTTCTTGCGGGCATTTTGGCTGGCACACTGGCTACCATGCGTGATGAGATGGATCGCTGGGAGCTGCTGTATTCGTATGCCGTTGCGCTTCACAGTTACGCGGGTTTTGCCGCGGCGACGGAGTACGGTGAGAAGAGTGTTATTGCGACCGATCTGATCGACTTGATCGGTCCTGCCATGGAATTGGCGGCAAAGGATGCACTCGATGATCTGGGAATCATGGACGAAGGGTCGGATGACTAATCATGAATAAAGCCGATTTGACGCGCTGGTCCTGGGTCGAGATTGACCGAGGGGCGCTTCGCCGCAACACGAGGGCTTACAAGAACCTGCTCGATCCACGTCAGCGACTGTGCTGCGTGGTCAAGGCCGATGCCTATGGCCATGGCGCCGTCGAGTGCGCCAAGATCATGTACTCGGCCGGAGCCGACATGTTCGCGGTGGCGACGGTCAGCGAGGGTGTCGAGCTACGCCGGGGCGGAATTACCAAGCCCATCCTGATCTTGAGCGAGCCGCCTATCGAGGCCATTCCGACGTTGCTCGAGTTCGATATCATGCCTTCGGTCTATACGTCCGATTTTGCCCTTGCCTATGGCGAGTGCGCTGTCGCGGCGGGCAAGGTGGGTAAGTACCATCTAGCCATCGAAACGGGCATGAACCGCATCGGTGTTCACTACACGCAGGTGCTTGACTTTGTTCGTGGTATTAGCTTCCATCGCGGTATCCAGTGTGATGGCGTATTTACGCACTTCGCCACGGCCGATGAGCCTGGTGGTTGGGACTACAAGCTACAGTGCCAACGCTTTACCGAAGCCGTTCAAGCCATTAAGGACGCGGGTTTTGAGTGCGGTATCGTGCACTGTGCCAATACGCCGTCCTCGATGCTCGATTCTTCGATGCATTTTGATATGATTCGCGCCGGCATCGGTCTATATGGCCTGCAGCCGTGCGAGCTGAGCAGCCGCGTGATGCAGCTGGATCCCGTCATGAGCGTTCACGCGCGCGTGACGCGTGTGGCACATCCTGCAATGGGCGAAGGCGTGGGCTACGGATTTACCTATCGCGTGCCGCGCACACGCGTTCAGATTTGCACGCTGCCGATTGGATATGCCGACGGTCTTTCGCGTACGCTCTCCAATCGCATGGACGTGCTGTATCGCGGTGAACGTGTGCGTCAGGTGGGTAACATCTGCATGGACCAGTTTATGGTCGCCATCCAGTCCAATCCGGCGCATGAGATTCCCGAGGCCGAGTATGGCGACGAGATGATCATTGTCGGCCGCGATGGTGATGCCGAGATCACCATGGACGAGATGGCTCGCCTGCGCGGCACGATTAACTACGAGGTTGCTTGCGGCTTTGGCATGCGTCTCGATAAGGTCTACGTCTAGGAGCCACTATGGGTGTCATGCACATCCCCGGACATAGTCATCAGGCGCCGCGCGAGGTCGCGCTCGAGGAGATTGAGGCTGTTTTAGGCGACTGCCATCTCTGCCAGCTCTATCAGTCGCGCCATAACATCGTGTTTGGCGTGGGAAACCCCCACGCCCGCGTAATGTTTATCGGCGAGGCGCCGGGGCGTAACGAGGATCTGCAAGGCGAACCATTTGTGGGGGCGGCGGGTGAGGATCTCAACGGCATCCTGTCGCTGGCTGGCCTCAAGCGCGAAGACGTCTACATTGCCAACGTGCTCAAGTGTCGCCCACCGGGAAATCGCAATCCTCGGCCCGAGGAAGTGCTGGCCTGTTCACCGTTTTTGCGTGAGCAGATTCGAAGCATTTGGCCCGATATCATCGTGACGCTCGGTAACCCTGCGACGCACTTTGTGCTTAAGACCGAGATCGGCATCACCAAGCTGCGCGGCAGGTTCCATCAAATGGGGCATTTTGTGGTGATGCCCACGTTCCATCCGGCGGCGGCGCTGCGTAATCCGGCGTGGCAGGAGCTGCTGGAGGAAGACTTTAAGATGCTGGGCGACTATCTGGAGCGGCATCCCGCGCCAGAGGGTGCCTCGGAACAATAAGGAGCATATATGTCCCTGGAGCGCCTGGGGGTAGGTATTTATAAAACGGCCTGCTCTGCCGATACGGAGCATTTTGGCGAGCTGGTTGCGCCGTGCCTGGAAGATGGTGATGTGCTGATCTTGACCGGCGGCCTCGGAGTGGGCAAAACCCACTTTACCAAGGGCGTTTCGCGTGGTCTGGGCGACGGCCATATGGTCACGAGCCCCACATTCGCACTCATGGCTGTTCATGACCAGGGGCGTATTCCGCTGTTCCACTTTGATCTGTACCGTCTGGAGCATGCTTACGAGCTCGAGGATACGGGCATTTTCGATGTACTGGGCTATGAGGGTGCCTGTCTGTTGGAGTGGGGCGAACAGTTCCAGGATGAACTGACAGACGAGTATCTTTCGGTAACGCTTAAGCGTGATGAGAACGATAGCGACGTGCGAACGATAACGCTCGAGGCACACGGCGAGCGCGCAGCGGAGCTTTCCGATTTGATTGATAAGGCTGTACAAGATGAGCTTGCATAACGATTACGCGCTGGTGGTGGCGCTCGATACTTCGACCGATATGCTTGCCTGCGCGGCAAGCTGGATTGATGGGCAGACGGGCGAGGCGAAGCTGGTGAGTGGCGACCATATGTGCCGTCGCCATGCCAATGTGGAGCTCGTGAATACCGTCGACAGCGTGCTTGCTCAGGCTGGCATGGACCGTGCTGACGTGGGCAGTTACGTTGTCGGTCGCGGTCCGGGTTCGTTTACCGGCGTGCGTATCGGCATTTCCACCGCCAAGGGCCTGGCGCGCGGTGCCAACGTGCCGCTGTTGGGTGTGTCGACGCTCGATGCCTGCGCATGGACCGCGTGGAAGGCTGGCGTGCGTGGCAAGCTCGGCATTCTGGCCGATGCCATGCGCGGCGAGGTGTATCCGGCTTTGTATGTGCTGGGCGACGAGGGCCCCGAGCGTCAGTTTGAGCGCGAGCACGTGGTCAAGGCTGCCGTGGCGCTTGATGAGTGGCGCCAAGCCGCGGACTGGGACCAGGTTCAGCTGACTGGCGACGGTCTCGTGCGCTATGGCAAGCTGCTGGGCGAGGATGAGGCCGCTCGCTGCGTAGAGTGCGGCTTGTGGTGGCCTTCGGGCGAGGGTCTCATCCTTGCGCACGCCGCGGGTGACGGCGACCCGGCCCGCGTCCTACCGATCTATACGCGCCTTTCTGATGCCGAGGAAAACGAGCGCAAACGCCTCGGTCTATCCGAGAGCGCGCAGAGCGAAATTACGGGCGTCGCCGATGAGCTCGCCGGTCGCCATCTGCAATTTCGCCCCATGGGTGCGGCGGACGCCGAGGGTGCGAGTGCGCTGGAGGCTGCCTGCTTTGAAGGCGCTGGGCACGAGGCGTGGACGCCGGGCATGTTCCTGTCCGAGCTGGGCGAGGATGTTGCGGCGCCGCGCAGCTGGTGGGTGGCGCACGACGACGGTCAGCTGCTGGGGCTTGCCGGTGGTATGGTCGTGGACGGTGATGTGCAGATTCTGGATGTTGCCGTCGACCCGAAGCATCGCCGCGAGGGTATTGCCCGCAAGCTGCTGTCGCATGTGAGCTACGATGCCCAGATGCTCGGCTGCACGACCGCCTCGCTCGAGGTCGAGGATGGCAACGAGGGCGCTATTGCGCTCTATGCTTCTCTGGGCTTTACCGAGGCGGGCTGCCGTCGCGGTTACTACGGTGTTGGCAAAGATGCCATCGTCATGACGGCGCCGCTGCCCTTGGTGCTCCCGGTCGACAACGCTTCGCCCGAGCCGACGGCGGCCGAGCAGCGTGTATGGCCGCTACCTGCACCCGAGCGCACCGTTGAGGAGCGCGCCGAAATTGAATGTCGCCGCCTGGTGCTTGCCATCGAGAGTTCGTGCGATGAGACGGCTGTGGCGATTATCGATGCGGACGGTAATATGCTGGCCAATCAGGTTTCGACGCAGATCGATTTTCATGCCCGTTTTGGCGGCGTAGTGCCCGAGATCGCTTCGCGCAAGCACGTTGAGGTGATCGTGAGCGTCGTGGACGCGGCGCTCGAGGATGCCGCGGCATCGCTTGGTCTTGAGGGCGGAGCCATCGCGCCGAGCGAGCTTGCCGCTGTTGGCGTGACGCAGGGTCCGGGCCTGGTGGGTGCTCTGGTGGTGGGCGTCGCCTTCGCCAAGGGCTTTGCCTATGCCGCCGGTAAACCGCTCGTGTGCGTTAACCATCTGGAGGGTCATCTGTTCGCCAACCTGCTGGCACAGCCCGATCTCAAGCCGCCGTTTATCTTCACGCTCGTCTCGGGCGGTCATACCATGCTTGTTCACGTCAAGGCGTGGGGCGACTACGAGGTGCTCGGCGAGACGCTCGACGACGCCGTGGGTGAGGCCTTCGACAAGGTGGCTAAGGCACTGGGTCTGGGCTATCCCGGCGGTCCCATCATTTCCAAACTGGCCGAGACGGGCAATCCAAAGGCGATTGACTTCCCCCGTGCGCTCAATAGTAGGGGAGACTATCGATTCTCGCTTTCGGGCCTTAAGACGGCCGTGACGCTCTACATTGAGCAGGAGACCAAAGCCGGGCGTACGATTCATCTGCCCGACCTGGCTGCTTCGTTTGAGGCCGCGGTCTTTGACGTTCAGTACAAGAAGGCCAAGAACGCGCTGCATGCCACCGGATGCAAGGAATACTGCATCGGCGGCGGCGTCTCGGCCAACCCGCATCTGCGCGAGATGATGATCAAGAAGCTCGGGCGCCAGGGCATCCGCGTGACGGTGCCGCCTCTCTCGGCATGCACCGACAACGCCGCCATGATCGCGGAGGTCGCCCGCCGTAAATTCGACCGAGGAGAAATCTCGCCGTTCGACGTCGACGCCGATCCGAACATGACGCTGTAGTCGTACGGTTGCGGTCCCCGGCGCTGCCCGGGCGCCAACGGCCGCATATGAACTTTCCTGCTCTACAGTCCTGCTCACGACGGAGGCCACATTAAGTGGCCTCCTGTTCGTGCGGAACTCGCGATAAAGTTCATATGCGGCCGTTGGCGCCCGGGCAGCGCCGGGGACCTTTCTGTATCGATATAGCTTCTGAGCTGGTTTGGCGTCGACAACGTCCGGCAAGGTTAACAAGCCAGCGTCAAATTTACGGCGTGCTTTAGCTGAGAGAAACCTACCTGATAATCGACTCAATATCTCGGCTTTTATATAGCAGTCGGCGGACTTCCATGACGTCGTCGATGACGACATAAAAAACCATGTAGTTGCCAACGTAGAAGCGGTAATACGGGTGCAACCGTCTTCTTGTCGAAGGGTATGTTGGTGACATGGTTGGATTCTTGAGATGCTCGAGTATGCCTGCTTCAACATTGTCGACAAGCCTATTTGCTGCAGCGGGGTTATTGAGATCAAAGGCGATATATGACGCTGCTTGGCTGAGGTCCTCCCAAAATAGGGGAAGATAGCGGAGCTTATAGTGCCTGTTCATCGAGACCGCCGTTGAGCATTTTTCTGACAGAGCCAAAGACATCGTCGTGTGTATAGCGAAGTTGCATGCTGGCAGCCT
>DBGBLM010000062.1:0-12081 GCA_048448865.1 Collinsella sp.
GGCATCATGTTCGCCACCGCTATGGTCGCCGGCGAGTTAACTGCGCGCATCGCCGACAACGCCCGTACATCCGCCGAGAACGCATTCAAAACGCGCGTACTCCTCGAAACGAACCAGCTCTTGCAGCAAGCCCATAGCGCGGAGGAGTGCGCCCGCGTCGCCATGAACCAACTCGTCAAACTGCTAAAACTCGACGTGGTCTTCTACCCCGCCGAACACGGCACGCTCGGCAAGGCGCTCTATGAGTCCGCTGGCACCGAAAACCGATCCGCGTCGCTGCTCACCGACTACGAGCGCGCCGTTGCAACCTGGACCTACACCAACAACAAGCGCGCGGGCGCAAGCACGCGGACCCTGCCTGAGGCGCGCTGTCTCTACCTCGCGGTTCGCACCGGCGACAAGGTATTCGGTGTCATCGGCATCGCCCTGGAGGGGCGCGAGATCGAAGCCTTCGAGCATTCGATCGTCCTATCTATCGTAGGTGAATGCGCCTTGGCGCTCGAAAGCGACCGGGCGGCGCAAGAGCGCGAAGAGGCTGCGGTCTTGGCGAAAAACGAGCAGCTGCGCGCCAACCTTTTGCGCTCCATCGGCCACGATTTGAGGACACCCCTCACGGCTATATCCGGATCTGCGGCAATCCTTCGGAAGAGCGACGAGAAGCTCAGCCTCGAACAACGCTGCGATCTTGCCGATGCCATCTACGACGACTCCCTCTGGCTTATCGATACCGTGGAAAACCTCCTCGCCATCACACGCGTCGAGGACGGCACCATTCGCCTCAACTTAACATCCGAGCTCATCGACGAGGTCATCGAGGCCGCCCTCAGCCATGTCGCCCAAGCATCGCATGGACGTGCCGTCACCATCGAGCACACTGACGACATCCTGCTGGTACGCATCGACGTCCATCTCATCATGCAGGTGCTTACGAATCTCATCATGAACGCCTTCAAATACACGCCCGAGGGCTCAACTGTCACCATCAGCGCACGTCGCGAGGGTGCATTCGTCGTGGTGGACGTCACAGACGATGGGCCGGGTGTGGCAGACTGCGACAAGCCTCATATCTTTGAGCGCTTCTTCACCTCAAGCAATACGCGGCCCGTGGATTCGCGTCGAAGCATCGGCCTTGGGCTGTCGCTCTGCCGCTCCATCGTGGAGGCGCATGGCGGCGTCATCGAAGTTCGCGACAACCACCCCCATGGGGCCGTCTTCCGTTTTACCCTGCCCGCCGAGGAGATCGAGATTCATGAATAATGCCGCTAAGCCACGCATCCTCCTGGTCGAAGATGACCTGACCGTTCAAAACCTCGTTTCGACCGCGCTTGACCTCCACGGCTATGTCGTGAGCAAGGTTTGCAACGGCCAGGCCGCCGTCATGGATGCGGTGTCGCACGGCCCCAGCCTCATCATGCTCGACCTCGGCCTTCCCGACATTGACGGTATCGAGGTCATCACGAAGATCCGAAGCTGGTCGGCAGTCCCCATCATCGTCATTTCGGCGCGCACCGAAGATTCCGACAAGATTGCAGCACTTGACGCAGGGGCAGACGACTACCTCACCAAGCCCTTTTCTGTGGATGAGTTGCTCGCGCGCGTCCGTGCGAATTTGAGGCGCTCTTCGATGGCGTCGAGCGAGTCGACAGAAGCGAGCACGTTCGACAACGGTCCGCTGCATATCGACTACGCCGCGGGATACGCTACGAAAGACGGACGCGAGCTCTCGCTCACCCCAACCGAGTACAAATTGCTCGTCCTTCTGGCGAAAAACGTCGACAAGGTGCTCACCCACACCTTCATCACCCGCGAGATATGGGGCACGAGCTGGGACAGCGATCTGGCGAGCCTGCGCGTGTTCATGCGCACCCTGCGCAAGAAGATCGAGGCAGACCCCTCTCACCCCAAGATGATTCAGACGCACATGGGTGTCGGGTACCGCATGCAGCGTCTCTAGCCCGCCCAACAAAAAGTTGCGGTGGAATACGGAGTAGATAAGGCCTTTGACAGGCAAAACTGTCCGTATTTCACCGCAACTGATGGGCGGGATGGAGTTAGAGGCCCAGGTAGCTGGTCATGCCTTCGACGGCGAGCTTGGCGCCGGCTACGGCGTGAACAACCGTCAGCGGGCCGTTAACCACGTCGCCGGCGGCAAAGACGCCAGGCACGGTGGTCATACCGTTCTCATCGACCGAAAGCAGGCCACGATGGTCGGTCTCTAGGCCGCCCGTTGTAAGCACAAGCTTGTCTTTGGGCACCTGAGACGCCGCAATCACAACCGTGTCGGCGGACACGTGGTCGAGCTCTTCCTCGTAGCCCACCACGTTGTTGTCCTCGTCAAAGATAGCCGTCTCGAACACCGGACCGTTATCGTCGATGGCGCAGATCGCCTTGCCGCACACAATCTCGGCACCGTCAAGCTCGGTCAGCTCGACCTCGTCGTCGATGGCCGAGATATGGCGCGAGCGTGCATACACAGTGACCTTGCGAGCACCCGAACGCAGCGCCGTGCGGGCCACATCCATGGCCACATTACCGGCACCGATGACCGCCACGTTCTGCCCGATCGCCACGCTCGAGGGATCGACCAGGTAATCGATACCAAACAGCACGTTGCCGCGCGACTCGCCGGGAATGCCCAGTTTGCGGGCACGCCAGGTACCGGTACCAACAAAGACCGCATCGTAGCCGTCGCGCAGCAGGTCGTCGATATGCAGCGCGCCACCGATGGTGGTCGAGGGGCGCACGCGCACGCCAAGCGAGCACATCACATGACGGTACTTTTGCACGAGCGCACGGGGCAGGCGGAACTCGGGGATACCGTATTCCAGCACACCGCCGATCTCGGGGCGCTGTTCAAATACCGTGACGGCACAGCCTAGCTGGGCCATCTTAATGGCCACGGTAATACCGGCGGGACCGGAACCGACCACGGCAACCTGTTTGCCGCACGACGGCGCAGACGTCCACTCCTTACGATCCAAATACGCTGTCGAGATATAGTTCTCGATGCTCGAGAAATGTACGGGTGTGCCCTTGCGGCCCTGGATGCACGCGCCCTCGCACTGGCCCGAATGGTTGCAAACCATGGAGCAGACCGCGCTCATGGGATTGTTCTGGAACAGCAGCTCGCCCGCCTCTTCTAGACGACGCTGTTTGAACAGGTCGATGACCTGCGGAATAGGCGTCTGAGCCGGGCAGCCCTTAATCTGACAGAACGCCCTTTTACAACCTAGGCAACGATTCGCCTCTTCGACAATGTGGATAGCCACGCAACTCCCCTTTTTAATGCAATCCAATGGGGGCGACGATAAAGACCCTTCACCGCCGCCCCCATACAGGTAATCTCAATCTGCCGACACGGCAAAAGCCAATGCTATAACTCGCGATGCGAAGCCCCGCAGCGAGCGGACATGTGCTCGAGTGTCGCCAGGCAGTCAGCCGCCGTCGCCGGCACGCTGTTCTCGACCACGCAGGGAATCCCAGGGCAGGCGGCGGCAGCCCAGGCCACCACGGGCTCAAAGTCATAGCGACCCGTCTCGCCCACGCCGTGGCACACCAGGCGTGAACCCGTACCGTCGCACCAACCGGCTTCGTCCTCGTTATCAACGACCTCAAAATCCTTGGCGTGCAGCACGCGGATCTTACTGCCGCATAAGTAGAGCATGCGCGCTGTGATTTCCTGCGCTTCGTCAACGACGCTGGGGTGCAGCAGCGACACCGGGTCGTAGATCACGCCGAGCGACGGGCTCGAGACGCGCTCCAGCACCTCACGGCAGCGATCTGGCGTGTTGACCGTCTCGTTCCAACCGGGCTCAATTAGAACCTGACCGCCCACGGCCTCGGCCCGATCGCAGACGTGTGCGAGTCCGTCCATAAAAGCCTCGAGTGCCTCATCAGTCGTGCGGTCGTCAGCAACGCGGTTCTGCGCATTGGGGCGACCGGTCTCGGTACCCACCGGGCATCCGCCGAGCATCTGGGCAAAGTTCAAGCACGCCTCGTACTCGGCAAAGTTATCCATGAGCTGTTGGCGATCGGGCGTCGCCAGATTCTTATAGCAGCCGAGCACGGCGACCGAAACGCCCGCCTCGTCGAGCGCCGCACGCAAATGGTCGGCAAGCTCGCGGGTCAGGCCGCCTCGATCGATCCCCATCGATGCGTAGAGCACCTTGCTCGGCAGCTGAATGCACGAAAAGCCCAGCTCTCCCGCCATGCGAATGCGTTCCTCGACGGTTCCCTGCGGAAGGTCGTGCAAACGTACGCCCGGAGTAATAGCCCCCACGTTATTCACATCCCTTATGAGCGTTGATGCCCGGGGTGTATCCGCCAAACGGGTCCTCGATGGAGCACACACCCGAGGGGGCGAGCGGATCGCGCTTACCGGCCAGCTTGTCGTGATGCATGGTCTCGATATAGGCAAGCACCAGCGGCGCCACACCCTTTGCATCATTTTTGACCACGGGCTCGCTCATGTAGTAATCAAACGTGCCCTCGCGGTGCGCGGTGTTGCCCAGGCCCGCAACCAGGCAGATGTTGTCGAGCGCCAGCTGCCCATCATGCTCGGACAGGCAGGTCTCGCAGATGCCGTCGAAGGCGCGACGGCCGTACTGGTAGTAACGCTCGCCCAGCACGCCTAGACGCACGCCCTTCATGATGGCATTGGCAAAAATCGCGCTACCAGACTCCTCCAGGTAGTTGGGGGCGATATTGGGCAGGTTGATGACCTGATGCCACATGCCGGTCTTCTCGTCCTGATACGGCAGCATGGCATCGATCAGGTCGTGGAACATCTTGCGAATCTCGTCCTTCTCGGCTGACATCGAAGGCGGCATGAGCTCCCAGGTATCGATGAGTGCCATGGCAAACCAGCCCTCGGCGCGCAGCCAGAAGTTAGCCGAAAGGCCGGTGACCGGGTCGCACCAGAACTGTTTGCGGCTCGCGTCGTAAGCGTGATAGTACAGACCGTTGAGGGGGTTGCGCATCAGGTCATGCACGACCTGGAACATATGGAAGCTGTCCGAGCAGGCACGACGGTTGTGGAAGCTCAGCTCGTACTGCATGTAGAACGGCTGGGCCATATACATGCCATCGAGCCAGATCTGGTTGGGATAGACGGCCTTGTGCCAAAACACGCCTTCTTTGGTGCGCGGCTGGGTCTCGAGCTGGCGGTAGATGGTGTCCATGGCGGCACGGTACTTGGGCTTGCCCACCAGGTCATACAGCTTGTAGAGGGTCTTGCCCGCATTGACGTTATCGAGGTTGTACTCCTGCGGGTTGTAATGCTTGATGGTACCGTCGTCCTGGACAAAGAAATCGATGTAGTCATCGGCAAAGGTCAGGTAGCGCTGCTCACCCGTGATCTCGTACAGCTCGATGAGCGCCTTGATCATGCAGCCGTCGATATAGTTCCAGGTGTTCTCCTTGCCGGCGCGATTCTTTTCGATATTCCAAGCCGGCGCCTGCGGCGTAGAGGTTTCGATCAACTGCTCGATATAACGGTCCAGGATTTGATTGCAACCCATTGCTGTCCCCTCTGACATAAACGATAGGTGAACGTTTCCCCTAGTGTAACGCGAACGGGGAATATAGGGTGAACGTTAACCCTATATTCCCCGCAAACGGCAGACTTTTAGCGGCAAACGGCGGTGAGACCCGCGGCGATGCGATGCGCCAGGCGCTCATAGCCGGCAGGACTGTAATGCAGACCGTCCGGCATATAGAGCTCGCGGTGCTCCGGCAAAAACGGGCTGATGCCGCTTTGCGCATACAGGTCAATCACCGGAACGGAGTAACGGTCACAGACCTCCAGCATCGCTCGCACGTAGGCGTCTTGCGTCAGACTCAAATGGTTCGCCTCATCGCTTGCCGGGATATCCTTCTCGTGCTTACCACTCGTCTTGCATGGCGTCATAAACACGAGCTTTGCCTGAGGTGAGCGCGCCGTGATGGTTCGGATCAGATAGTCGACCGCACCATAGAACTCATGCGCATCGGTGCTGCCCAACTCGCCAAGCGGCACGTTGCGGCTAAAGTCGTTAACGCCGCCAAAGACAACATAGACATCGGCCGCATCGTCGATGCCGTCCAAGCGCTCGACAAATGAATCGGTACGGTCGGCCTTGATGGCGATACGCGAACCCTTGATGCCAAAGTTCTCGACGACTGCACCTCCCAGCAACGCGCCCAGATGCGAAGTCCAAGAGATGTCGTTGCCGCCTGCGCCGCATCCGTTATCCCCCCATGTGGTCGAATCGCCAAAGCAGCAAATGGTCGATTCACTCAAACTCTTCGTTTCCATAATCTTCTCCTCATCCGCCCATCGGCAGTCATACAGGAACGTACCGTTTATTCGCAGCATGCCGAGGGGCTATGCACGGGCGCATTCCGCAACGTGCGAATCGAGCCATTCGATATCCTCGACAAGATGTGCCACGCCCAGATGGTGTTCACCCGGACACACCTCGTGCCGCAGGCCATCTCTGCGACCCAGCAACTTGTAGGCATCGCGCACGATCTCGAGCTGCTCGTCAACATTTTTCAGCCCGCGCGAACCGTTCAGATGATCCTCTTCGCAGCTTTGCACTAACAACGGGCGCGGCGCAATAAGCGAGGCAATATCGCCCATGTCGAGCAAGCGCCAAAGTCCGGGTGTGTAGTTGCAGCTGCAATTGCCGTTGAGGTGCAGCAGCGAATCATCGACACCGTACAGGTAGCCCGAGACAAACGTCTTGCATACGCGTGGGTCGAGCGCCGCCAGATACAGCGTCATGTATCCGCCGCCCGAAAAGCCAAAACAGCCCAGGTCGTCCATGGCAATGTCGCCGCGCGCCTCTAGGTAATCGATCAGACGCATGTTATCCCAGGCGTTGAGGCCCGCAACGGTAAGTCCCAGCGGCTCGGCCATGCGCGCCTGGTTTAGGCACGTGCCGCGCAGAAAGCTGTTCTCGTCATCGCCCTGACCCTTCCAGTCACGACGGTATCCCCAACCGCGTGCGTCGGGGCAGACGGTCACGTAACCCATACGCGCCAAACGCAGACCGTAGTCGTAATTGAACTTACGCACAGCATCATCGACCGCCGGCACGCCCGTCACGCCCGCAACACTTGCGGCGCCTGCTCCCTGATGGCCATGCGGGCAGATATAGCAACGCTTAAGCCCCCGTCCATCAAGCTTCGGATGAGACGGCTCCAACAGGTAAAACGGCATCCACACATCGTGCTCAACCTGCAGCATCGCATGAGTACGCACAATGCCGCCGGCAACCCGCACGCGGCTGAGCTCACGAATCTCAATCGGGACGCGGTCCATAAGCGAAAGGCCCAAAACATCGTACAGACGAGTCCTGGTCGCAATCTTCCATGCCTCAAAATCTGCAGGAGTCTTGCCCGTAAAAGCAGCCGAACGCCCCTCGCGCTTCAGCCGGGCACGCAGCGCAGGTTCGTCTTCGCAGTACGTCTCGATGTGCACGGTGCGGCCGTTGGCAGACAGTTCAGCCGTCTCAACCGCATCACCGTCGCCGCCCTCGGGATCCCAGCCATCCCCACCGGCAAGCACCTGCTCGCGAGCGTACCCGGCGGCAGCCATCACATCGAGTTCATTCGCCCACGGCACCCAGCCGGTAGTATCACCCGCCGGCCCATGCAGAATCGCGCCAGCATACTGCACGCAGTTGTGTGCCGCCGGCTTATTCCAATCCCACCAGCCTTCGCGCTTGATATGTCGCCCCAGCCAGCAATCGATCAGCACAGTTTGCGCCCATTCGCGCCAAGGACGACCCAGGTAGACCGAATCCGGCGCCACGCCATCCGGAGCTGTAAACGAACAGCCGTGGAACACAAAGCCGTGCGGCTCGCCTTCGGGCGTCGACGCCGCCGTCACGTAGCCGTTCACGTCCATATCGCGGTTGAGCGAGCGAATCTCGCACCCCTCAAAGTAGGCACGCGCGCCGCCAAAGATAAAGTCGACATCGCCCTCGATCCGGCAACGTCGAAAATACTGGCGCCCCACCCGGCGCGGCGCATACTGTTTGGGTCCTATAAACCCGCCCGGTTTGGCCTCATGCGGCGGCAGCGGACCCAAAAACAGCGTGTCTTGGTGTCCCTTAATGCAGCAGGCATCGACAACCAGACGGTCGCCATCAGCATACAGGGCAATCGCTTGACCGACCTCGCGCCCATCGCCCGCATCGTTTTCGATCGTGAGGTTCTCGAGCCGTACGTCGTCGGCATCGACCAAAACGGTATAGGTCCTAAACGTGCCGAGCGTGCCGTCGACGCCCGAGCCGTCCTCCGAAGGCATCTTGGCACCCAGGCTGCCCACGATACGCACGCTGTCGGCCGTCTCTCCCTCAATCGTCACATGCGAGCGATGAATCTCGACCCGCTCGCAATACTCGCCCGGATCGACGCGAATCATCACCGGTTGCTCGGCATCCGGATAGAGCTGATCGGCTGCCGCCAAGGCATCGGAAATCGTTGGATACGCTCCTGCCGCAGCCCTCGAAACGCGCAGCGTATAGATACTTTCGCTCATCGTCCATCACCCTCCCAGGAAGCGAACTGTTCAGGCCAGCCCTGAACTTGTGGCTGAATATGCTCGGCGCAGCCCTTAAATGCCGTTAGGGCCGTGGCGAGCGATGCCCCATGCTTTCCATGCGGAAAGACATGTAGGCTAAAGCCAATCCCGTGGTCGGCAAGAGCCTGCGCAAGAAGGAGGCTATTTTGAACTGGTACCGATGCATCCTCGGCGGTATGCCACAAGAACGTACGGGGGAAGCCCTCGCCCACCATATTCTCGATCGACAACTTTTGAGCCAAAGCGCCATCGGCACCCGTTAGGTGTTCAAATGAACCACGATGAGCATAGGCCCCCGAGCTTACGACCGGATAGCCCAAGCAAAGTGCGTCAGGCCGAATCGACTCAGGAGATGCCGCAATCGACTCTGCAAGCCAGGGTTGGTCCCAAAGCGCCCCGAGCAAGCCAACTAGATGCCCACCAGCCGAAAAACCCATGACCGTAATCCGATCAGGATCGACACAGTACTCTGCCGCATGGCTTCGGACGGTATCGACCGCCCGCGCGAGTTCTTGCAATGCCAGCGGATAGACAGCCGGAGCAACCGAATAGTTCAGTACAAACGCTTGGTAGCCCATCGCCAACAAACGGAGCGCTACCGGCTCGCCTTCGCGCGGCGAAACGTGATCGTAGCCGCCTCCTGGCACGACCACAACTGCAGGCAGCGGTTTTAAAGCATAAGCATCTTCGGTCGGGGCAAAAACATAAGACGTAATCGTGGCAGACGAGCCATCGACCCCGACAGGAATCGTTTTATTGAGCATGTATTCCCTTTCACCATGATGCGTAGCGCAGCGCACACGGCCGTATCGCACAAGGGCTGCATTGCCGATTTATCCGACAATGCAGCCCTGGTCATCAACCCGAGTTAGGAACGGACAACCTTGTCGACGTTCTGGAGCTGCAGCTCCTCGCCGTCCTGGCCCTCGATCACCACATTTTGCAGGTCGAGCACCTTGACGTTTTGCGCAATGATGCCCTGACGCACCATGGGCTCAACGCCGCAGGCCATGGCCGGGACAAAGGGCTCGGCATCGTCGGCAAAGGACACGTGAACGTCTTGGAACGTCAGACGCGTCACCTTGCTCTCGGGCAGACCCGTGATATAGGCCGCGGCAGCATGGCAGTTGGTGGCCTCGATATCGCAAAACGTCGTGGCACCAAAGCCGGGCGTGCGGTCGTCGACGGGCAGTGCCTCGCGAGACTGCACGTAGTCGGTCTTGCCGTCCTTGTCGCAGAAGTAGAACGAGTTGACCACGAAGGGCGTGAGCACCTCGTCCATGCGAATGTGCTCAAAGGTAATGCCCTCGTTGACGGCATCCTTGCCGCGCCCGCGGCGGGTCTTGACGCGCAAGCCGCGGTCGGTGCGCTCAAAGAGGCACTTGCTCACGGTGAGGTCCTTGATGCCGCCGGCAGCCTCTGAACCCAGGACCACGGCGCCGTGACCATCGTGCATGTAGCAGTGAGAGATCAGCACGTCGTGCGTGGCGGGACGAAGCTCGGGCTCAATGCCCAGCTTGCCGCTCTTGATGGCGATGCAGTCGTCACCCACTGAGAACTGACAACCAAGGATGCGAACAAAACCGCAGCTCTCGGGATCGAAGCCGTCGGTGTTGTGGGAGTTCTTGGGGCCCTCGATGGACAGGCAGAGCGCATCGACGTGCTCGCACAGGATGGGGTGGATGTTCCACGCCGGGCTGTTGCGGACGGTGAAGCCGGCCAAGCTCACGTTCTCACACTCGGATAGGAAGATCATGCGCGGGCGGGCGACCTCGCGGCCCTCCTCCGGGCGAAAGATGTTCTTAAAGTCCTTGTTCCACCAGTTGTCCTCGGCAAAATCAGTCTGACCGTCGATCGCGCCGCGACCATAGATGCACACGTCGTGCACGCTCAGACCCGTAAAGGTAGAGCAGTAGGTCGAGAAGCTCTCACCCTCCCAGCGGCCCAGGGGCAGCATATCGGTGCCAGCATACCCAGCACCCTCGTCGCCCGTGACCGTTCCCGGAATGTAGGCAAGCGCGGCACGATCGTGGCGGGCCAGCAGCACCGCTCCCTCGGCGAGCTCGATGTTGATATTGCTCTTAAGGAAGAGGGACTTGATACGATAGCTGCCGGCGGGAATCAGCACGCGGCCGCCCTTGGGGCAGGCCATGATGGCAGCCTGGATGTTGGTGGTGTCGTCGTGCTCGGCATCACCCTTGGCGCCACAGTCGCGAACGTTGATGGTAAAGGGCTCAGCCGGCGTGGTGACACCTACGCTCAGCTCACGCTCGCCACAGACAAAACGGACCAGGTTGCGCTTGCCGGGGGTCAGGCCGTCGACATAGGTCTCGACCGTATTCGTGGTACCGGCGGGCTCGTCGTTGACAAAGATCTCCCACGTCTCGGCGCAGGTAAAGTAACCGCCGTCGTCAAGCTCGATAACCGCCGCGCGCGCGTTGCGCCAGATAACGTTCGTCTCCATGGATTTCTCCCTCAAAAAGATGCTCTAAAGGCAAATTGTACGCTGTTGAAAAAGGGCCGTGCCTGCCGGCGGAATTCCGGTGGCACGGCCCTGTGATTTGGACGATATGTCGGCCTTACTCGGCGGGGGTTACGCTACCGTCCTGGAAGCCAACGTTGTTGTGGGCAAAGCAGTCCTCGTACTTAAAGCCGGAGAGCTCCTCGCAAAGCGCCTTGACCTCGGGCTTGACGTCGGCCATCTTGCCGCCCTCCTTGACGCGGCGGATCTCGTCGCAAAGGACGTCGCACTGCTCCTTGTCAATCTTGATGCCGCGGGCAAGGACAGCCGCGAGCAGGAAGAAGCCGGCGCAGCCGATGAGCATGTAGCCGCAGATGTACAGAGGCACGGTGGCGGGCTGGGTCACGGCGTCGCTGTTGCCGGCGGTCTGAATGAAGCCGGAGGCAGCAAGGACGATGGCCCATGCGTTAACGGCGATAGCCTGGGCGATCTGCTGGCAGAGCTGCTGAGCGGAGCTGTAGATGCCCTCGCGACGACGCAGGGTGATGAGCTCATCGACATCGGGGATGTAGTTGAGCAGAACATCGGGCAGGTACTGGAAGCCGACGTAGAAGAACTTCCAGATGGCGAAGATGATGGGGTAGGCGATCATGGCGATGGCGACCGTGGAGGTGCCATTGATCTGACCAAAGGCGAAGTAGTTGTAGGCGATGATGCACGCAGCGCAACCGACGTTGGCCAGGTACCAAGACTTGTGGAAGCCCTTCTTGGCCATGAGAGCGACCCAGATGGCGGTGCAGACGATAGCGACGACCTTGCCAGGCATCTCCATCACGGACTCGTAGGACTTAGGAATCTGCAGGCAGTAGACGATGAAGAAGGACAGGCAGGCAGACCAGCAGGCAGCAGCGAGCTTCGTGGAGACCTGTGCGTACAGGACCTTGCGGAAGGACTTGTTGCGGAAGGTGGAGATAACGTCGATGAAGAACTTCTTGATACCCTCGCCGACGCTCTCGATCTTCTCCTGAGCGACCTCCTCGGGGGTGTG
>DBGBLM010000063.1:0-17068 GCA_048448865.1 Collinsella sp.
AAGTAGTTCATTTGGGACGTCAGCCTGCTAGGATGTAGAACGGACTTTAGCTATATAAGGAGTATCCGACGTGTCTATGCGTACCGATGATTTTGACTACAACCTTCCTGAGGAACTGATTGCCCAGGCTCCTGCCGAGCCACGCGACTCCTGCCGCCTGCTGGTGGTGGATCGCAAGGGCTCCCAGGCGGGAACGCCGTTGGAGCACGGCGGTACCGTTGAGCACCGCATCTTCCGCGACATCATCGACTATATCGAGCCGGGCGATGTGCTCGTCATCAACAAGACGCGCGTGATGCCGGCCCGCCTGATCGGTCGCAAAGCCGGCTCGGGCGGCGTGGTCGAGACGCTGCTGCTCAAGCGCCGCGAAGATGTTGACCCGCTGGGCCACGTTTGGGAGTGCCTGGTCAAGCCGGGCAAGCGTCTGAAGCCCGGTGCCCAAATTGAGTATCGCGCCGGTGGCGCCCATGCGCCCGAGGGGGCTCCCGTGGTGCTGACGGCCGAGGTCGTCGACTTTGTCACCGATAGCCGCGGCGGCCGACTGGTGCGTTTTGAGCCGGCCGGCTGCAATGCCGCCGGCAACCCGCGCACGCTCGATGAGGCCATACACGCTGCCGGCCACGTGCCGCTGCCGCCCTACATTACCGATTACGAGGGCGATCCCGAGAAGTACCAGACCGTCTACGCCATGAAGGAGGAGCACTCGGCTGCCGCTCCCACGGCGGGTCTGCACTTTACGCCCGAGCTCATGGCCGCTATCGAGGCCAAGGGTGCGAAGTTTGCCGCCGTCGAGCTCGAGGTGGGTATCGATACCTTCCGTCTGGTGGAGGAGGATGACCCCACGCAGCACGTCATGCACACCGAGCGCTACCACGTATCGCAGGAGGTGGTCGACGCCGTGCATAAGGCGAAGGCCGAGGGGCACCGCGTGATCGCCGTCGGCACCACCGCAGTGCGCTCGCTCGAGAGCGCCTTTGACGCGGACGCTCCGGTGTCCGATCCGGCCGTGACGGCGCGCTATTTTGAAGGCCGCGAGGACGGCGCCGACACGCTCGGCCGCGGCGACATCGTGGTGCGCGAGAACGCCACGACGCAGCTCTACCTCATGCCCGGCTCGACCTATCACGTGGTCGATGCGCTGATCACGAACTTCCACGTGCCGCGCTCCACGCTCATGATGCTCGTGAGCGCACTTGCTACCCGCGACCAGATTATGGATGCCTACGCCGCCGCTATCGAAGAACGTTATCGCTTCTTCAGCTTTGGCGATGCCATGCTCATTTGTTAGTTACGCGGTTCTACGAACCGCGTAACTGCTCGACGCTGCAAACCCGCCAGAGCGGCAATCTGCCTTTCAACTTCGGCGGCATGACCAGAAGGTCAATGCCGCCTCGTTTCAAGGCACCTTGCTCGCTCTGACGGGTTTTCGCTGTCGGTGCCATAACATCGGCGTTTGCGTCTCTAACGAAAAGTAGTCATTGGGGACGTTCTTGTTCGACTAGTCGTTTAAGAACGTCCCCAATGACTACCTTGCATCAATCAAATAAGTTGCGGTGAGATAGTTCTTGAATTGGCCTTTTTGGGGCTAAACAGGAACTATCTCACCGCAACTGCGTTGAGCTTTTTTGGAAGCTGGTTTACTTGCTCGCGAACAGCCAGACCAGGATGATCACCAGAATCACGACGACAATGCATACGATGGCGCCGGTGAATTTGATGCGTGAGTCGCGGGTGCGCTCGCGCACGTCGTCCTCGGCGGCTTCGAGTTGAGCCACTTCGTGCTCGGTTTCGGCGTGCTCGGCCTTATCGCGGGCCAGGGAGCCCGCGAGCGATTCGGTAATCTCGGGATGGTCATGCACCTCGGTTGCCTGCTCGATGATCGACTGTGCGTGCGCGACGTCCGCCTGGGCATTGGCAATAGCCTGCTCTTGCTCTCGACGCGCCTTGTCCTCGGCGGCGATCTTCTCGCGCAGTTCGCGCTGGCGCGTTGCGGCGGCGGCTTTTGCAGTCTGCAGCTCGTCGCGCGCGTCATCGGCCTCGGCCGTCACGGTCTGATGGGCTCGCTTGGCGTCGGCGATGGGGGCTTGCGCCTGCTCGACGGCGTGCTCGGCGGCCGCGAGCGAGTGCTCAAGATCGGCGGTGATGTTCGGGACATCTTCCTCGGCTTTGCGCAGGGCATCGGCCGTGTCGGAGATCTGCATCGAAAGCTCGCTGGTGCGCACCGTGTAATTGGCGGGATTCGCCGAAGGATTTCGCTGCAGCTCGGCATACTCGTGGCGCAGCGTTTCGAGTTGAGCGCGCGTGGCGTCGACGGTTTGCTGCGCTGCGGCAACGCCGGCGTCGCGCTCGGCCTGCACCTTGTCGCGGATGCGCTTGGAATCCTCGAGGCGTCGAACGAGGCGGTTACCGGTCTCGCGCGAGCTGGCTTCGCGCGCCTCCACGGCATCGAGTGCGGCTTTGAGACGCCGCTCGGTGGCATCGTCCTCTTCTTTTATTTGCTCGAGCTGCGCCTTGAGCTCTGTTGCCTTGGCAGCATGGGTGTCGCGGCCGATTTCTGCTGCCGCGGCGGCCTTTTGCGCCGTTTCGATAGTCTGGCGTTGCTCGGCGACGATTTGGCCGTAGCGGCCTGCGATGTCCTGGCGCGTCTCGAGCTCTTCGCCTTGATCGGCGATGCGCTGCTCCAACTCTGCCAGGTGATCGCGTGCATCGGCGAGTGCCTTTTTCGCGGCGTTCATCTCGCGCATGGCCGAGGCTCCCTGCGCGATAAAGGCGCCCACGGCGTTCGCAGTGTTCGAGACGGTAGTTCCCAGATCGCGGCTCGCGGCGGGGGCGTGCGGGGCGATTGGGCGACCGGTGTCGGCAGCGTCCACTTCGGTAGTTTGCGGCGCGGTGATATTGCCGGTGCCGCCCTCGATCACGGAAAAGCCCGCTGCATGCGGGTCGACGGCGTCCGCGCCAATGGTGGGGTGCTCAAGCTGCAGGAACGAGGGCAGGGTGCTGCCTTGGTCGGCAACGGGGGTCTCGCCGGGCACGAAGGTCGAGGCGGCCTCGGCGGCCTCCTCTTCCTCGGCATCAATATCGGCGTCGGCCACGGCGTCTTTCATCGCTTCGACGGCATCCATCATGGAGTCCATGACGGCATCGAGCTCTTCTTCCGAAGATACCTCGATGGGTCCTTCTGCTTGCGGGGCGGCGTCCTTTTCGGGGGCGTCGTCCTGAGCGGCCGGATCGTCGTTTTGCTCGCCGGCATCTTCGGCCGCAGGGATTTCCGTCGCAGCGCCGTTATCCAGAGTGGCGTCGTCGACGTCGGTATCATTGCAGATCGCAGCGTCAGTATCTGCGGCGACGTCTGCTGAATCATCAATATGCTGTTGAGTCTGGGGGTCCAGCTCGTCTGTCATAGGCATGTGCTCCTCATCGTTGTTTGTCACCCTATGATAAAGTCTCGCGTCGACATCCCGCGCGCTGCAGCAAAGTTTCAAAACGTGTTCGATGACTCGTTTGGCTGACAAAAAATCGGCCTTCTTATTCAGTTTGTGCTTGACATCCCCTTCGCCGAATGACGTTGTGCCGTTCGCCTGCTGCGGTCTTTATTTTTCACTTGAACCCGCTAAAGTTGCATTTCAGCTTTTGGCGCGTGAAGTTGGATGCGCGCAGTCGGCGGGTGGGCCCGTCGCGATTTGAAAGGACTTCGTATGGGACTTTTCACTGGTAAGACCGTAATCGTTACCGGCGGCGGCAAGGCCACGCTTAAGGACGGCTCCGCTGGCTCCATCGGCTACGGCATCGATATCGCTTTTGCCAAGGAGGGCGCAAACCTCGTCATTACCGGCCGCAACGTTGCCAAGCTCGAGGCTGCCAAGGAGTCCCTCGAGGCCGAGTACGGCATCAAGGTTCTGCCTGTTCAGGCCGATGTCTCGGCTGGTCAGGACAACGAGGCCGTCGTCCAGAACGTCATCGACAAGGCCATTGAGGAGTTCGGCCGCATCGACGCCGTCGTCAACAACGCCCAGGCCAGCGCCTCGGGTGTGACCATCGCCGACCACACCATGGATCAGTTTAACCTGGCCATTTATTCCGGTCTGTATGCTACCTATCTGTACATGCAGAAGGCCTATCCGCACCTGAAGGAGACCAAGGGCTCCGTAGTCAACTTTGCCTCGGGCGCCGGCCTGTTTGGCAACTACGGCCAGTGCAGCTATGCCGCCGCCAAGGAGGGCATCCGCGGTCTGACTCGCGTTGCCGCCAATGAGTGGGGCAAGGACGGCATCAACGTCAACATCGTGTGCCCGCTTGCTTGGACCGCTGCGCTCGAGAATTTCCAGGATGCTTATCCCGAGGCGTTTAAGGCCAACGTCCACATGCCGCCGGCGGGCCATTACGGCGACGTCGAGAAGGAGATCGGCCGCGTGGTCGTTCAGCTCTGCGGCCCCGACTTTAAGTATATGAACGGTGAGACCGTCACCCTCGAGGGTGGCATGGGCCAGCGTCCGTAGGAGTTACGCGGTTTTACCAAACCGCGTAACCAGTTGACGCTGCAAACCCGCCAGAGCGGCAATCTGCCTTTCAACTTCGGCGGCATGATCAAAAGATCAATGCCGCCTTGTTTCAAGGCACCTTGCTCGCTCTGGCGGGTTTTCGCTGTCGTTGACAAAGCGTCGGCGTTACCTCGGCTGTTGGATGTAGTCGTTGGGGCAGTTCTTAAATGACTAGTCGTTTAATGCACCAGTTTCTGTCGAGTCGGTGCTGCTTGCGGGTTGCCCGTATAATGGTTTGCGTATGAACCGCAACCAAGGAGTTCCAGTTTATGGACCAGAACCTTTTTAAATTCGACCTGATTGCCGAGGATCCGACAACGCATGCGCGTGCCGGTGTGCTGCACACCCCGCACGGCGACATCGAGACGCCGATCTTTATGCCCGTGGGCACCAAGGCAAACGTCAAGGGCATTCCTACCGAGACCGTCAAGCAGCTCGGTGCCCAGATCGTGCTTGCCAATACCTATCACCTGTCCATGCGTCCCGGCGAGGACACCATCGCCGAGTTGGGCGGACTGCACAAGTTCATGAACTGGCACGGCCCCATTCTTACCGACTCGGGCGGCTTCCAGGTGTTCAGCCACAACGACGCTGTCAAGCTCACCGACGAGGGTGTGCGCTTTATCGTCAACGACTACGACGGCCGTCACGTGTTCTGGACGCCCGAGGACAACATGGAAATCGCCATGAAGCTCGGCTCCGACATCTGCATGCAGCTCGACCAGTGCCCGGGCTATCCCGCCACGCGCGCCTACGTTGAGCGCGCCGTTGAGCTGTCGAGCATGTGGGCCGAGCGCTGCTATAAGGCGCATACCCGCGATGACCAGGCGCTCTTTGGCATCGTCCAGGGCGGCATGCACCTGGACCTGCGCCTGCGTTCGCTGCGCCACCTGGAGGAGTGCGGCGACTTCCCGGGCTACGGCATCGGTGGCTACTCGGTGGGCGAGGACCACGAGACCATGTTCGAGACGCTGGCACCGCTCGCGAGCGAGTACATGCCCAAGCACAAGCCGCGCTATCTGATGGGCGTCGGCAACCCCACCACCCTCGTGCGTGGTGTGGGTGTGGGCATCGACATGTTCGACTGCGTGCTGCCGACGCGCACCGGCCGCATGGGTACGGCGTTTTCGAGCGAGGGTCGCCTCAACTTCCGCAACGCCCGCTTTGCGCACGACGACGGTCCCATCGATCCCACCTGCACCTGCCCGGTGTGCACGGGCGGCTACAGCCGCGCACTCATTCGCCACATGGTCACGCAGAAGGAGATGCTCGGCGGCATTCTGCTTTCGATGCACAACATCTACTACCTGCTCAACCTTATGCAGCGTGCCCGTCAGGCCATTATCGAGGGCCGCTACGGCGCGTTTGTGAGCGACTGGATGAATAGTCCTGCCGCGGTGGATTACTAAGAGCTACGACCGCTGACCGATAGCTTGCAAGCACTTGATGCATCGTGGGTACCATACCGAATAGTTGATGTTCGGGCGGGTGTTTGGCGCATGGCGTCGACCCCGCCCGTTTCTCTTTTTCTCGATAGGAGCACCCATGATTAAGAACGAGAATGTCGAGGGCGAGCCTGCCTACGACGAGACGTACCGCCGCGGTCCCGTGGTCATGCGCGGCCCCATGATTCCTAAGGACAATACGTATGCCAACCTGCTGGCGCCCGAGGATTCAACCGACTGGTTGCATGCCGATCCGTGGCGTGTACTGCGCATCCAGGCCGAGTTTGTCGATGGTTTTGGCGCACTTGCCGAGTTAGGGCCTGCGGTGACCATCTTCGGTAGTGCCCGTACGCCCAAGACCGATCCGCTCTACAAGGCGGCGCGCACGGTCGGCCGTAAGATTGCCCAGCGCGGCGTGGCGGTTATCACCGGTGGCGGCCCCGGCATCATGGAGGCGGCCAACAGGGGAGCGGCGAGCGTCAACGGCAAGTCGGTCGGCTTGGGTATCGAGCTCCCGCATGAACATGGGCTCAACAAATACGTGAACCTCGGCATGGACTTCCGTTACTTCTTTGTGCGCAAGACTATGTTCGTCAAATACAGCTCGGGTGCCATCGTGTTTCCCGGTGGTTTTGGCACGCTCGACGAGATGTTTGAGGTACTCACGCTGGTGCAGACGCACAAGGTCAAGCGCATGCCGCTCGTTTTGGTGGGCACCGAGTACTGGCAGGGCCTGTTTGACTGGCTCAACGGCCCGGTGATGGACGCCGGCATGATCAGCCCGCTCGATCCGGAGCTGGTGCACATCACCGACGACCTCAACGAGGCCGTCGACATTGCGCTCAGCGGGTTGATGTGAGTAGCTAAAATGGGACGGGGCTAAAAAGACTGGTCTGAAACGTTTGATACCAGTCTTTTTAGCCCCGTCCCAAATGAACTGCTTCTAGGTTGCGGTGGAATAGGGATTGATTTGCGGCCGATAAGCCAAAAACAGTCCCTATTCCACCGCAAGTGGTAAAGGTGCCCCTAGTGGATGGACTGGTAGCGGGGGCAGTAGCTGATGGCGATGGCATCGACGCCTACGTGGGTGGCGATGGTGCAGCCGATGGGGCCGGTGCCGGCGTCTACGTAGTCCTGGCCCGCGAGCGCCTCGTTGACAAGTTCCTGCTCCTCGGCGGCGCCGGTCGTGAGCACGCGCACGCTTGAGCCCGGGTGCTCGTCCAAAAACTCGAGGCAGTCAGCCATGGTGTTGGCAACGATGCGCTTGGCGCCGCGGCCCTTCTTGATGGCCTTGATTTCGCCCGATTTCCACTCCGGCGAAACGGCCAGGCGAATGTTGAGCATCTGCGTGAGCTGGCCGGCGAGTTTGGGCGCGCGACCGTTCTTAACGAGGTTCTCGAGCGTGCGGGGAATCAGCAGCAGGTGGGCATCGGGCAGTGTCGCGCGGATCTGCGCCTCGGTCTCGTCCAGGCTGCGGCCGTCCTCGCGCATGGCCAGCGCGTACTCCACCAGCAGGCCCTCGGCACCCGAGCCGGTGCGCGAGTCGATGCAGCGCACATCGAGCTCGTGCGTTTCGGCCGTCAGGCTGGCGTTGGCATAGCAGGCGGACCACTCGCTGCACAGCGAGATAAAGATGGCGCTATCATGGCCGTCGGCGAGCACGCGGTCAAAGAGCGCCTTGAACTCGCCGGCGCTCGGCTGCGAGGTGTGCGGCAGTTGTCCGGAACCGGCCATGCGCGCGACGTACTCCTGGGCGGTAATCTGCACCTGGTCGAGCAGGTCCTCGCCCTCGATAATCACATGCAGCGGAATCACGTAAATGCCGAGCTCTTGGGCGCGGGCGGGGGAGATGTCCGACGTGGAGTCGGTTATGATGGCAAAAGACATAATTGCACCTTTCGTTGGGGCGCTTGCGCGCCGCCTTCTGAGAGCAAAGTGCGACAAGTATAGTAGAGTCGTTCCACATTACTAGGTTCAATTGTTGAATAGTCAACAGTTTGAAGTGTCTGTGTGGAAATCATCAACTGGGGAAGAGGAATGCCGATGGAGGCACTGGAGATATGCAGGCGGCCGGTCGTGCTGTTCGATTTCGATGGCACGGTGGCCGATACGGGCCGGGCGGTGATGACCTCGACGCGCAAGACGCTGACTGCGCGCGGGTTTTCGGAGACGCAGATGGGTGACCTGCGCCGTATGATCGGGCCGCCCCTGTGGAAGAGCTTCCATGACTTTTATGGCTTCTCCCGCGAGGAGTCGCTTGTGGTGGCCGATGAGTACCGCGCCTTTTTCGATGAGCTGGGACCGGAAGAGTACCCCGTGTTCGATGGGATCCCCGAGCTGCTGGAAGGGTTGGCCGCCCGGGGCAAGCGTATGGCCGTGGCGACGTCACGCATGGAGGCAAAGTGCATCGACATGGTACGTGAGCTCGGACTTTCTCAGTTTGAGGCGGTGGTTGGCATGAATCCGCCGCAGGGACGCGAGACCAAGGCCGATTCGGTCTGCGATGCCCTGGCGGTGCTCGGCGCGACGGCCGACGATGCCGTGATGATCGGCGACCGCTTTAACGATGTGGAGGGCGCGCACGCAATGGGCGTACCGTGCATCGGTATCTATTCGGGTGCGGCGGCGCCGGGGGAGCACGAGGCTGCGGGCGCCGATGCGGTGGTGCACTCGGTGGCCGAGCTTGCTAAACTTTTCGCTATATAAGTATTTGATGTGAGGGGCGGGCACGCTCGCCGCTCATTGGTAAGGAGGTCGTCCATGAATCAGGTGGAGCAGAGCGTTGCCGAGTATGTCGACGAGGTCTGGGAGGATGTCGTCGCCGATATCGAGCGGCTGGTGAGCTATCCGTCCGTGGCGGTTTCTGCTAATGCGGAGCCCGGCGCACCGTTTGGCCGTCCGGTTCGTGACGCGCTCGATTGCGCGCTCGGCATCGCGCAGAAGCTCGGCTACCAGACAAGCGACGACGAGGGCTATGTGGGCATTGCCGATATCCCGGGCCGCGGCGACAAACAGCTCGCGACCATCTGCCACGTGGACGTGGTTCCCGCCGGTCCCGGTTGGAACACCGACCCGTTTGCGATGGAGCGTCACGAGGGATGGCTGCTCGGCCGTGGCGTGATTGATGACAAGGGTCCGGCGGTGTTGTCGCTCTACGCCGGTGCCTACCTGCTCAAGCACGGCATTGTGCCGCGCTATACCTTTCGCGCGCTGCTGGGCTGCGATGAGGAAGTGGGCATGTCCGACGTTCACCATTATCTGGAGAACCACGCAGACCCCGACTTTTTGTTTACGCCCGATGCCGAGTTCCCGGTCTGCAATGCCGAGAAGGGCCAGTTTGGGGCGACGTTTGTGAGCCCCAAGATCGACGGCGGGCGCATTGTGTCCTGGAGCGGTGCCGAGGCGAGCAACGCCATTCCGTCGCAGTCCATCTGCGAGCTCGCGATTGCCGCCGATGAGCTGCCGGCGCCGGTCGAGAACGCCGACCGCTTGGAGATTACGGCGCTTGATAATGGCCATGCGCAGATTTTCGCCCACGGTATCGGTGGCCATGCTTCGATGCCCGAGGGAACGATCAATGCCGTCGGCCTGATCGTGTCGTATCTGCGCGAGGCCGAGGACGCGTTTGGTGCACGCGACGAGCGCCTGCTGACGCCTGCCGAGCATGAGTTCGTCAAGTTCCTGGCCTTTGTGTATGCGGATGCCTATGGCCGCGGCCTAGGTATCGATGCGACGAGTCCGGCGTTTGGCCCGCTTACCTGCAACGCTGGAGTCATCCGCGTGGCGGATGGCCATATTGAGCAGGTCATCGACGTGCGCTTCCCCGACAGTACGAGTGCCGATACCATCCGCGAGCAGCTCGACCCGCTCGTGGGCCGTTTTGGCGTGACGTGCCAGCTGGGTCGCGCGAAGGTGCCGTTCTCGGTGTCTGCCGACGATCCGGCCGTGAAGGCGCTTATCGATACCTATAACGAGTTCACCGGCAAGCATGCCGAACCCTTTGCCATGGGCGGCGGCACGTACGCGCGCAACTTTGCCCGCGCCGTGTCGTTTGGCCCCGAGGAGACCGGCCTGGAGCTGCCCGCATGGGGCGGTCAGATGCACGGCCCCAACGAGTGCGCCAACGAGGAACAGCTCAAGCAGGCGCTCAAGATTTATATCGTGGCCATCCTGCGCCTCAACGAACTTGAGCTGTAGGGCTTCCCCAGGCACCCGACCTTGCCCCTCAAACCGTCGCTTGCGTACCAAAGTACGCGGCGCTCCTCTTTCGGGGCAATCTCGGGCACCTGGGAAACCCCTATATCCTGCTTGGATACAAACTTGCATTACGAGCCCGGTGCTTCGGCCCGGGCTTTTTCTGTTGCGGTGGGGTAGTCATTGGGGACGTTCCTTTGGTGTAAAAGGTGCGCCATGTTCGGCGCTGGATTGTTATCCGTTTGTAAAGGCTGGGCAGAGCTTGCGGTAAGGGTCTATCAATAGCCCGTAAGAAACCGCAGTTGGCGCGGGCGCTGCCCGGTCGGGGCCGTATCTTTCCAAACAGCAAAGCGGGCGGGGTGCCCGCGAGTCGCATGTATGAAAGGAAGATCATGCTCGATCAGGCTTATTCTCGTCGTCAGTTCCTCGGCCTCGCTGGTGGTCTTGCCAGCATCGTCGGCCTCGGTCTCGTTGGTTGCGGTGGCGCAGGCGCTTCCGACGCTGCCGACAAGGGTAGCGCCGCTGCTGCCGAGTCCGTCTCCGGTGAGGTGACCTACGACGGTGCCTCCTCGTTCCAGGCTCTCGTCGAGGCTGCTGCCGAGAAGTTCATGGATGCCAACCCCGACGTCTCCATCTCCGGTTCGGGCAACGGTTCGGGCAAGGGCCTTACCGCTGTTGCCGCCGGCACCGTCACCATCGGTAACTCCGACGTCTTCGCCGAGTCCAAGCTCGAGGCCGATCAGGTCAAGAACCTCGTCGACCACGAGGTCGCCGTCGTGGGCATGGGCCCCGTCGTCTCCAAGAACGTGACGGTCGACGATCTGTCCTTCGAGCAGCTCAAGGGCATCTTCTCCGGCCAGATCACCAACTGGAAGGAGGTCGGCGGCGACGACGCCACCATCGTCGTCCTCAACCGCAAGGCCGGCTCCGGTACCCGCGCTACCTTTGAGGCCGCCGTCTTTGGCGACGAGGCCGTCGACTTTAAGGGCGACGCCGAGCTCGACAAGTCCGGCGATGTCCAGACTCAGATGGCCAGCACCGACAACGCCATCTCCTACCTGGACTTCTCGCACTTCGATGACTCCAAGTTCAACGCCATCAAGGTCGAGGGCGTCGAGCCCAAGAGCAAGAATGTCACCGACGACTCCTTCAAGATCTGGGCGACCGAGCACATGTACTGCTCCAAGGACGCCGACGAGGCTACCAAGGCCTTCCTGGAGTTCATGCTTTCCGACGACGTCCAGGGCAAGCTCGTCGAGGAGCAGGGCTTTATTCCCGTCTCTGCCATGAAGGTCGTCAAGGACGCCAGCGGCAAGGTCTCCGCTAAATAAGTAATCGCCCCCGGAAAGGTTTGCAATGGCAAAACAGCTGCCAAAGCGCGACCTTGAGAACGTGGGCCTGGGCGTCACGGGCGCGTGCGTTGCGCTCGTGACGCTTGTCGTTGCCGCGCTCATCTTTATGGTCGCCCAAAAGGGCCTCTCGGCTTTTGTCAAGGACGGCGTCTCGGTCGTCGAGTTTTTCACCGGTACCATGTGGGACCTGGCTAACACGGCCGAAAACGGCCTGCCTTATACCGGCGCTCTGCCCCTGATCGTCACCTCGTTTGCAGTCATGGTGCTCTCCACGCTCATCGCGCTGCCCATCGCCATCGGCTCTGCCATCTTTGCGGTCGAGATCCAGCCTAAGTTTGGTTCCAGGATCTTTCAGCCGCTTATTGAGCTTTTGACCGGCATTCCCTCGGTCGTCTTTGGCTTGATCGGCTTTCACGTGGTTGTCGGCCTTATGAAGAGTGTTTTCCATGTGAGCACGGGCCTGGGCATCCTGCCCGGCGCTATCGTGCTGGCCGTCATGATCCTGCCGACCATGACCACGCTTTCGGTCGATGGCCTGCGCGCCGTGCCCGACAGCTACCGTCAGGGCTCGCTTGCGCTGGGCTACACCCGCTGGCAGACCATCTGGCACGTGGTGCTCAAGTCCGCCATGCCGTCGCTCATGACCGCAGTCATCCTTGGCATGACCCGTGCCTTTGGCGAGACGCTCGCCGTGCGCATGGTCATCGGCGGCATCGAGGCCATGCCGACGTCGCTGCTGTCGCCGGCGTCTACCATCACCACCACGCTCACCACGTCTATGGCGGTCTATGCCGAGGGCTCGGCCCAGGACGATGTTCTGTGGGCGCTCGGTCTGCTGCTGATGGGCATGAGCCTCATCTTCATCCTGATCATCCACCTTATCGGCCGCAAGGGGGCGAAGGCTCGTGGCTAGCACGCGCATCCACATCGACGAGGCGAGACTCGGGCGCGTCCAAAAGCAGGACCGCATCGCCACGGGCGTGCTGACGGCGATCGCCGCCATCGTCATGCTCATCGTCGTCTCCATGGTGGCCTACATCCTGTTCGAGGGCATCTCGACGCTGTTCCAGCCGGGATTTCTCACGCAGCCCGCGCGCGCCAACGGAACCCAGGGCGGCGTACTCTACCAGCTGTTCGACTCGTTCTATCTGCTGCTGATCACTCTGGTCATCTCGGTGCCCATCAGCCTGGGCGGCGCGGTCTTCCTGGTCGAGTACGCACCCGACGGTCCCGTCCGCGACATTGCCTCCACTGCCATCGAGACGCTGTCCTCGCTGCCTTCCATCGTCGTCGGCATGTTCGGATTCCTGGTGTTCTCGGTGCAGCTGGGCTGGAAGTACTCCATCATCTCCGGCGCCGTCGCGCTCACCATGTTCAACATCCCCATCCTGGTGCGCGTGATTCAGCAGGCGCTCGAGGACGTGCCGCAGGCCCAGCGCGATGCATGCCTGGCCATGGGCCTTACCCGCTGGGAGGCCACGCTGCACATTTTGATTCCCGAGGCCATGCCCGCCATCGTGACCGGCATCGTGCTTTCGGCCGGCCGCGTGTTTGGCGAGGCCGCGGCGCTGCTCTTTACCTCGGGCATGAGCTCGCCGGTTCGCCTCAACTTCTTGAGCTTTAACCTGTCGAGCCCCACTTGCGCCTGGAACGTGTTCCGCCCCGGTGAGTCGCTCGCCGTGCACATCTACAAGATCTATGGCGAGGGCAGCCCCGAGGCACAGCAGATCGTCTGGGGCACCGCGGCGCTGCTGATGATTTGCGTGCTGCTGTTTAACGTAGTCGCCCGTATCGTGGGCAAGCAACTGGCAAGGAAGATGACGGCCGAATGAGCGAGATAAATGCAACGCCCGCAACCGAGGTAGTCACGTCCGAGACCCAGGACTTTTTGTCGAGCGTGGGGGAGAGCGAGAAGCGCGTTCGCGTGAGCGGCAAGGCCGTGAGCGACGAGGTCGTGCTCTCCACCAAGGACGTCAATGTGTACTATGGCGACCACCATGCGCTGCACAACACGTCGCTCGACTTCCACAAGGGTGAGATTACAGCGCTCATCGGGCCTTCGGGCTGCGGCAAGTCGACCTTTTTGCGCAGCCTCAACCTTATGAATCGCGAGATTCGCGGCTGCCGCGTGGAGGGCGAGATCAACTACCGTGGGCGCAACGTGAACACCAAGACCGAAAACACCTACGAGCTGCGTCGCTCCATTGGCATGGTGTTCCAGCAGCCCAATCCTTTCCGCAAGTCCATTCGCGACAACATCACGTTTGCGCCTAAGCGCCACGGCATCACCGACCGCGACGAGCTCGACCGCATGGTCGAGGAGAGCCTACGCGGCGCGGCGCTGTGGGACGAGGTCAAGGACAAGCTCGACAAGAGCGCCTACGCGCTTTCGGGCGGTCAGCAGCAACGTCTGTGCATTGCGCGCACGCTGGCGCTCAACCCCGACGTGATCCTGTTTGACGAGCCCTGCTCGGCGCTCGACCCCATCTCGACGCTGGCGATTGAGGACCTGATGTCATCGATCGTTGCCGACCGCGCCATCGTCATCGTGACGCACAACATGGAACAGGCGTCGCGCGTGTCCAACCGCACGGCGTTCTTCTACATGGGCGATATGGTCGAGTACGACGAGACCGACGAGATTTTCCAACGGCCCAAGGATAAGCGGCTGAATGATTACCTCACCGGCATGTTCTCCTAGTCCGGGACATGCTTGAGGCCCGCGGCGGCCACGGTCGCCACGGGACTGATTGGAAAGGCGGGTCATCTCTTGCGGGAGATGGCCCGGCTTTTTGCTCTGCGACCGAAACGACCACCACAAAGGGGACAGGCACCTTCGTGGTGGTTTGGGGTGGTGCTCGCTGCTATCATGGACAACGTTGAATTTCTACGAAGGAGCAGGGCATATGGCGATTCTTTTGGGATGCGATTCCGTCAGCCTAGAGTTTCCCACCAAGCATATTTTCGATAACGTGACGCTCGGCGTGGACGAGGGCGACCGTATTGGCATTGTCGGTAAAAACGGCGACGGCAAGTCGACGCTGCTGAGCGTGCTCGCCGGCACGCTGGAGCCCGACGACGGCCGCGTGACGCACCGCCGCGACACCACGATCGGATTGCTCGGCCAAAAGGACAACCTGGTCGATACCGACACCGTGCATCATGCCGTCGTGGGCGACACGCCCGAGTATGAGTGGGCCTCGAGTCCGCGCACGCGTCAGATCCTGGCCGGCCTTATTAGCGATGTGCCCTGGGAGGGCACGGTGGGCGAGCTTTCGGGTGGCCAGCGCCGTCGCGTGGACCTCGCGCGCCTGCTGATCGGCGACTACGACGTGCTTATGCTCGACGAGCCTACCAACCACCTGGACATGCGCACCATCAACTGGCTCGCGCGTCACCTAAAGGCCCGCTGGCAGCGCGGCCAGGGCGCCATGCTCGTGGTCACGCACGACCGCTGGTTCTTGGACGAGGTCTGCACCAGCATGTGGGAGGTCCACGACGGCCAGGTCGATCCCTTCGAGGGCGGCTACTCGGCCTACATCCTGCAGCGCGTGGAGCGCGACCGCATGGCCGCCGTCACCGAGGAGCGTCGCCGCAACATGGCGCGCAAGGAGCTCGCATGGCTGAGCCGCGGTGCCCAGGCTCGTTCCACCAAGCCCAAGTTTCGTGTGGATGCCGCTCGCGAGCTGATTGCCGACGTGCCGCCCGTGCGTGACGAGCTGGAGCTCAAGCGCCTGGCCGTGAGCCGCCTGGGCAAGCAGGTCATCGACGTGGTCGACGTGGACGCCGGCTACACGGATACCGACGGCGCGCCCAAGCAGGTGCTCTCCGATGTGACCTGGCTCATTGGCGCGGGCGACCGCTATGGTCTTTTGGGCGAGAACGGCGCCGGCAAGTCCACACTGCTCGGCGTGATTCAGGGCAAGATCGCGCCCCTGCGCGGTCGCGTGAAGATTGGCCAGACAGTGCGTTTTGGCGTGCTGTCGCAGCAGCTCGAAGAGCTCGAGCCCTACATGGGCGACACGATTCGCGAGGTGCTCAGCAACTATAAGAAGTACTACATCATTGACGGCAAGGAGACTTCGCCCGAGAAGCTCTGCGAGCGTCTGGGCTTTACGACGCAGCAGCTCTGGAGTCGCATCGGCGATCTTTCGGGCGGCCAGCGCCGTCGCCTGTCGCTGCTGCTGACGATCCTGGACGAGCCCAACGTGCTCATCCTGGACGAGCCGGGCAACGACCTGGATACCGACATGCTCGCGATTGTCGAGGACCTGCTCGACGGCTGGCCCGGCACGCTGATCTTGGTGACGCACGACCGCTTTTTGATGGAGCGTGTGACCGACCAGCAGTGGGCGCTGCTCGACGGCCACCTGACGCATATGCCCGGCGGCGTGGACCAGTACCTGCGCCTGTGCAACGCCACTGCCGAGGGCGAGCCCGTGGGCGCACCGAGTGCCAAGACCGGTACGTTCGACACCGGTACCGCGGCAGCTGCGGCCGAAAAGCCCAAGTCGAGCGGTCAGCCCAATGGCCTTTCCAATGCCGAGCGCCAGAAGCTTCGCCGCGAGGTGAGCTCGCTCGAGCGCAAGATGGAAACGCAGCGCGCTCGCGTGGAGGAGGCCGAGGCCGCGATGGCCCAGGTCGACCCCACCAATTACACGGCG
Organism: Collinsella sp.; assembly: GCA_048448865.1. Taxonomy (GTDB): domain Bacteria; phylum Actinomycetota; class Coriobacteriia; order Coriobacteriales; family Coriobacteriaceae; genus Collinsella. The sequence goes on from DBGBLM010000063.1 coordinate 16,194, forward strand.
CTCGGCGAGCAGCAGGCAAAGATCGACGAGGCCCACGCCACCATGGACGAGCTGGAGACGGCGTGGCTCGAGGCGAGCGAGAAGCTCGAGGGCGAGGAGTAGGCAAGGATGATCAAGGCTGCGTTTTTCGATATCGACGGTACGCTGCTGAGCTTTAAGACGCACCGGATTCCGGCGTCGGCACAGCAGGTGCTCGACAGCTTTCACGAGCAGGGGATTGCGTGCGTGATCGCCACGGGCCGCCCGACCTACCAGATGCCCGATTGGCTGTTCGATCTTGGTTGGGATGCATACATTACGCTTTCGGGCCAGCACTGTTTTGATGCCGAGGGCGTTTACCGCAGCTGCCCGATTGATCCGGATGACGTCGCGGTGATTGTGGACCAGGTGGCGCAGGGGCGCTATGACTCGCTGTGTATGCAGGGCGAGAACTCGTTTGTGAACCGTCTGTCCGAGCGCGTGGTGACGGCCGGCAATAACGCGGGAATCGTCTACCACGAGGAGCCGTTTGAGCACGCCTTCGACGCGCCGGTCTACCAGTTTTGCGCCTTTGTGGATCCGGCCGACGAGCATATCGTGACCGACGCGGTGTCGCATTCGCTCACTACGCGCTGGTGCGACCTGTTCTGTGACATTATTCCCGCTAACGGTGGCAAGGACTTGGGTGTCGCGGCGACGCTGGATCGCCTAGGTGTCGACGCGAGCGAGGCGATCGCCTTTGGCGACGGCGAGAACGACCTGTCGATGTTTTCCGCCGTGGGCACGAGCGTGGCCATGGGCAACGCGCAGGATACCGTGAAGGCTGCGGCGACCTACGTGACGACCGCCGTGGACGACGATGGGATCTACAACGCCGCGAAGCACTTTGGTCTGCT
>DBGBLM010000064.1:0-4159 GCA_048448865.1 Collinsella sp.
ATGCCGCACCGCCCTCATAGTCCGCGGCGCTCGTGTTGGCGGCAAAAAGCGGGTTAACTGGAACGTCGAGCGCCGGCATGCCGGTAGAGGTCTCATCCAGATCGGCTGCAGCCCAGGAATCGTAGGCAACCTGATGGAAAACGGGCTCATCGAGCCTTGCGACCGGAGGCTTGCGTGCCGCAGGAACAGGCAACTGCTGGGCGCTGTACATAACGGTGCTGTCGGCCGATTTGCCCTGCGTCGCTGCAGCGAGAAATGCCGCCGTCTCGGACGGGTCGCTTGCGGGGCGGGGAGCGGGCGTGGGCGCCGAAGTGGGTGCGGGCGTAGGCGCGGGCGTCGAAACAGGCGACTGCGCAGGAGTCGGCGCAGATGCGGGCTTAGGCGCAAGTGCGGGATTGGGACTTGACGGGCGAGCCCCGCCGCTCATGAGTTCGTCGGCGGTCCACGGGCGATCATCCATCACGTCGTCAAGGCTCAGCGAAAACAGGTCGTCTTCACTCTCATCGAACATGCGGTGCACATGTCCACCAATTGCCGGAATCAATCCGCGACCGGTGCATGATGCCTTGCTCAACGCCATTCTGTTCCATCCTTTCGAAATACTAATGACATCGATTATATGGAACTTCCCAAGCTGCTCGGTCTTGGATTCGTGCTTTCCAGAACTCGCGCCCAAAAGGGGAGGGGCAATCCAGGCGAGTGCCTACTTGTCGCCGGCCGCCGCCTTGGCCTCATTGAGGTAGCTATAGAAGCTGTACTTGGAGATGCCAAAGAACTCGCAGGCGCGCTCGCTCGACTTGGAAATGAGGAAGGCGCCGCGACGGTCGAGGTAGCCAATGGCACGAATGCGCTCGTCTTTGGTCATGAGTGCCGCGGGCTTGCCCACAAACTGCTCGCACTCGTGCAGCAGGTCCTCGAGCAGGTCGCCGATGTTCTTGGTAATGGGCTCGGGCTCGGTATAGCCCGTGCCGCCGGTGCCGGTGAAAGCGTCGAGCGAGCGCTCAAAAGCCTTCATAAGCGTAATGTCAAAGTTGATGCCCAAAATGCCGACGGGCTTGCCTTCGTCGTTGCGGATAAAGATGGTCGAGGACTTGAGCAGCTTGCCATCGGTGGTTTTAGTGAGGTACGGCTCGCGGTCGTGTACGTCGGTGCTGCCCTCGTGCATGGACTCAAACACAATATGGCTGGGGCCGTCACCCAGTTTGCGCCCGCTGACGTGACCGTTTTCGATCACTACGATGGAGTGGTCCACGTCCTCGGTCTCCAGATCGTGGACGACGACTTCGCAGTTGGGGCCAAATTGGAGCGCCAGGCCGTGTGCGAGGCGCTTGTAAAACTCAATCTGTGCGGGGGTCATGGTGCCTTCCTAAAAATTAGTTTGGGCACACTTTGCCATAAACCACATCTGTTCGCAAACAAATCCATCAACAAGGCAATTCATGACCGTTCGGCGGCGAAAAAGTACCGATTACGGCAACAAACAATTTGTTAGGTTTGCCAATCAAAAAGTGTGATAGAACAGTGCTAACAAACTTTTTGTTTGGCATCCACATAAAAGTTCAGTCGCATGAATGGGAATGGGCTGAAACGCGTATGCGGGGGCCGGCAAGAGAGGACTTAAGGAGTTCACCGTATGGCCGATAAGATCCAGTGGGCGGGCAACACGATGCCCAAGAGCGATGACAAGCACTTGGGAATCATGAGCCTCGACCACGTGAAGAAGGCCCGTGCCTTCCACCAGTCGTTCCCTCAATATACCGTCACTCCGCTTGCCCGTCTGGACGGTCAGGCTGCGCGCCTGGGCCTGTCCAACCTGTGCGTTAAGGACGAGAGCTATCGCTTTGGCCTCAACGCCTTTAAGGTTCTGGGCGGCTCGTTTGCCATGGCCAACTACATTGCCGATGAGACCGGCAAGGACGTTGCCGACTGCACCTTCGATTACCTGACTTCCGATCAGCTTGCCAAGGACTTTGGCCAGGCCACCTTCTTTACCGCCACCGACGGCAACCATGGCCGCGGCGTGGCATGGGCTGCCAACAAGCTGGGTCAGAAGGCCGTCGTGCACATGCCCAAGGGTTCCACCAAGCCTCGCTTCGACAACATCGCCGCCGAGGGCGCCACGGTGACCATCGAAGAGGTCAACTACGACGAGTGCGTGCGCATGGCCGCCGCCGAGGCCGACGCCTGCGAGCGCGGCGTCATCGTTCAGGACACCGCCTGGGAGGGCTACGAGAAGATCCCGTCTTGGATCATGGAGGGCTACGGCACCATGGCTTCCGAGGCTGCCGAGCAGCTGCGCGAGATGGCCATCAACCGCCCGACGCACGTGTTTGTCCAGGCTGGCGTGGGTTCGCTCGCCGGCGCCGTGGTGGGCTACTTCACCAACCTGTATCCCGATAACCCGCCCACCTTCGTCGTGGTCGAGTGCGCTCCGGCCGCCTGCCTGTACAAGGGCGCTGCCGCCGGCGACGGCGATCCGCGTATCGTGGACGGTGACATGCCCTCCATCATGGCCGGTCTGTGCTGCGGCGAGCCCAACATCCTGGGCTGGGATATCCTGCGCAACCATGCCACCGCCTTCGTGTCCTGCCCCGACTGGGTCACCGCTCGCGGCATGCGCACCCTGGGCGCTCCCGAGAAGGGCGACCCGCGCGTCATCTCCGGCGAGTCCGGCGCGGTGACCACCGGCCTGGTCGAGACCCTCATGCTCGATCCCGAGTACGCCGAGCTCAAGGAACTCATCGGCCTGGACAAGACGAGCTCCGTGCTCTGCTTCTCCACCGAGGGCGACACCGATCCCGACCAGTATCGCCGCATTGTTTGGGAAGGCGAATATCCCACTTGCTAATCGTTGGGGCGGAGTAAATAGGTATCGCTCCGCCACCTCACAGGTAGATTCCTTCGTTTGAAAGGTTATGAACAATGGCTAAAGAACTCGATTTCGACGCTATCAAGGCCGCTGCTGAGTCTCACCGTGCTGATATGACTCGCTTCCTGCGCGCTATGATCTCCCACCCCTCTGAGTCCTGCGAGGAGGGTGAGGTTGTCGCTTGCATCAAGGCCGAGATGGAGAGCCTTGGCTATGACGAGGTCAAGGTCGACGGCCTGGGCAACGTCATGGGCTTTATGGGCGAGGGCGACAAGATCATCGCCATCGACTCCCACATCGACACCGTCGGCATCGGTAACATCGAGAACTGGGACGCCGATCCCTATGAGGGCTATGAGACCGACGAGATCATCTACGGCCGCGGCGGCTCCGACCAGGAGGGCGGCATGGCTTCCGCTACCTACGCTGCCAAGATGATGAAGGACATGGGCCTCATCCCCGAGGGCTACAAGATCATGGTCGTCGGCACCGTCCAGGAAGAGGACTGCGACGGCATGTGCTGGCAGTACATCTACAACAAGGACGGCATTAAGCCCGAGTTCGTCATTTCCACCGAGCCCACCGACGGCGGCATCTATCGCGGTCACCGCGGCCGCATGGAGATCCGCGTCGACGTTCACGGCACCTCCTGCCACGGCTCCGCTCCCGACCGCGGCGACAACGCCATCTACAAGATGGCCGACATCATCGCCGACGTCCGCGCCCTCAACAACAACGGCTGCGACGAGTCGACCGACATCAAGGGTCTCGTCAAGATGCTCGACCCCAAGTACAACCCCGAGCACTTCGAGGATGCCCGCTTCCTGGGCCGCGGCACCTGCACCGTCAGCCAGATCTTCTACACCAGTCCCAGCCGCTGCGCCGTGGCTGACTCCTGCGCCATCTCCATCGACCGTCGCATGACCGCCGGTGAGACCTGGGAGTCCTGCCTGGACGAGATCCGCAACCTGCCGGCCGCCAAGAAGTACGGCGACGACGTGAAGGTCTCCATGTACATGTACGACCGTCCGTCCTGGACCGGCGAGGTCTACGAGACCGAGGCTTACTTCCCCACGTGGATCAACAAGGAGACCGCTCCGCACGTCAAGGCCCTCGTCGACGCCCACAAGGCCATGTTCGGTGACGAGCGCATCGGCTGCGAGCCCAGCATGGACAAGCGCACCGGTCGCCCGCTGTGCGACAAGTGGACCTTCTCCACGAACTGCGTTTCCATCCAGGGCCGCTACGGCATCCCCTGCGTGGGCTTTGGCCCGGGTGCCGAGTCTCAGG